>NEXD01000064.1 GCA_003019595.1 Candidatus Marsarchaeota G1 archaeon BE_D
GAGCCATGTACCAGTGGATCGAGTGTGACACGCCTGAATCGCTTATACGGACGCAATCGCAAATCGCAGGAAGACTTAAAGAGTTTTCAAAAACCCAAGAATCGTTACAAGCGCCCTTATTCGGTTTGCCCTTAATCAGGATCGCTCAACTCGAGTTAAGGTGTCAGATAGTTATCAAAGGCTTACATCGACAACACCGCTTAGTAAGCTTGGTTCCAGGTGTTAGCTTTCAACGAGTCATACCACTGCTTTAAATGCTACTCTCATCGAGGTGCAGCGTGATTCCTAAAGATCGAAGTTTTAGACTTCTTAAAACAAGTTATTAGAAAACAACCCTTTCCATAAATGCTCAAAATTCCTAAAGCTTTAATCACTCAAGTAGTGTTGTGGTTTGTGTTTTTCGATCACTCTAGCTTCGTTGAAACTCGCGTGAATCTTCCGTATGTGAACACGGGTTTGAAATCGTACATGATTTGTAAACCAAACTCCGCGGCAAAGGTTGGATTTCATCTACCTCGAAAAATGGGAGGGTTTTGGGTTCCACCGCTCAGATTTTTAGAGTGCTACTACTTGGCGTACGAAGGAACAAAACTACGCGCTTTGTCTCTTACCATAAAAAAGGAAAGCGTCTTAAAAAAGTTCGAGCTTTCGGGTAAAACAGTTGAGCTAGAGGAGCTCGTTTGTTTGAAAAAGGGTTGTTTAGCTCTAAGAATAAAAGGAGCGCAAGGTTTGAAGCTTGTGTTTGTGGTGGACGACACCCCTGTTTGGTTTTCGAAAAGAAGTGCTGACAAGCTCAAGCTTTCACTCGAAAAAGGCTTTCCCACATTCAAAGAAGAAAAACACGAGGGGCTGATTGTGTTTCAAACAAAGCCAAGGCTTCCTTGGAAGGTAAGGCAAAACCGAGTGGAGTTTTCTCTTTCAAAACAAAGCGTGGTTTACGTTTGCGCTTCACCTTTTGGCAAAAAAACTGTAGAAAAAGAGTTACGAGGTTTGAGCTTTGAAAAAGAGCTCAAACTTAAGCGTAAATTCTTTGACAGGCGCTACCTTAAGCTTGAACCAAAAGAGCTCGGAAACCTTGTTGAATGGCTCAAAACCAACCTGCTATGGTGCGTTCATCGCCAAGAAGGAATCGGAGATGGTGTTGTCGCGGGTTTTCCAGACTATCCTTGGTACTTTGGTGTAGACACAGCGTTTTCAATACCAGGACTACTTTTTGCGGGTTTTTTCGAAGAAGCTTTGAGATCGTTTGAGCTTCTTTACAGGTTTGCAAGCAAAAACGCTTGGAGGGTTCCACACGAAATCGTGACAAACGGTAGGATTTACAACTACGGTGATTTAGAAGAAACGCCACTTCTTGTTTGCTCTCTTTGGGACATCTACACGTTTACGGGTGATGAACGCTTCTTAAAAGAGCACTTAGAAGGCGCAACCAAAATGATGTTCGAGTACTTTTCAAAAGATTCTCTTGTTCCAGAAGGCGCGGGGGTTATGGAAGACGAGCAGAGGTTTAGCGGAACAAAAATAGACGTCGCATGCTTTGGCGCGCTCGCTTATCGCGCGCTTTCTAAAATTCACTCGCTTTTTGGGGATAGCGCAACTTCAAAGGAGTGCGAAAAAAGAAGTGAGCAAATCCAAAACCTTGTTAACTCACACTTTTGGGATGCGCAAAAAGAGTTTTACGCGGACACTTTGAAAGAAGGTGAAAGAATAACAAACTGGTTTTGGGTTTCCGTGCTTCCTTTGTTTACAAAGATTGCGCCAAAAGATATAGCAAACAAGGTCGCAAAAACCGCGCTTCGAAAGATGTGGAGTCATGGGTTAAAGGTTGAAAAACGTAAAAAAACTGTGATGCCAGTTGCCACCTCTCTTTTTTCCATTGGTTGCTTTAACTATTCGCTAAACGAGCTTGGGTGGATCGGTGTTTTGGTCAACCTTGATAGTTTTTCGAGCTTTTCACCAGCGTGTTTTCCCGAAATCTCAAACTCTAAGAGAGGTTGCTTTTTACAGCTTTGGTCTGCCGCAACCACCCTTCAAGCGTTGTGCCACGGCCTACTTGGGCTTGAAATTGACCAAACCCAGAAAAAGATAGCACTTCGCCCTTGGCTACCTCAACCGTTTGAAAGAGTAAAATTTGGAAACATGAGGATTGGGCGTGACTTGATACAGCTCACTTTAACGAAAAGCGGTGTGATTTTTCGTTCAAAACGTGGGATTTACTCAATCCGCGAAAGCTTTTAAGCTTGAGCGCACCTCTTTTTCACAGGATGAGCGAGCAAGACGGCGAGCTACAAGAGGCTTTGATGTCACTTGGGTTATCGAGAAAAGAAGCCTCTGTTCTTTCTTACTTGCTTCTTCGTGGTAGCGCAACCGCAAAGGAAATAATGGCCGAGCTTTCAATTCACCAGCCACAGCTTTACGACGTGATTTCATCGCTAGAGCGCAAGGGTTTTTTGTATGTGCAACAAAGCAAACCAAAGGTGTACATAGCCGAAAGGCCTTCGGTGATTCTCGAAAGACTCGAAAGGGAGTACACAAAAAAGAAGAGTTCAATAATTTCGGCGATCGTGAAAAGCTCTACAAATGAGCTTGCAAGGCGAAACCTGATATGGGTCACAAGAGGCTTGGACAACGTGGTCAACAACTCAATTTCGTTAATTCAAGAAGCGAAAAACGAGCTTTACATAGAGGCACCACCACACATCTTGAGAAAGCTTGTTAAGTCGATAAAAGTGGCGTGCTCAAAAGGCGTAAAGACGTATGTGTTGCTTTACCCTTCTTTGGAGCAGGATCTTTTGAGCGAGCTTGTGAGCGCTGGAATAGTTGAGCTCAAGACCAACGCGCTCGGACAGTTTTATTTGGTCGTGCCCGATGCCGAGCAAAGCGTTCTAATGCCGAGAATGATGAGTTTGGAAGAAGGAAACAACGCTTACGGCTATGTGTTTAAGGACAAGCTGATGTCGCTCTTCTTTATACACTACTTCTTTGATGCTTGGAAATCTTCGGAAACCGCGTTTAGAAAGCTCTTACGCGAAAGCGACTACCCGATGAGCTTTTATTCTCAAAGGTTTGCGGTGTGGGAAATCCTAAAAGCGCAGGAAGCGGGTCTAAAGCCAAAGGTCACGGTTTCTGGGTACACGCTAAAACAAAAAACGCAAATCACGCTGAGCGGTTTTCCTTTTAACGTAAGGGTCACAAGCGATGTGATAAACTTCGAGCTACAAGACTTGGCGAGCGGAAAAAGGTATCTGATAGGTGGGGACAACGCAATTCTTGAGGACATTTCCGCAGAAAAAATAGTGATCGAGCTGGCTTAACAAGAAGGAGCGCGATGAATTCTTGAAGCTTGCGGTTTTTATACCGTAGCGTTTAACTACCGGGGTGGTAGTTCACTACCTGGGTGGTAGTAATGCTGTTTTCCCCTGAGCCGAAAACCAGTAGAAAAGACCTGTTCGACAGGGAAAAGGAGCTTGACACGCTTGACAAATTAATTAAGACAAACAAAATCATCCTTGTTACAGGTATTAGAAGGGTGGGCAAAACATCGCTCATCAACGTTTACCTTCACGAATTTGTAAAGAAAAACTTCGCGCTGGTTGATGTGAGAACCTCTGGCAACTCATTCAGGGAAATCTACGACACCTTTTCGAGTGTGCTCACAAAACTCAACCGATGGACTGAATTAAGAAGTGTTCTTCGAGGTATTAGGGGGGTGAGCGTGTTTGGTTCGGGCGTGTCGCTAAGCTGGGGGAAGGAGACAAGAGCAAACCTAGGAGAAGTTTTCGATAGAATTGACTCACTTGGTAACCAAACTGTTATTGCGCTTGACGAAGCGCAGAGGCTACGTGGTAGTGTGGGCCAAGTAGTGCTCGACATCCTCGCGCACTGCTACGACTACTGCGAAAACATAAGGTTTGTGATAACAGGCTCGGAAGTGGGGCTACTCGAAGATTTCTTAAAGCTTGAAGATCCAAACTCGCCGCTATTCGGGCGGCACATTCCTGAACTTAGGCTAGAAGGCTTTAACCGCAAGCACTCTGTAAGCTTTTTGAGCAATGGTTTTGAAGAAGTGGGGTTGGCGTATAAAGAAGAGGTTTTGGAGAAAGCGGTCGAGTATCTTGACGGAATAGCAGGCTGGCTCAACGAGTTCGGGCTGAGGTGCATTGAAAAAAGGGTGGTATCAGAAGACGTCGCGCGTGAAGTTTTCGAGCTTGCGGCAAAGCTTGAGCTGGACGAAGTCACGAAGTTCTCGAAGAACTATCCTCTGCTTCTTGAAGCGCTTGGTAGAGGAATGAACAGGTGGAGCCAGATAAAGAGGTATCTTGAACAAAGGCTAGAAAGAACACTCAACGACTCAGAGCTCAATAGGTATCTTACAAATCTCATAAAACGTGGCTTCGTAGAAAAGAAGAACGAGGAGTACACGATACTCAACCCAATACTCGCAAAACACTTTGGTCAATTGAGAGTTTTGTGACACAAAAGCTCCTAATTTAAGACTATGTGTTAAACCGTGACGCTTGTAACAGCTTAAGCGAAGCTTCCGTGGTTCGTAGATTATCCAGGTGCTTTTTAATCAGGAAATTTGGCATTTTTGCTAAACTCAAGCGCAACTTCCTTAAGTGTCGAAAACTTGGCGCTCGTGTTACGCTTGACGTAATTCAAGAACTCTTCGAGCCTTTTTAAGCCCTGGGGTCTACCGCTTGCCTCTGGATGAATCGTGATCGTCAAAACTCCACTTCCTTCTTTTTCTACAAGGTAATCAAAATGCTCTTTCCACAGCGTGTAAACCACGTCGGCGCTAACCCAGCCATAGCCTGGTAGTAAGTGTCTTGCGAAAAGTTGTGGTGTTAGGTCTTCAAGATACCAGCTCGGCGGAATTTCAAGAAGTTTGCTTGGTTTTCCAAAAACAAAGGGCTTCATCCACTCATCTGGGTCTTTTGAGTAGTCCACTTCGGCCCATTCATCACCAATCCTTAAAAAGTAGGGGTGAAACTCTTCTTCCATAAGCGAGCTATCGTACACGTAGCCAAGTTCAAGTAAGATTTTTATCGTGTTTTTGCTGTGCTCCCACCAAGGCGTTCTGTAACCCATCGGCTTTTTCCCAGAAATTTTCTGTATTACGCGTGTCGCTCTCTCCACAACCTTTCGCTCCTTTTTCTCGTCAAGCATCGCTGGATTTTCGTGCGAATAGCCGTGTGGGCAAACTTCGTGTCCGTTTTCCAAAACCCTTTTCACTTCTTCAGGAAAACTTTCTGCGGTGTGACCTGGAAAGAACCATGTTGCTTTTACACCCTGTTCTTCAAAAAGCCTTAAGATCCTTGGCAGTCCAACCCTTACCGAAAAGATCCCTCTTGAAATGTCGCCAACCGATGTGCTTCCGTGATACATCGCAAGCCAGCTTGCAACCGAGTCTACATCTACAGTTAAACAAACTGTTATTTGCTCCATGTCACAAAAGTTTCAAAGGTCACTTATAAATCGCTTTTTTACAAGGCTCTACTTGTAGCACTCCGAAACCCGCGGTTCTTCCACTGCCAACGTTGAACAGCACCCCCCAAGCTAGTAGCAGACAAAGCGTGCTTCTTTCGTTTTGCTCAAGCTCCTTCCAGCGAACTTTTACCCAACCAGTAAAACCCGGATAAAGCTTTTTACCGTCTCTCACAATTTCGGATTTCACTTGCACACCAGTAAAACCGAGCTTTCTTCTTAGATTGAAAACGTGTTTTCGCGGAATTGATGCGTAGCGCGCGATATACATATCGTTTTCTGCGTTCATAAACATGAGTAGCAAATTGGGTAAAATCACCTTAAAATTCGATTTGGTGGAAAAGTAAGTGGGCGTTTTGAACCTTAAGTCTAAAGAGTCCGCGCTTTCAAGCTCTTGTTCGAGCGTTTGCGAAAGCGTGCGTGGTTCTAGCTCCTTTACGCTCAGCGATTCAATCAAAAATTCCGCGCTACCAATCATAAGCTGTTTTTTTGTAGCCTTCAACAAGCTTTCAAGCGTGCTTCTTGCGACTTCACTCAACTTGAAGTTCACTTCAAACCAGGCTTTTTGCTTTGACGCGCTGTACTCTAGCGGTTTTAGCGAGTAAAACGACCTCATCCTTTTTGTCGCGTCGTACCCACCGTGTAAAAGGGTGGATAGCGCAGGATCAGCCTCTTTGACCAATTGTAGGAACGATGCGCGTGTAACAAAACCAGTAAAGCCAGATGGAGCTTCGCCGCCTACCTGTTCGAGGTTAAAGCGAATGGAAATCATAAGCGCTACCTTAAAACGGTTACACAAACAAATCGCGTAAGTCATAAAAAAGCTTTCTATTTTAAGTAAGCGGAGTGCGTTCCCTTCACATACCTTGAAATGTAAGGATACTCTTTCACCCTTCCAAGCGCCAAATCTGCGGCGTATCTACCCATTGCGGGCGCAAGGCTCCAACCGAGCCTAAAGCCTCCCGTGACCACCACGACGTTTTGCTTTCTTCCTATTATGGGTAAACCGTCTGGTGAGCAAGGTCTAAAGCCCACCTTTGAGTCTATGAGCTTGAGCTCGCCTAGAAACCCTTTTGCGTAATCTAGTTGCGAATCTTCGCTTGTTGGTGAAAAATCAAACCCAAGACCCGAGGTGATTTTTGTCCAATCATCAAAACTAACGAGCGCAAGAGAGCGCTCGTACACTATAACTGGCGTGTCAAGTTTTTTGGGCGAAGAAACCCTGTGTCCCACGCCTTTTACCGCGGTTACTGGAACACCAAGCTTTCTACACTCAACGCCCATTGCGGCGACAACCACTTCAGGTTTGAGCGTCCTACCAGAAACTTGGATAGAACCGTCTAGCTCAACGCGCTCAGCCTTTGCCTTAAGTATTTCGACGTTTGAAAGCTCTTTGGCCATTCTTTGAACAAAAAGCTCGGTGCAAACCGAGCCAACTTCTTTAAAAAATATCCCTCCTGCGTAACCTTCTTTTTCAACAACTTCGTATTGCGTTCCGCGCTTTTTGTGTTCGCTCAACGCCTCTTCAAAGCTGTTTTTTCTTCGTAAAGTTCTAGCAACCCCTTTTCTTGGTAGCTCCACTCACGGTCTTCCTGAGCGAGCCTTCTATATTCACACAAAGAAAACTGAGACATTGAGCGTAGCATTTCAAAGAGGCTTGGGTCTTCGCTTTTCGGAGAAGCCAAAGCCCTTAAGTAACAAAGCGCCCAGTTACCATCAACGCTTTTTATCGTAAGAACTCCTCTTTTTGCGAACTGAAGTGCATCGCGTAAGTAGCTAATGGTGTTTATCTGGTAAACCGTTTGCGGTTCGATCAAACCCGCTGCGTGCACAGAGCCTGCACCAAGTTCTTCCTTTTCTACGAGCATTACCGAGGCGCCTTCTTTGGCTAGATAGTAAGCGGTAAAAAGCCCTGCGACTCCCCCACCCAAAACAACTATTTGTTTCAACTTGCTTGAGAAATGCGCAAGTGGTATTTGAGACTAAAAAATTTAACTCGCTAAAAACAAATGAGTTTGTGCAGTACAAAAGAGTTGGGTTAACTGGTTTAAAGGTGTCGAGGCTAACACTAGGCACGAACAACTTTGGTGGTCAAGTGGATCGAGAAACCTCAATTTCTATTATTAAAAAAGCGTTAGATTTGGGAGTAAACACGATAGACACCGCAAACGTTTACACGGGTGGAAAATCCGAAGAAATCATTGGTAGCGCGATAAACGGCAATCGTGATGAATTCGTGGTCTGCACAAAAGTGGGCATGCCAGCAGGAATTGTTCCAAACGCCACAGGACTTTCAAGAAAACACATCGTGTGGCAAATCGAACAAAGCCTAAAGAGGCTCAACACAAAGTACGTGGACATTTACTATATGCACAGGTTTGACGAAGAAACACCACTTGAAGAAACGCTGAAAACGCTCGACTACTTGATAAAGCAAGGAAAGGTGCTTTACGTTGCATGCTCAAACTTCACGCTTGAACAGCTAAAGCGCGCGCAACAAGTGTGCGAAAACCTCTCGCTTGAGCAAATCGTCGCAGTTCAACCTCCTTACAACCTGCTTCAAAGGGACGCAGAAAGGGAGCTCTTTCCGTATTGCCAAGAAAAAAAGCTTGGAGTTTTCACTTACAGTCCATTAATGGGAGGCTTTCTCACTGGTAAGTACTCCGAAAACGCGCCTCCGCCACTAGGTAGCAGAGCCGCCACAAATCCGCGCTACGCCGAAAGGCTCAAAAGCGCAAATTTTGTGGCGCTTAACAAACTAAAGGCGATCGCGCAGGAAGTGGGAGTTCCGCTTTCGAAACTCGCTCTCTCATGGATACTCAAAAATCCAGTGGTCACTTCTGTGATCGTGGGCGCGTCCAAACCCGAACAGGTGGAGCAAAACGCAGAAGTTGTGGACTACAAGCTTGACGACGCGCTCTACCAAAGGCTAAGCCAGTTATGATGCCAAAAGAGCGTGCGAAAATTGAGCGCAATTTAAAGAGCACACCGCTATTAATCGCTAAGAGCTTTGAAAAATGAGCGAATCGTAAAGCCCGAACCTTAAAAACTTGAAATTTGCTGGTATCCCGCTTGTTGAGAATTATAGTACGTGAAGCTCCAGCTCGGTGGTGCGTCGAGCGTGAACGGTAGCATATAGCTTGCGGGTAGAGATATCCTTTGACCCGTAATGGTTACTATCTGCATTTGTTGAAGTTCAGCGTTAACCCTGTACTGAGTAATCGGGTATAGGTTGCAACACGGCTGAAACTCCAATTGCGTATACGCACCGTAGAATGGCGTTCCGTTGTAAGGAATGCTTGCGGTATAAGTTGCCGTTGTCAGCAGTTTCAGATTATAAGGGTTTATATCGGTTTATGAAATATATCTGTGTGTGTGAGCGGGTGTGCGCTCATAAAGGGTCACAGGGTGTTCAGTGTGCTGAGAAGCTATTCGCTAAAGCATGAATCGGGAGAGGAGCTCTTACCACTGCTTCTAGCGCACAGGGACGCTGTGAACCGCGTGCTCGAAGAGCTTTGGAATAACATAGAGTGGAAAAGAGGAAGATACCAGGGAAGAAGCAGTGGAGGCTCCTACCCAAGTACAAGGTGGACGTGAAAAGCAAAGAGTACAAGAGGCGACTTAGAGATAGCCTCCTTGAGGATTGGGACTACGCCGCGCACTGGGTGGACTCCGCGATCAAAACCGCTTATTCGATACTAAAATCCTGGAGAAAAAACTATGTTAAGGGTTATAGAAAGAGGAGGAGGCCCACCGCAAGAAGACTCTTTGTAAGAGCCAAACAAACGCTCATAAAGCTTGAGGGTGAAAAGCTGAGATTAACAGTTAAGCCGGGCGAGTACGTGTACCTCGACCTCTCAGCTAGACACTTTAAGCTACCAAGCGAGGTGTCCTCGTCTGCGCTCGGTGAACCCGTAATCACGCTTGAAAAGGTGCACCTCCCAGTACACTGCGATGACACTCAAAGCGGAAAACCCGCCGTTGCGTGGGACTTCAATTTGCTTTCGCTCGACGGCTACTCACCTGAAACAGGGTGGGTGAGGATAGACACTAAGAAGCTGGCATCGGTGCACATCTCATCCTTCGAGAAGAGGAGGAGCGTTCAGAGGAAGGCTTCAAAATCCAAGAAAGCTGGGAGGGTTCTTTCAAAGTACTCCAACAGAGAAAGAAACCGTGCGAGAAAACACCAGCTTGAAATCGCGCGTGT
>NEXD01000065.1 GCA_003019595.1 Candidatus Marsarchaeota G1 archaeon BE_D
CTTTATGTACACCGCAAAAACAAAGTTTTGTCTTTTCGGCGTTGCCTATTAACTTTGAAACATAGCTTGGTGAGCAGAAGTTAAAAATCACGCCATTGGCTTCTTTTATAGCCAAGTTGAGCATTCGCTTTCTTAAAGCCGAAAAGTAAACGTTAAGCTCGCCCTTTTCTGGATAATTTTGAACGAACTGCTTATAGTGCTTTAGAAAATCCTCTACCGCCCTTTCTCCAGTCCTTGCGCCAGTGCCCACGCCAAGCGTAAACCTTTTTCCAGAGGCTTGGTTGAGCGTGTAAACTCTTTTTACAAGCTGCTCAGGCGAGTGCTCAAAAATTCGAATCACTCCAGTGCCCACTTTTATTTTTTGCGTGGCGCCTAGCGCAATCGCCGAAAGCTCTAGCGCATCAAACGCTATATCAGGAAACCAAACGCTTTCCACACCCAAATCTTCAAGCATGGATACAGCCTTTTGGATCGTAGCCGGGTGGAAAACTTCGGACCTAAGAGCAAAACCAACTTTCAAGGTGGATGCCGAAAAGTCAAAAAGCATCAAAAAGTATTAGCTTTACTGTAAACTAACAGCCTTAAAACGCGAGGTTTTGGAAGCTTTAAAAAAGTGAAACGCTTTGCCCTGCACCTTCTTTTTGCGCTTTGTCAAAAAAGAATTTAGCGATATAAAGGTCTTGAAAGGCAATTCCTACTGACTTGTAAACGATTTTACCTGACACACTTTTCTTTGATGTTACAAGCTCGCCCAACGACACAATTTTTTCTCTTTTGATAAAACCTGCGTTGAGCGGTTGGATTATGTCACCAGCCTCCCTTAAACAGCCTTCGTAAGAATCCACGACTATATAATCCGCTTTTTTTAACACTTGGTCTGAAAGCTCCCTTGCGCTTGGAGTGGGAGCGCCAATCGAAACTATGATTCTGTTTTTTTCACCAAAGCGCTCAACCACAGGCACATTTGACGTCGTAGCAACGATGACTGTTTGTGCTTCCTCTTCCTTGAGAGAAGAATTGACCTTTAAACCCAAGTTTGCGCAATAAGAGAGAAAGGATTCCCTAGATCGAGTGGTTTTAGAACGCGCGTTCACTTCTTTAATGTCGAATAGCTCTTTTAGCACGAAGGCGTGGTATCTGGCTTGTAGTCCTGTGCCAACAAAGAAAACGCCTTCGGGCTTTGTCAAAAGCTTTAAGGCTAGCGCACTAACACAAGCAGTTCTTAAGGCGGTAAAAGTGGTTCCTTCAATAAGTGCAAGCGGTTCGCCATTTAGTGCGCTGTTATAAATCACAAGCGCTTGGGTCACTGGTAACCCTTTTTTTGCGTTGTTTGGTAGCACACTAACCGCTTTCACACACACGCCTGTTTCGTAGCTATGAGCGAGCATAACACCCCACCAGTCGTTATCTTTAGCGATTACGCTACGCTCTGGATTGCTCACCAATCCCATTTCGAAATGTTTGTATCCTAAGCTGAGCGCATTTAGCGCCTCTTCGGCGTTAAACAACCTTTCAAGCGTTTGCTTACTTAAGACGAGCAATTCAATACTTTTTTGCTCGCTTTTAAAAAAGTTTAGTGGTGATAGAAATCTGTTGCGTAATCATTGATGCGCCTTAAAAGTTCTTACAGATTTCGTGTTGAGATATGTTCATTAAGTGCTACTTTTAGCCCAAAAACCTGCGTGTTTTAGCCATTTCTACGAGATAGAGTTTAGCTTCCAAAAGATTTTCACTAGTGAGAGAGAAAAGAGAGTTGAAAGCAAGAAGTGTCTCTTTTGCTCGTAGTTGGTTGGACCCACTTTTACACCCAAATTTTCTGAAAGAAATTCAAGATCGTGCTTTATACTTTTTGCAAGCGTTCGTTTTATGAGCTTTTTTGAGAGAAGAGCTTCAAACGTGTCCCAGCTAAAGTACGACGCGGCACACTTTAAATCAAAAACAATGTTTTTGTACACGTCTTCAAGCGTTTTCCAATCTTTTTCACCTAAATGAGAAAGTGCGCTAACCCCAAAAATTTCAGGAGGCAATCCGAGTGAGTAAAGAGCGGCGGTAAACGGAATAGCACGTGGTAATATGACTCGCCCAATGCCTCTGCTATAACCATACAAACCAACATGTAGTTTCCTTGCCCTCCTTTTTGGTAGAAGAGTCGCAACTTTGTTTACCAAATCCGCAAGCGTTTCGGCTATTGGTTGGTAGCGTCGTGTAACACTTTCAACTATTTTTGGCACAAAAGTTCTGACCCTTCTATCCTTGAACGTTTCAAAGAGTTAATTTTTGTAACAGCTTTTTTCACTGTTTGGACAGAATAATCGTACCTAAAAGCAGACTGAACAGTAAAAGTAGAGGCGCTTGGGTATTCTTTTAAAACTTTGTCAACATTTTCTGGATTGAAATTTCCTCTGAATGGTGGTGGTCCAACACCGATTATCGGAAAAATTTCCACGTCTAGCTGAGAAAGCTTTGCAAGCGCGTATTTCGCTAAAAGCACCGCCGAAATTAATCCGTAATTAAGCGCTGGATCAGAGCGCGCAATAAAAACTCTTAAAAGCTTGGAGTTGGTTAAACGCACGTACCCACTTGTGAGCTACCTCTGCCTGAAGGCGGAAGCTTCCTGAATCATCGCTCCGCCTTGCGTCCTCTTTAACCCTAAGGAGGTAGTGGGCGAAGCTTTCCAGGCTACCCGGGTGGCTCCCACCCTGCGCGTTTTGGAAGGATTAAAGAAGCGTTAAGGTCGAGGTCCAGAGTGAAACCTCAGAATAGACAGCGGAAAACTCTGTCCTCCAAGGTCAGGTCTTGATTGATTCCACAGCAGAGAAAGCACTCGCGCGACGAGTTGAACGCGGAAACTAAGAGGACGGTTTTTCCTTGTTTTGCAAACTCCCACTCAAGAATCCTTCTCAGCTCTGAAAAAGAGGAGTTGTAGAGCCGAAGCCCCCTCTTTTTGGTTTCGCTTTGGATCAAACCCAAGACGTTCAAGTCTTCTAGACCTAGTAGGTCGTACTCTTTTACGAGGAGAGCCCCAAGTTTAAAGAGTCACGCCTGAAATCCTTCACGTATTCGTGCTCCTTCGCAAGTCTTTGTTTTAAGCCAGTTTTTGAAAAGAAACTTTTTTCTTGAGACTCTGAAGCACCCTGATTCTTTCAAGGGAACGCTCAAGCGGTTTTGGGTTTTCGAGGAAGCGCCCATCGGAGAGAGTGACAAGCCTCGAAAGTTCCACGTCCAAGCCCACCGTCTTTTTCGGCTCGCCCGCAGGTGCCCGCTCGTTTGGTGCTTCTGCTTCTTCCTCTACGAGAAACACCACGTATATGCGGCCTGAAGGATTGAGCTTGACGCAAACTTAGGACACACGCTCTAAGGGTAGCTCCGTGTGTATCACCATGGTAAAGAAGCCTATCTCTTGCTTAAGTGTAGACGAGCCTTTTTCTTTTTGTTTTTACCGTGCCTCACTTCCCTGATATTAGAAAGCTTCCAGCCTGACAGAGGGTACACAAGAGAGAAGTACTTGTGAGGCTTCTTTATCTTCGGTTTGTTTGCCAACCCTTCAAAGAAGCGTTTCCGAGCTTGGTAAAACCTCTCTGCAACCTGTTGTGCAACCTGCGAATGTAGTGTTTGGAACTCTGGGTTTTGCTTTCTCAAGTCCAAGGCGAGTTGTCGAAACTCGTTTTTATTCATAGTGCGCTTGTTCTTCTCATACTCTTCTTGTTCAGCATGTGTTGTAAAGCTTGCACGCAACTTCGAGCTGGGTTTCCAACTCGCTGTGGACTTTGAAGAGTACGCCCTGTGTTTGAAGTCCTTGCATCCACGCCGCACAATTTTCCCGCACCCGGGCTTATTCTTTTTGAATCCCCGCTCGGCGAGGTTTTGGAAACCTTATAATTTCTTCAACGCGATAAAGAGACTCTTTGTCTTCTCTGACCCCTCCACGCCCTAAAGGGCAAGGGTTCCACTAGGGTCTTGGGTGTTACACCCCTTTACGGGTGCTACTCCGTTGTGGTCTACAATGAAGGAGAGAGGTTTCTTTACCGCGTTTACTACTTTTTTCACTTTCTTCATAACGTTCAATGAGCCGTTTAAGTCACTGTGCAGTTTATGACCTAAAGGACAGCTGACAACACCTCTCGGTTGTCTCTTTACTTCTGTGTCATGATGAGCACAGAGTTTCGACGTGTTGTGTTCAACAACTTCGTACACTTTCACACCGTACTCTTGAGCTTTGAGTTCAATAGCATCCATCAGCTTGCGGTAAGACCAGACGTTAACTGTGAACTTGTCTTGAGAAATGCAGTAAGGATAACCGAGGTAGACTGCCGATACTCCTAGTTCATGAAGCGTCTTAACTAGGTGTGAAGCTAAGTTTCTGTGCAGGTGAGCAAATCTGCGTCTTAGTTTTCTAAGCAGTCTCCTCTTTTCCCCTACCAACTCTTCGTAAGCATCATATTCGCCGATGTTCTTAGTTCTGTCCGCTAAAGATTGTACCTCGGATATTCTCTTTTCGAGGTAAAAGTAGTCTTCCTTAGCTCTTATTCCCTTATAGAGTAACCAAGTGCCGTCGTCCACGACGACAGAAGCTAAGATGTTGATACCTAAATCGACTGATGCTGTTTTGTTCCCCTTAGGTTTCTCAATCTGTATTGACTTCCTCTCACCGTGAACTATGTTTTCCAGTTTTTGTCTTCTCAACTCCTACTTCTACGGGTATGTGGGCATACCATCTCTTAGTCGTTTCACCGCAGATGATTTCTAATCTGCCTTGCTTTCCGTACCACCTTAGTCTACCCACAAAATCGACCTCCATGTTAAAATCTTTGAGAATGAGTTTATGGTTCTTTTCGTCAACTTCATAACGGTCTTGCCTAACTACTAGGATTTTCTTCCTGTTCTTGTTCTCCCTGTCCTTCCAGTAGCGCGGTGGCGAGACGTGGTCCATGTGAGGTGGCAACTTACCCTCTTTCTTTAGCCTCAGTAGCGAAAAGAATGAACTCCACGCTTCGTTGTTTTTCTGCATCACCGCTTGTGCGTTGACACTCAGCACTGATTTGTACTTTTGGTAGTGCTTGTCCCAGGTACCTTTGAAGTCTACTTCTTTTCCGCTGAAGAACTGCTGTCTTCTCTCGTAGTTCAGTTCGTTGAAGAGTTTAGCTGAAATGTCTGTTAATTTTCTCAGTTTCCTTTCTTGAAAACCGTTTGGCAAAAGACGCACTACGTTTGCTCTCTTATTCTCGAATTCAGCTTCCGAGACGGTCGGTATTGCGGGAGTATCTCGGCTTCCGCCCCTCATATCAGCAAGCTGACCGACCGTCTCGGAAGTCACAGGTTAGAATCTCGATTGCGGTTAAAAAACCTTTACCCCACCTTAAAAGGCGAGGTTTGTCGTCTATTCTATCTAAGGAATTACTTCAATTTGGGATTGGTCTCTCCGAGCCATTCAAGCACACTCGTGTCTTCGAAAAGCCTTATAGAATCTTTTCCGCAAACAACGCGCTCGTAGTAGCGCTTTACAAGGATTAACTCTTTGAAAGACGAAGTGAGCGGTAGTATCACTTCGAAAATGGGCGGTGCTCCGTAACCATGGAACTCTTTTGCGACATCATAACTAGTAGCTATACTTTCGAGAATCTCTGAAACAAGTTTTCTTTCCGAAAATTCCACGCGCGGATTTGGAATTCTATAGGTTAAGAAGATGTCTTCCCCAAGTTTTCTTTCTTTGAAATATTCAGGGTAACTAGAAAGTAGCTTCCTTACTACATGCGCGTCTACGTCTTTTCCCTCTGCGTCCCACATCACTTCTTCAATTCCAAGCTCTTTATAAGAAAAATACGCTTCGTAAACTTCGTCGTCACCTTGAATGATATCACCATTTGACCACGGTGGCATGTTAGCGTTATCAGGGTGTTGTGTGGCCATACTTTTTGGTATTCTTCTCAAAGCCTAACACCTTTCTAGAATCTTTACTCTAACTTTTTACCCATAGTTTCTTTAATAAACAAAATAGCGATAAGAGATATCACCGCAAAGATTTCACCTTGAATGCCAAGATAAGCCCAAGCGCCAGTCACCCCAAATTTGGCTATCACTAAAGGCGAAATAAGTGTGAGAGGTAAAGCCGCGATCAGCGAAGAAAACTGATACGCAAGCGCTACACCAGAATATCTGTATTTTGTCGGGAATTGTTCGCTGAAAGCCGCAGCTACAACACCCCATGTTATGTAATATGAACCATTTAGAAGCATTTCGGCTACAATCGATAATAAAAGAGATCCGCTCTTAATTAAGAAAAAGAATGGATATATGCTAATCAAAGTCATAAGCGCACCAACAAGCATAACTCTTTTTCTTCCAAAGTTGTCCGAAAGCGTTGCGGAAATCACAGCGATTAATGCTCCAGTAGCCCAACCAATAGCAACCGAAAGCACAGCAAATTTCGAATCTATTTTTTCTGCAATCATTAAGTTTTCAGAATACGGCAATATATCTGTAGAAATCACTCCGACAATAAAAACCGTGCTTAAAGATAGCACTAAGATTTTACGCCATTGCTCTTTGAATAACATAGACAATGGTTCGCTTATCAGCGCTTTAATGTTTTTCAGAGTCAAAAACATTGGGCTTTCATCGAATTTGTATCTTATTACCACTCCGACTACAGCGACAAAAGCTCCGAGATAGTACGCTATTCTCCAACCAAAACCATAAAAGCTATTTGGCAAAAGAGTAAACAGCAAAAAGAAAGTCAGCGCCGCCAAGCTCGAACCAATGCCCGCTGTCGACTGCAACAAGCCAGTCCAAAAGCCTCTTCTGCCTTTGAGCGTTTCGGAAGCGGTGAATTCAACAATCCATGTGGATGAACCTCCCCATTCTCCGCCCAGTCCCATTCCTTGTAGCCATCTTAAAACAAAAAGCAAAATTGTGCTAGCAAATCCTATTTGTGAATAGCTTGGTAGAAGGCCAATTCCAAGCGTCCCCAATCCCATTGTAAGAAGAGTCCAAATAAGCATCGATTTTCTGCCTAATTTGTCACCAAAATTGCCAAATAGCGCGGCTCCGATTGGTCTTGAAAAATAAACTACAGAAAAAGTTGAAACCGAAAGAGCCAACTTGAGCGACGTAGCTAATTTTGGTGAGAAAAAAATGTGAGGCCAGATTAAAGCCGCGGCGGTTCCTGAGATGTAAAAGTCGTACCATTCAATAACTGAGCCTGCAGAAGCTGCAATTATAATTCTCTTTAATATTTGCGTCAATTGCCGTTGTTCATCAGACATGAAGTAGCCATAACAAAAAATTTCTTTTTAAAGTTACTTTACACGCAATCTTCAAGTTTTGTGCCTTTTTGCATGTTTTATTAACTCATATACTCTTGATGGCGTAAGCGGAAGAGAAGTTATTTTTATGTTGTACTCTGAAAGAGCATCTTCTACTGCGTTAACAATTGTTGCCGCAACTCCTTCAATGGGGTTTTCGCCTATACCTTTTGCACCAAGTGGGTTAAAAGGTGAGGGTGATTCTTTCATATATACTTCAATTTTCGGACTCTCAAGAGAAGTTGGAATTATATAGTCCATAAATGTTGTTGAAAGAGGTTGACCATCAGCGTTATACACGTTTTCTTCATATAAAACTCCTCCAAGACCTTGTACCACTCCGCCTATAACTTGACCCTCAACAATTAATGGATTTATAATTCTTCCACAATCTGTCACAACCACGTATCGTTTTACCGTGACCACGCCAGTCTCTTCGTCTACTTCAACAAGCGCCGCATGGGCTGAATTGGCTGTAGCACCATACGTATTTCTCCCTTCCGGACCTTCTGCGGTCTCAATACTGGTTGGCATAAAGAAACGTGTAGATTCAAGACCGGGTTCCACTCCTTCCATAACTTTTTGCGGATAATAAGTATACGCCGCATGTGTCACCTCTTCTAAAGTTATGCTTTTTTGGGGCTTTGTTTTGACGAATATGATACCATTTTTTATATCGAGTTGGGCTTCCTCTTCTTGAAGCAACCTTGCCGCCACTTGAAGAATCTTCTTTTTGACATCTCTAGCCGCAAGCGCTACAGCGCTTCCAGTAGTTATGGTTGTCCTACTAGCCCAAGAGCCGAAACCAACAGGACCGCTTCTTGAATCACTTTCAATGACGGTCACGTCAGAAAGGTCTCTGAGTCCTAATTCTTCAGCGACGATTTGAGCAACCATAGTTTCATGTCCTGTTCCCATCGAGACAGATGCCACATGAACCGTAACTTTTCCAGAAGGCTCAACACGTACAGTCGCACCTTCATATCCTAGCATATAAGAGCCAGGATAATGTGAGCCAGTTGGCTCAAGAGTAATAGAAAACCCTATTCCTAAGCGACAAGTTGTTTTTAATGATTTCAATTCTTTCTTTTTTCGTAGTTTATTAGCTCAAGTGCTTTTTTGTAGACAAGCCAAATAATCACCACTATCATAGATGCCTCCAGTTACCGATCTATATGGGAGCTCTTTTGGAGAAATAATGTTCTTAATCCTGATTTCAACAGGATCGAGATTTAACTCTCTAGCCGCTATGTTCATCATTCTCTCAATCACATAATTTGCTGCATCTTTTCCGTAACCTCGATACGCTCCATAAGGAGTTTTGTTTGTTGCATAACCCAAAACCTTATATTCATAACATCTTATCCTGTAAAGTGTTGGAAGATATTTCGCTGCGATGATTACAGAACCTGGCCCAACCGTCGGTAAATAGGCGCCCAAGTTTGCCAAAACCGTGTCTTGTAGCGCAAGAATTGTGCCATCATTTTTTAGAGCCATTTTTACATGATGTACCTGTTCTCGAGCCTGATGCATGCTAACTAAGTTTTCTTTTCTTGTTTCAATGAAAGTCACTGGTACCTTATACTTCAGTGCGCACAAAGCTACAAGCGATTCCTCAGGATACGTTGGTTGTTTTGCGCCAAAACCTCCACCTAAGTCTGTTGAAAACACCGTTATCTTATGCTCTGGGATTCCAATCGTTTGCGAGACTACAGTACGCGTTTGATAAGGTTGTTGCGATGAAACCCAAAGAAAGAGCTCATCGCCCACTGCTTGTGCAACGTAACATCTTGTTTCTAAAGGTCCAGCGTAGTACCTGTGGGAAGACATTTTTTCTTCTATTATTTTGTCTGCTTTTTGAAATGCCTCTCTTACGTCACCTTTGCTAAACGCGTGCTCTAACATTATGTTCGTTCCCCACTCATCATACAATAAAGGCGAATTCGGATTAGTAGCGTCTTCTATGCTCACCACAGGCTTTAGTGGTTCATAATCAACAACAATTTTTTCCAGCGCGTCTTGAACGCAATACGCATCTTTTCCTACAACTATTGCGATTGGTTCTCCCACATATCTTACTTTATTCGTCGCAAGACAATACACGTTTGCGGTTCTTAAACCTTCCAGCTTGTACCATTGGTAAATGGGTTTTGTGAGTTTAGTTAAATCTTGCCCTGTTAACGCTCCAACGATGCCTTGTTGATGAACGGCATCAGAAACGTCCACTTTTTTTATATACGCGTGTGGATAAACACTTCTTAATACTCCCATATAATGAAGATTAGGCAAATGCACGTTTGTAACGTACCTGCCCTTTCCCAGCAAAAACCTTTGATCCTCTATTCTTTTATAAGAAAAACCTAAAAATTTTTTATTTTCATTCAAGGTTT
>NEXD01000066.1 GCA_003019595.1 Candidatus Marsarchaeota G1 archaeon BE_D
GCCACTCAAGCACAGCTCTGAAAAAGAGGAGTCGTAGAGTCGAAGCCTCCTCTTCCTGGTTTCGCCTTTCTGGATTAAGCCTTGGACATCCAAATCCTCTAGCACTAAGAGGTCGTACTCCTGTGCAAGTAGCGCCCCAAGTTTAAAGAGTCACGTCTAAAATCCTTTAAGTGTTCGTGTTCTTTCGCAAGTCTTCGTTTTAAGCCAGTTTTTGTAAAAGAAACTTTTTTCTTGACGCTCTGAAGCACCCTGACTCTATCAAGAGAGCGCTCAAGCGGTTTTGGGTTCTCAAGGAAGCGACCGTCCGACAAAGTGGCAAGTCTTGCTATCCCCAAGTCGACGCCTACCGCTTTTTTGGGTTTGCGTGTTTTCTCTGTCTGGGTTTCGACTTCTACCAAGAAACGTGGATTCGACCTGAAGGGTAAGCCTTCACGCACACTTGAGACACGCGGCTCAAAGGAAGATCCCTGTGTAGAATTAAAGTGAAGAAGCCGATTTTGCTCAGGTAGAGACGAGCTTTCCTCTTTTTGTTCTTCCTAAGACCAGCTTCCCTAATATCAGAAAGCCTCCAACCACTCTGAGGGTAAACCAAGCACAAAAACTTGTGAGGCTTCTTCACCCTGGGTTTGTTCGCAAGGCCGTCGAAGAATCTCTGACGCGCTTGGTAAACTAAGCCACCTGCTGGGTAACTTGGGAGTGTAGCAACTGAAACTCAGGGTTTTGCTTTCTTAGGTCTAAAGCGAGTTGTCTCAACTCGTTTTTGCTCATCGTGCGTTTGTTTCTTTGGTACTCCTCTTGTTCAGCGTGTGTTATAGAGTTTACACGCTACTTCAAGCTGGGTTTTCAACACGCGCTGGTCTTTGAAGTGCTCGGAAGCGGTAGGCTCACACGCACACGAGTGTTTTCTCTGCGTGTATTTACACCTTTGTGATCCCCGAGGTTTTGAAAAGTTTATAAGGCTCAAACGTGGTGGGACCATGAAGTTGAATTGGTAAATGCACGTTAACCCACCACGATGTTGATGACGCGTTGGTGAGTGTGGAAATCGTGCAAAACTCACAAACAATCCAAATTTAAAATATTCAGAGCATATACTTTATTTTAAATAGGCTTCGCACATTTTTTGAATCAAGCTTTTGTATAGTGACCTTAAATCGTTTATCGTTTTTACACCAAGCGTCAACCCAAGAATTCTGTGCACAGCTTCCCAGCTTCTTCCTTGTAGAGACTTTAAGATGAGTAGCCTTTCGTAGTCCTTTTCGATTTTAACTCTTTTTTGCTCGCTTGCGATAAAGTGCGCTTTCACAAGCGCGCGAATGGCGTCGCTCGCGCCTTCGTAAATCACCAAATCCTTTAAAAAAGACTCAAGTCTTAGCCGCTGAGAACCTTTGAACTCAGGTTTGACATCCACCTCACCATAAGTTTTAGAAAGAAGCATCCACGCTAGCTCGCTATCCATGTCAAAGTAGGAGTCGTAAAGCGACTCCAAAAATCTCAACCTGAACTCCTTGCTGAGCTCCACACACAGCTTTTGTGAAGCGATGCTTATAGGTTTGAGAACAACTGTGCTAAATTCACCCGAAACAGGATTTCTTCTTGCGCCGATAAGAATGGGGTAATATCCGTTCTTGAACCAAAACGAAAGAAGCCTGTGGTTCGCACCAAAAGACGAACCCAACCAGTCAAACCTTTTGAACTCTTCTTCTATTTTGGAAAGAAGGTGAGACCCAAATCCGCGGTTGTGTAGTTGTGCGTGAACCGCAATTCTCACTATCCTTAAGCCCTTGAGCTTGCCTAGAGCTTTAAGATGGGGATAGTAGCGCAAAATCATGCTCGGTATGAGCTGTCCTTTCAGGTCCTTCTTTTCAAGGAGTTTGAGCTGAGAATCACTCAAATCTCCTTCTGTGCAAACGTGCGCCGCAGCGATCACTTTTCCTTCTTGTGAAAAAAGCGTCCTCACTTCGTGGTTCGGGGAGTTGCCAAGAATCGCAAGGTCATCTGGCTTGTTCCTGTAATGCGTGGTGATGTACAACCCAATTAAATCTCGTAAAAGCTCGTCTTTCTCAAAAAGCTCGTCCCTGTTTAGCGCGCTATAAAGCGTTTCAATGGGTTTGATTTCCAAGCGTGTTAGACTGGGTTGCTCCGCATCGAGCACGAGAACATCGTAAAGCCAAGACTCAACTGGGTCGTTTGACGCATAGCGCACGGGCTCTTTCATTTCGATTTCTAACACGTTTGTTCGTTGCTTTTTCAACCTGTTCAAAAACAGAACAGAAAAGCCTCTTCCAGCGCCCTCGTAACCGTGCATCGTGGTCGAATAAACCGCCCTTTCAAATCTCTTCATAATACCAATAAGAATTGGAAGGGAAACACCCGCAGCTTCGTCCACGACTATCAAATCCGCCCTTTCTCTAAGCGCCACAAATGGCGACCTATAGTAAACCACAGAATTTTCGAGCTCCAAAGACACAACCGAATCTTCGCTTTTTGTGACCCTGAAATTCACGCCAAGCGCTTCAAGCGCCTTTTGGAGAAATTCGAAGAGTGTTTGAACGCTCGACCTTTCGGGAGCGGTGACCAGGTACTTTTGCCAAGGCGCGCTTTTCAAAAGCGCGGCAAGCGCAAGACCCAAAACCGCGGATTTTCCTCTGCCTCTGTCAGCTTTGATCACCATCGAAACGTTTTTGTTTAAAAGGTTTTCAAGAGCAAACAGGGTTTTTCTTTGATCGTTCGTCTTACACATTTCATAAATTTCTCTTGGAAAGATTTTTCCTTCAACCTTTTGTTGCTCTAACTTTTGTGGCTCAGGCCAAGCTGGTCCTATAGCCATATTGAGATTTGCGTCCACGTAAACTACTCCCGTCCTTCCTATGGTTTTTTTGAGAAGCCTTTTTTCAAATCTCTTTGAAACTTGCCCGATATCAAAAGGAGGTGCCACAAAAAATGAGTGGTAGAGGCTTTTCCAGCTCTCGAGCTCTTCAGGCGATGGACCAACGAGTAAAACCAGTCCTCCTCCTTTTACCAGCTCTACGACAACGCCTATGTCGTTAGGGCTCATGTGATTTGTCAAGTCAGCGATGAGCGAATCCCAAGTCGTTCCAAGAAGAGTGTTCACATCCTTAAACTGAAGCTCCCGAAAATTCACCTTTGACTTCTTTACTTCATCCAGTAGTAGCGATGTGCTTTCGTCCGTGACATCCCTGTAAACCACTGCTATACACATTTGCGAGCAAAACTTTTCAAGAAGAGAAGACACGAAACCCTTTCCTAATGCAGTGTGTGCAACGTAAAAAAGGAGTCTGTGGTTTAGGCTTTTCGCTCTTAAAAACAGCTGCTCAACTTGTTCGATCAAAGTTCTACTCAACAAACACTGGGTGCTTTTGCTTGACAAACGTTCCTCTTCGCAAATCTTCCAAAGCTTGGATTATTTCTTCTTTTGTGTTCATCACGATTGGTCCGTACCATGCGATGGGCTCTCTTATAGGCCGCCCTGAGAACAAAAGGAGTCTTAAGCCCTTTTCTGACGCTCTGATCCACACGCTGTTTCCTTCTTGCGAATAAACAACCGCATTTCCCGCACCTATCGTCGCGCTTGCGTGGTCGTCAAAAGTGCCGCTTCCGCTCACCACGTACGCGATAACCGTGTAACCGTTCTTTACTTTAGTTGTGAATTCACCCTCTGGTGGCAGAACAACGTCGAAATAGCTCGGGTCTACACTTGCGCCAGCTTCCAAAACACCCTGAACACCTTTGAATTCACCCGCAACAACTTTTACCTTTCCGCCATGCTCCAATGGTTCCACGGGAACATTCTTACCCTTTATTCCTCTGTAGGTGGGTGTGCTCATCTTGGATTTCGCGGGTAGGTTTATCCAAAGCTGAAAGCCCACTACACTTGTGGGCAAACCCACGGTTTGCAAAAGGTCATATTCGTTCTTTTGGTCAAGTGGTCTTGGCATTTCTTGGTGAAAGATTCCGCTACCTGCGGTCATCCACTGTAGGTCATTCGGGTAAATCACACCTTTGTTCCCTTCGCTATCTTGGTGCTCAACCTTACCCTCGAGAAGATAAGTCACCGTTTCTATTCCCCTGTGAGGGTGCCACGGAAAACCCGCGATGTAATCCTCTACTTTGTTTGAGCCAAAGTGGTCGAGAAGAAGAAATGGGTCTGTGAACTTTGCGGTTGAGGTACCACCAAACACCCTTTTAAGTCTTACACCAGCGCCTTCAAGCGTTTCATAAGCCTTTAAAACCAAACCCACTTTTCTAGTACGCTCAAGCGTCATTGTGTCTCACGTATATATAGCAAAACTGTCATCAAAAAGCTTTTTGCCATTTAATGGCGTAATCACCACCCTAATCATCAAGTTTTAACCTTCCAGACCAAACCATAAGCTGTGTAAGCGTTTTCCAGTTTTGCGACTTCGCGTAAAGCTCGTCGAGAATCTTTTGCGCCTCATCTTTTCTTTTTACTCTGAGAAGCGATATCGCCCTCCAGTACTTTAGTTCGTCAAGCTCGGCAAATTTCACACTCTCTTCGTACGCTTTGAGCGACTCATCGTATTTGCCTTCTAGCAAAAGCTGTTCGCCTTTATCAGCCCATTCGTATGCTCTTTTCAGTTTTATGAGGCGTATGAGCTCCTCAACAGGGTTCGGATGATCCTCCACTCTCAATTCAAGAACACGACCCATCCAAGCGTTTGGGTAAACCGTGGGTTCGACTATAAGTATGGCGGCAGACTGGCTTCCTCTGATGTCACCTCCCGCTCGTTCTGCGGCCAAAAGAGTTTGCGCAAGCCTTTCGGCAAACGGCAGTGACAAATTCGCTTGATAAGCGTCCTTCATCGCGCCCCAGATCGTGTCATTTGACATAAGATTTGCTTGCACACTAAACCCTTCACCAGTTGCATGGCCTGCCCAAGGTATACACTCTTTACCCGTGTGCACCGCGACGTTGCCCCTAGAGTCAACCATAGCCACTTGTCTTAGCTCTCGCATGGGGTCAATCGAAAGTAGCGAGTTGAGCGCATCAGCGGCACTTTTTCCTGAGCTCATTAGTTCTAGACCCAAAGCACCATAGCTAGGTTCTGCGAAAGACTGTGTTGCCACAGCGCCCACTCCAGCGCGCGCCCAAGTGACTACAGAACCCACAGAAAAATAGTGAGACTGCACTGCAACACCCAATAGCCCCGTGGACTTGTCGCGCGCGACAATGGAATAAGTCATACACACTCTTTAAGAGAACTTCCTAATATCCTTTTGTTTGAGGTGAACAAAACAAAGGAGCGCCGAAAAAGCCGCAACCGCACACCAAGCGTAAAAAGGTTCAAAAAACTGCATGCTCGAAGGTCCTACAAAAGAAGAAAGGGAGCGACCTAGAGAGCTTGATGAGAAGTAGTAACCCTGATACCTTCCTCTGTTTCCCTCCTTAGAAAGTTGCGCCACGATCGTTTGCATGGGAACGGCAAGAAGAATTTCGCCCAGTGTGGAAACGACAACCGCGAGCTCCAGCTCAAAAAAGTTGTGAGAAAACGCGACCACCAAGTACGCCAAAGACGTGAGTAGCATCGCTATTGAAGGAGATAGGAAAAGCGATTTGTCGATTAGCTTCATAAGTGGTAGTTGTAACAAAACAATCTCAAGTCCGTTCGTGGTAAAAAGAAGTCCTATTTGAGAATTTGTCAAATGAACGTAACTTGCCGCATAAAGAGAAAGCGTGGTATAGGTATACCCATTCACAAAAAACGAAAGAAACACCACAACAAACAAAGAAAGGTGATTCGCTCCCTTTTTTTGTTCGAAAAATTCGATCTTTGGAACGTCACGCACACGGTAAAGCGCGAAAAAAGTTGCGAAAAGCGCGCAAAAAGAGCTAAACACGAACACATAAGCGTAACCCAAAGAATCCGCAAGATAACCTCCTACAGCAGGACCAAAGCCAAATCCCAAGTTTCCTCCCATGGTCAGAAGTGAAAAGCCCTTGCTCATTTTCGCTCTTTCTTTTAGCGAGGCGATTAAAGAAGAAGTTGCGGGGTTCGAAAAACCGCGAAAAAGCGAAAAAACTGGGTAGAGAGTGACGAGAATGTAAACAGGTGACTTTGTGAAAATCAGATATCCAGTTAAGGAAGAGGAAATGAAGGAACACGCGTAACCCGTGAGCATAACACGCTTTGCGCCAAAGCGGTCGGTCAAATGCCCTCCCAAAATTTGGCTTAAGAAAGTGGCAAAACCAGAAGCCAAGTAAACCACACCGATTGAGCCTAAAGCGAGCCTTCTTACCACATCCAAATAAATCGCAAAGAAAGGCATTGTCGCACTCCACCCCAAAGAGTTTACAGTTCTTAAAACAAAGGTTGTGCTCACGACGTCTTGCTGTTTCATCGCTCGAAAAGCTCGTGAACAAGAATAAGCGTAACTATTCTGTAAAATGAGGTTTCACTTTTTGCGCCAAGATTTTTAGCGCACGAATTGAATTTACTCCGAGTGGCAAGCCGTAGCAAACATGCGTCACACCACTTTTAAACATTTTAAAAGTTTGCTCTACAATTTCCGATGCGTTACCAAACGCGCAAAAGTTTTCCAACACTTCGTCGATGTTAAAAGCCTCCTGTGTGATCCCAGCGAAGCTCAACATCGGAGACCCGTCCACCAGTTTCGGAAGGTACTTAGCGAGCGTGCGAATCGCAAGCTTACGCGCACGCTTTCGCTCACTTTCTTCCTCGACGACAACGCAAAACGGTCTAGCCACGAGCTCTTTTGCGCCCTTCGGCGAACCCTTTTTCATGGCGTCGAGAACCACGCTCACATAAGAGGGGTTCCAAAGGTTGTCCACGACGATTCCGTCGACAATTTCAAAAGAGCACAAAAGCGAAATTGTGCGCGGACCACTAGAGCCTCCGTAAATCACTGGCCTTCCGCTGTATCGAAACCTGAGCGCTCTTCCTTTTGGAAGCGAGTAAACTTTACCTTGGTATCCTTTTTTCGATTTAGAAAAAAGAGCTTTTAGAATTTCGAGCGTGTCAACCAAAGCTTGCAAGCGGTTCTTTGGGCTTTGTGAAACGCTTTCGTAAAAAGCGCCTCGTGAAATTCCGAGCAACGCTCTTCCCTTTGTCACTTCGTTTAAAACAAGCGCGTTTGCGCCTGTATAAAGCGGGTGGACAAAAGCGCACGGAACGGTCACGACGCCTATTCTCACTTTTTTCGAAAAGGGCGCTAAAAGAAAGCTCGTCGACCAAGCGGGTTTGAAACCCAAGTGTTCGTAAAGCTGTAACGAGAAAAACTCGTGCTCTTCTAGAATTTTTAGCGCCTTAAGATAAAACGCAAAGACGCGGTCACCCTCAAGCGCCACGCTAAACTTCATAAGCGTATAAACACAAATTCACAAAAAGGTTTAACTTTTTGTGGTGTTTTTTATGTGTTTTGAGTGACCAAGGTTTTCCTACCGTAATGGGCAAAATCGTGGATTATTTGGTGATGCTTCTTGCGTTTATAACTTTGGTCGCTCTCATCTTTGGTGTTTACAAGCTTTCGCTCGACCTCTTTAACATTTTGAACGCAAGCACTTTCGATATTGGCGCAAAGAACTTTGTGATCGACACACTCACAGTTTTCGTGGTTTTGGAGCTAATGCTGGGTTTTTTGCAGTACCACGGAAAGAACAGAATTTCTCCTTCGTACATAATTGACGCCGGAATCTTCTTTGTTACAAGAGAGCTAATGATTGAGCTGTACGCTGGTAACACAACGCCTTTAACGTTTGTTTCGTTTGCAGCGATTATAGGCGTTTTGGGACTTGTCAGAGCGGTTCTCACCAAAATTTCTCCCACTTAACACTTATGAGCAACTTCGTAGTATGGTTGTGGTATGTCGTACCATGTTGCCGCTTACCTTCTTATCAACGCAGACGTTGGACACGAAAGTGAAGTGCAAAGAGAGATTCAAGCCGTGGAGTTTGTAAAAAGAGTGGACGCTGTGTATGGCGTTTACGACCTTGTGGTTTATTTGGAAGCGCCAAATCAAGAAAAGCTCACAGAAGCGGTAAGCCGAATTAGAAAGCTAAACCACATTCACTCCACGCTCACGATGTTTGTCGTAGAAAACAAGTGATCCACTTTGGGTTGGGTTTACAACGCTGGTAGGGGTCTTGTTATAGCTGGCATAATCACGCTAATCGAAGCCGCGCTTGCGTACTCCAAGCTGATCGATGGTGACCCAAACCTTCTTGGTGAGTATTCTTACTTGTTTTTGCTGATAGGCGTGATCGTGATCGCGCTTTCGATGAAATTCGACTTTGGTGACAAAAAGGTTTGATCTTGTTTACAAGCGCTTTGTGAACCACTTCTGACCTCTCCCCAAAAGGCGAGGGCTCCGAGTGTCTTAAGTCACCACATTTAATAGGTGCTACTCGGTTGTGGTTCACGATGAAAGACAGAGGTCTTTTGATCGTCGAAATGGTGCTTACCACTTCGCTATGTTCAAAGCACCGTTCAAATTCGAATGGAGTTTTTGCCCTTTAGCACAGTTAACCACTCCACTTGAACGTCTTTCGACTTCAACACCGTAAACGCACAGAAACGCGACGTGTTGTATTCAACAACTTCGTACACTCTGATTCCGTGCTCCTGCGCTTTGAACTCTATTGAGTTTGCGGTAGCACCACATCTTCACAGTGAACTTATCACTTTCGGTTGAGCGATGCTGAATAGTTAACCAAGTAGACCTTCGACACTCCAAATGTAGCGTTTTGACTGAGACGCCGAGTTTCTACAGGTGTAGAAGCCCATTTTTGAGCTTCCTCAACAAACTTCTCCTTTTACCTGTTGAATTCTTCATGAGCGTCCTATTCACCGATGTTTTTTACCCTGTCGGCGGACGACTGGACTTCAGCTTCTCAAGATATAAAGTAGTCCTCTTTGCACCTTTGTAGAGCAACCAAGTGCCATCATGAACGAATAAGCTAAAACATTTATATCCACGTCAATTGACGCGGTCTTTTTTCTTGGGAATTCCTTTGTATTGACTTTCCCCCTATACTCCTTTTGCCAGCCTTAGTTTGCTCAACTCCGACTTCTACTGGGATTGAAGCGTACCACGCGTTTCTTGTGTCGTCGAAGTATATCTCTAACCTCCCTTGTTTTCCGTACTACCTTAGTCTACCGACGAGCTCAATTTTCATGTCGAAATCTTTGAGGAAGGGTTCACTCTCCTCCTCATCCACTTCGTAGCGGTCGTTTCTCTAGTAGCAACCTCCTCTTCCCTTGTTCTTCGTCCTCCAGTATCCAAACGAAGACACCCTAATGACGTGAGACTTGCCAAGCTTCTTTAGTTTGAGAATAAGGATAACTACGCTCCGACTGCCTAGTCGATGTTCACCTTCAGCACGCGCTTGTACTTCTCGCAGTATTTGGCACAAGCTACTTCGAGCTCCATTTTCTGGCCGCCGAAGAACTGCTACGTCCTTTCATAGTTGATCTCATTGAACGGCTTGGCTGAGATGTCGGCGAGCCGCCTAAGCTTCCTCCTCTGGAAGCCGTATAGGCAACAGGCGGACAACATTAGTCCTCCTGTTCGTGTATTCCACTTCGT
>NEXD01000067.1 GCA_003019595.1 Candidatus Marsarchaeota G1 archaeon BE_D
TGTGCAATTATTACTGGTAAACGCAAGCAGGAATACGTATATATTTACTTTAGCGTATCACTTCGTTGTAAATGGCGAAAATGTCCTTCCCTTGATTGGCGTGACCACAAACCCGAATTCTATAGTGATTCTGCAAAATAACAAGATTCTGATTTTTTCAAATTCACAAAACGTGTACCTGACTATTAACATTGCATCGGAGTTGTTGATAAATTGTTATCTAAAAGCTTAGAAGCTCTTCTCGTACTTTCTGTGACGCTAATCCTATCTTTCTCTCTCTTCTTTCAAGCGCCTATTCAAAATGATGTGTGTGGATTAAATCCGCTTTCGGACATTAACTTGGCGATTCAAGCAGCAGTAAGCGTTCCTTTTTCCAATCAAAGCGTAAAAATAACAATTAGCGGTGTGATCATATTTAAAGGTAATTGGATAGTTTTCATAGGATGTAGCGTTCCATTTGTCAAATTGACAGACCCTAATCACATAATTATTTATTATAATTCAAGTGCGATTGAGTACAAAATTCTCCTTAATAGTTTACACGTATTACTTCCTATAACGTTAAGTATTAGCTATGAGAAAAATATCAAAAAAATTGAAATCACAGCGATTTAAGTTATGATATTATATTAAGACAACGTCCTAAGAGTTTTACACATTTGGTTTCAACGTCATTTATCGCTTATCTGGACAACATCACGTTGGGGGCACCGTGCAAATAAGCGTCTCATGAGCATTACCTTTATTCAGTGTATCACTACATAGCTCTAGAAAATCTACGGTGGTTTAAAGAGTTTTTGGATTTATATTGTTATAGAATGTACTTATTTATTCTGTATTCGAGCTAACCAAAGAAGCTTTAACAGATCCGAGGTTTAGTAAACGTCGTTTTGGAACTCCGCTCTCGAACAACCGCTTTGCGGTACCACCGTTGGTGAAATAACTGGTTCGCCTAGACACTTCCTTTTTAGCCTACGAAGCTGAGTTTTTGTGGTTCTTTTGACGAAAAACTGAACCAGATTGGTCGACTTGTATAAGCGTGAACCACAAACCCAATAGATTGTTCTGTCGCCATACAACAAGCCAGGTTAGTATTATGTGCTCACATGGCTTAGGGTTCAGTCTCTCTTTAGACTACTTCGTCTAATCCTTTATGACTTCAAGACACAAGTAGAGGTTTGAATGAATCTGAGGTGCGAAAGGCGTTGAGGTGTTCTGAGGCCAAGCTTTAAAGAGGTGTGCGGTTGATTACGCGCTCACCAATTTAAAACCACGGTGTGCGCTACAACGCTTATCCAGACATCATTATATAATGTGTTTTAAACACATAACGAATATTAATATGCACAAAAAAGTAGTTATCAGACTCTAATGAATTACACAGCAAACTGGTCGATCCAACATCCATTTGAAAGTTCATTAAGATGGTTAGAAGAGCAGATTAGTCAAAAAAACATTCAAAAAATAAATATGGATGCCCTACTCTTCGCCTTAAAAGCGCTTAGATTAAACGGAAGGGATAAGCCAGAAATGATAAGCACATTATTCAATACTCTTAGAGAAGATCTTAACTTTAAGCTAAAAACGATGATTGATTTGCCACAAAAAGACCCAGAAGCTTATCTAACCCTATTAGAATTAAGCCATGAACATGATATAAAACTTGAAAGCGAACTTTCAAACTCAGTTCTTGATGACGCAAAAAGATTACAGTTACCTGACGGGGCAATTTTGGGAAACCATTTAGCATTCACTTACATTCTTATACATATAGCTCCATCCGAAAACGTTACAAAACTTGCGCTTGAATACGCAAAAAAGGTGTTTGAAGAAAAGGTGTTAAAGACAACTGAAAAAATTAAACCAAAAGAAGTTTTACTTTACACAAAAATACTTGGGACAATCGGTTTTCTTACACATGAACGCGCCTCCATTATGTCCCAAACTCTTGCTAAAAATCAAAAAGCAGATGGAAGTCTAGGCGATATAGAGGATACAATATATACCTTTAGATCTCTTGCCGTTTTGGATAGTGTTGGACACTCTGAGAATATAAAAAGAGCAATCGAGTTCATTAAGTCAAAACTTGATCAGAAAGGTTCTATCGATAAAGACATTAGGCTCACTTCTCTTTTTCTGATAGGCTGGTCAGAGGTTTCTCAAGTTTTGTCGCATCTTAATCAGCTACTTGAGTCTACCGAAGTTATCACCTCTAAAGCCAAATTGCCAGTAAAAGGTATAATTGAGGCATCATTGCGAAAGGCACAAAATCAAATAATTATGATAAACGTAACTTCTAAACGTTTTCTTGAAACAGTTCTTGAACAACTTTCCTTAAAAAATACATTATCACTTGTACTTGTTTATTCATCAAAAACAGCTAAACCTGAAGTTCCACAAAACGAAAGGATCAAAATAAAACAAATTGATGCGCAAGTTATACCCCTTGTTTTAATCGATAAAAGAACGCTACTAATCCTTCCACAAGATCAGGACAGCGTATTTTCTGAAAAGTGCGTTATCCTACTTATAAACAACCAAGAACTTGGTAAGAAACTTTCAATGCTATTTGATTGATAATCAAAATCCTTGATTGCCATTTAACTAAAATAACTTCTCTGTTTATGGTATAAATGTACCACGACATCAAAGGATAATGTAATAATGTCTCGCATTTTTGCGTGTTAAATGTCAGCTTGCGGCCTTTTCAAAGGTGCGACTTATACGGTAAAATATAGCGTAAATCAAAAACTAATCATGCAAGAAAACCAAATATGTTTTGAGATACAATGGTACATCCAAAATTAGTTTTGAGCATGATTGACGTGAGTTTTCTACCGTTTAAGATGAGTGACGTTTAGCGCATTAAAGTTATTACCAATTCTTACGTCTTTAAAAAACACAACCAAACACCGTTAAATTTCCTCAAAAAACTTATTTTAGTAAAAAGCAGAGAAATGGTTAAATATTTATTGTCTATATAACTTTTACGGAATTGTCGACAGAAATTCACACATACAAATCTGCGTCAGAACTTACAAAAGAAATGGACGACGAAATAGCGCGTATCAAATCATTACTCGGTGATTATCTAAGAAGATTAGATGAGGTAAGGGTAAAACTCGAAAAAATGAAAAAGGCCCAAGAAGCTCTGAGCAAATTAACTGGCGGTAAGGTTAGTGGAATTAAAGCCTCACAAGAAACTCAAGTGCTAGACCTTATGGGGTTGCGCGTCGTAGTTAACGCTTCACCTGAAGAGGAGGCTTCCACACTAGAAGAGTCAATAAAAACACTTCAAGATAAATTAAACACTCTACAACGAGTAAGGAAAGCTTTAGAGCCGCTTTCCACGCTAGAGGAGGCAGGCACTTCGATTACAGTGGTTAAGAACGATGGTATTCCAACAAAAATCTTGTTAAGACTTTAACTCTTTTTGATTACTCGAATTTTCCATTGCGATTTCTCCTTGTGAATTCCGATTGCACCCTTTGTTGCCATTGCACCCAAAACAAGTGCGACACGATCTCTTCTAAGCCTGTCAGCATTGTGTCTTGCAAGGTAAGACAACAGTCGTTTAAATGTCACTTCACCAGAAGCTAATAAATAGCTGTAAACGACTTCTTCTATCCTCTCGTCAGGATTGTCTGCCACAGATATCAAATAATGAATAGATATATAAACTTATTCATGAAAGTATTTAGTTAAGAAGATCATAAGATTCTAAAGAACAATTCAAGAAATTTTCTGTAGTTCATTTTGTTATTTGTCTAGTGTCAACAAAGACTATTAACTCGTTGATGAAAAATACGCCGGCAAAGATTGATGTTATACTCGATGAGCACATAAGAATTTCACTGTTAAGCATGATTGAAAAGACAAATAAAAGCACAGACATAATAGTAAGTACGATGACTTTTACTCTATAGAAAGACAGTAAAAAGATTATAAAAAACGAAAGGATAAAACCAAGAAATATACTTATAATTTGTAATTCGTGAAAAATGAGCGCTTTGGTCACAATTACAGAAAGTGGAAGCAATAACACTGGCGACAAAATAAACCACAACCCAAAAAATCTTTTCCAATATCCTTTAGTCGTAAAATCCAAAAGGCGTAGTGTGGTAAGCCATTCGCACAACAAAAGAGAAAAAACCAAAAAAGGAGAACCTTTTAGAGCTACTCCTGTTAGTGCAAGCAAATAAGATAAGTATGATATACTCATAGCTAAACTTGGTATGAAAAAATGCAATGGTCGCATGATTGTATACGACCATTGCATGTTATTTATACTTTATCGTACAAAAAGGCGGTCTATAAAATCCGAATGAGCCATGTGGTGACACATTCTTACTCATGTTGATCAAACTATTTCTCAACGCTTTTACCCAGAAAAAGCTCTTTAAATCATAAGGTTAAGCTAAAAAAACTAATCTAGCTAATGCTATCGTAAAGTGCAAAAGGTAGATAAGCGTTGTGAACACTTTCGGCCTTTTGGTTTTATACGTCAAAACAAGTACTCATTTGTTTTGCAGTTAAAAGGTGTACAGCGGTCGAGCTATATTACAAACAATCTTACTACCATTTGGCAATAATAAAACTTCCAAAAACTGTGTTCACTAAACTTTTTGGTAAATAACCCCTTTTTATATAGTCTTTGGCATCTAAGAGAGACTATGTTCGGAAAAATGCTTCGTGCTAGGATTACACGCTCACGAGCGCGTTGTCTGGACGCTATATCTAAAGGACCAACGAGGACATTCTACAAACTTTAACCTAAAGCGTGTTTTCACATGTGTGTTTATATTCTTTAAATAGAGCAGTTTTTGCATAAAGTGTTATCTAAAGACAAAATAGCTCTTTAGTATAAAGTAAAAAGACTCAAATAGTTATCTAGACTAGTACAAAGGATATTAAGTAAAGATTGTGCATACATCAAAGAGCGAGCATTCAGAAGACTTATAAACAAAAGTATGAGAGTATTAGCGTCTAAAAGTCAAGGAGGAAAGCCTATTTGTTATCCAAAAGAGATCTAGTAGGAGAAAGTAGTAATCACTCAAGAACTGAAAGATTGTGGGCGTATGTAGGGGATGTGATAAAGGCAATAGAATCACACCGATTTATCCTCGGACTCATGGATGGAAGTCTTCCTATGGATAGTTTTGAGTTCTACATAGTTCAAGATGCCTTGTATTTGAAAGACTTTGCCAAGGCAATTTTACTAATTTCCTCTAAGGCTAGGAGTGAAGAGGAGAGAGACGCTTTCCTAAGTCATGTAATAAACATATCTAAAGTGGAGGACAAGCTTCACACTTTCTTCCTAAAGAGGTGGGGAATTAGACTTGAAGAACAGGAGATGAGTCCTGTTAATAAAGCTTATACTACTTTCTTGTTGAGCGTTGCGTATTCAGGTAGCTACCCAGAGGCACTATCAACTATTCTTCCTTGTTACTGGGTTTACATGCATATAGGGAAACTACTATATAAGAAGGGATCCCCTGTGGAAGAGTATAATAGGTGGATATCCACTTATGGAGGAAAGGAATACGAAAAGGGAGTAAAGTGGTTGATTGGTCTCGTTGATAATATAGAGGCGTCAAGACTGGAGGAGACAAAGATAACGGAGAACTTTCGCTTAGCTACTATCTACGAATATCTTTTCTGGGACTCGGCCTTCAGGAGAGAGACCTTCCCGTTTAGAGTAAAGATTTGAATTCTTCATAACCATTTATTTGACTTTCCAGTTTATCATTATGTTACTTGGTATTTGTAAATATGATTCGAAATATTTCAGCAATTCTGAATGAACAAACCGACGCAAGAGACTTAATGTATAGCGACCATAAATTGGTACTATCCAGATGAGCGCGTGTATTATAACTTCTTGTTACCATGCACCAAACTCAGTGAATACCGTTGGGTCACTTATATACCCTCACCCTCCGAAGGAAACGCATTTTTGTGGTCTTTAAGAGACACCGAATGAGACGAGTTGTCTACAGTGCTCACTACAACCCACCTAAGGATATCTACAGTCGTTCTTTCACAATCGTTGTGGAGCGTTCACGTAGCTTTGCATCGAAATTCAACCTACGCTTAACAAAATTCACTCTTTATTTCGAAAGAGCTCGAAGTTAATGTTCAAAAAGCGCTGAGCAAAACGCTGACCTTGAACCAAAAGTTTTATCGCATACGATTAAATTTTTGAAGGAGAAGCGGTAGTATCATAGTTTTTTGATTGACCATGTCCAGCATGTTTAAAATTCTACACTATTTCATAAATTCACCAAAAATCGTAATGTTTACCATTACAAGTTGTTTAGTCGAATTTATGAAATAGTGTAGGAACGCGTTATCCAATCAAAGCTCTAAAAAGGCTCAGGGCACAAAATCTGGGGAGCAACTCGAAAAATTGCGCCGATTGATGAACATGCCAAGAGGTTCACGACGCCTCCCAGCCATTTATGAGGTAGGCTGTGACCATATTGTGTCGTTTAGACAGCCTCACAAAACAAATCCCACCTTAGGCATTTTATCAAGGGTTCTTTTGGTTAATCATTGTATTTACTTGACAGTTTTGCTCTCCAAAGACTTTCAATCTTAAGAAACGTCAAAATGTTTTAACGTGATTGGATTTTTGGATTTCTAGAACAAAATCAGACTTGACCAGCAGAACATTTGAATCAGAGTAAGTTAAAGCCCATTTTTACAATAACAATTTATTGAGTTGTCTCTAAAGAACAATTTCAAGTCTGATTGTTTAAAGATTTTAAATCGAACCTTAATTCCGCTACGGCAACCCCAACCTCCTTCATGAATTCTCCATATTCTTCTTCTGTAAGATCAGCGCTCAAAACGCCTAAAAGGTATGTAGCTACGGTAAAAAGATCATCTGCATCTGCATTCATGTTTTCTAAAACTTTACTTACAGAAAGTAATAATCTCGTGGTCTTGTCTTCAGAAGATTCTTCTTTACTCATTGTAAAAGGCCATACAATTTACTATGAACTCTATAATAAGCTCTTACTTTTAGAATTTGAGTTCTCTTACAATTTCAATTTGCTTTGGTATTTTCTCTGGTGTAAGTTTTGTTTTGCAATAGTTTACAAGTTCTTGGACGCTAACTTTTTCGCCAGGCTTGATGACAACATTTGCCTTTAATTGTTTTTCACGTTGTAGAATGGTAACCGAACATTCTTTTACGGCTGGATGAGAGTTAAGTACTTTTTCTATTTCGTGAGCCCAAATTCTTTTTCCATTTACAACAATTGATTCTTCAAGGCTTCCCAAAAGATAAAAGTAACCCTCTTGGTCAAAATATACGCCTATAGTTGTTATAAGCCAACCTTCACTGTTAAACGGTTGATTTCCCGGCTGGTTGAAGTAACCAGCCATTACTTGAGGACCTTTAACCGCCAAGATTCCTTCTTTGTTAGCATCAAGTGGTCTAAAGCTATCTGGGTCTAAAACAGCGACTTCTGTATCAGGTAAGGGCAAACCTATCGAGCCTGTTTTTTGAGCTTTGGGAGAATTAGCATGAGTAAAAGCACAGGCTTCTATTAAACCATAACATTCTATTATTTTGACCGTACTTCCTGAGCTTTCTTTTAATGTGTTTTCAAAATTTGTTTTAATGGTAGGTGGAACTTCGCCAGTTATGCACACACAAGTCTTTAAACTGCTAAGATTTCGTTTCTTTGTTTCTTCATTTAAAGCAAGTAAGTCAAGCATCTTTGGGGTCACAGGTAAAAAGCTTACAGAATCCTTTTCGATTGTTTTCGCCACTTCTTGCGCTAGGAACAAAGGAAGAACACTCAATTGTGCTCCAGAAACTAAGGATGCTAGCAATGTGGGAATCAGTCCTCTTGTGCTCGTAAATGGGATTGTAGCTAAAATTACTTCAGATTGTGTTAAAGCAAACCAGCTTGAAAATTGTGTTGCATTACCAATAAGGTTTTTGTGTGTGAGCACAACGCCTTTATTATCCGATTTGTACTGGATGAGTGCGATATCTGATTCGCTAGACTCTACGTTTTTTTCCTCATTTGGTGCTTCAAACACAAGTTTCGACCAACTTAAGGTTTCTTTTCTCCTATTTGATTTAATTTTAAAGGTTGAACCACTTAATACTTGCTGGATTGGCGGCAAAATTTCAAACAGGCTTGTAGTTATAATGTGTGCAACACTTTCTTTTCCTATTTTTGAAATAGCCGCTTCAAAGGCTGAATACAAGTCTTTTTCTTCTGTCAAATCACTACATAAAATAGCAATGTAAGGTTCAGTTTCCTTTATTGCTTTTTCAAAAGCATCAGCGGTGCCTAAAAAATCTATACAAACTGGAATGCCCCCGGCTTTTAAAATCCCAAATAAAGAAATTGCGAATTGCGGTGAATTTGGCATGGAAAGAAGCACACGCTCTCCTTTTTTGAGTCTAAGTTCATTAAGTGAAGTAGCAAAACTTGTAGACAGTCTTTCCAAGTCTAACAAATCCACCGTGAGCCCCAGGAAATTCAGCATCTTTGTTTTAGGATTCTGTAAGAGCTTATGTTCTAAAAGAGCTTGTATCGTAGCACTGGGATAAGATAAAGTGTGTTTCACACCTTCTGGATAGAAGTTTTGCCAGGTTTTTATGGTACTTTCTGTCATCTTATAAAGTTGTGTTTTATACTTAAAAAGGTTTTTGGCAAATCATAAATACTATCTATATCACGACTTAATGTGTAAATGCATATCAAGGATATAGAATCATGGTTTGTTATCGCTTACTAAACCATTGTATCACTTTGTTTGCGGCGTTTTTACCTGGTATTCCAGTAACACCACCACCAGGATGTGAACCAGAACCGCACAGAAAAACTCCTTTAATTGGCGTGGTGTAATTGTTGCACTCCGGTAAAGGTCTAAAAACGAAAAGTTGATCTGGTGTCATATCAAGGTGAAAGATGTTTCCTCCCCAAATGCCAAATCTGCGTTCTATATCAACCGCAGTAAGCAATTGATACTTGATTGGCTTAAAGTTCGGCGCGTATTCTCTTAAGATATCCAAAATAAGCGTGGCGTACTCATCTTTGAAATTGTCTAGTTTCTTATCGTAGGGAAGATACTGTCCAAAAATTGAAAAGGAATACTTTCCTTGTGGTGCAACAGTAGGATCTACTGACGATTGAATGTTAACTTCAAACCATGGTTTTTTGGAATAACCGTAAACCAAAGCATCACGATAAGCTTGTTCCGCATAGTCAACACTAGATAAAATCACTTCTGAAGCGATGTGCTCAGGTTGTAGCGATTTTCCATTTCCAAAATCAGGAAGTTCTTCCAAATACCCAACCATTTTAAAGGAAACCCCAGTCGATTTGAGCGAGTTCACCCTTTTTTTGAAGTCAGATTCAAGCTCCGCATTTCTGAGTAGTTTAAGAAAAGTTGTCTTGGGATCTGCATTAGAAACCACAGCTTTTGATTGAATTGTTTTGCCATCTT
>NEXD01000068.1 GCA_003019595.1 Candidatus Marsarchaeota G1 archaeon BE_D
GCTTGTGAGGTTTCGAGTAAGGAATCGTCGGAATAAACGTAGTTGTTTTCAAGTATAAGCGCGTAACCGACCAACTGTGCGGTGAACTTGAGATTTCCGCGCGCAAGGTGTGGTGAGTATTTCACTTCCGCGGGAATGATTTCCGAGTGTTTTGTGACAAACACGTAATCTGGTACACCGCTAATTCCTAGTTGAGGAGAGCGAAGTTGCGGTTTACGGAAAAAGTGTTTTGGTTCAAGCTTTCTCAAAAACGCTTGAAACGGGTCTTCCTCGTGTTTTTGCTTTCCCATTTCCATCGTTTCTGTAACAGGTTCTGGTGTGTGCAAAACGTAAACGTAGTAAGGGTCTCTTTTACAGAAGAAAAAGTGAGAAAGAGCAGTTACGGGTAAAAGCTCTTCTTCCACACTAATTTAATGTTCAAATAAAAAATTAAGATTTCGAGCTTAGTATGCGGAATAAGTGTTTGACCACTCTAGAATATTCGAGATATTTTCTTTCTTCTTGCGCGATTTGTAAACCAAGTACTTCTTTTATTGTGACAAGAGCACCTTCTCTTGAGCCAACATATAGAAGCTCTTCTAAAGGCTTTGTCTGGTTAATCGCCTCAAATATGAGCTGAGATATTTTAATTGCGAAATTGTTTGTTACAGTTTGGTTAAAGACGTCTATAAGAAGTCTTTCAAGCATCTTTTTGTAGTTTTCTTCTAATTTACTAAAAATTTCTGATGTACGTGTAAGGTCCAAATTAAAAGTGTTCCAAATCGTTGTTGGGTTTTGCCCTCTTGCTGTGTTTAAAGCAATTAATTGAACTGTTCCTCGATAATTGGTTTTCAGACTAAGCCACATAAGTAGGGATGTGACAGGAGTTAGACCTTCTATTCCAAATCTTAATTTTTTATACATTTCAACCCAATTCATCGTAATTTCAGGATGTGCACCTTCCACATTCGGCAAAAGGTGAACTTCGACAAACCGGTCACGAGTAATCTTTACGCGATCTAGATATGATGTTACATATCCTGCAATGCCTAGCATATATCCGTCAAACGAAAGCTTTTTGTATTTATCACTTTTTCTACGCGATTCGGTGTATCCCAGAACCCTGTTAAATTCGTAAAACTCAGGTGCAAGACAAGTGGGGCATGTGTAAGTTGACTCATTTGTTTTTTCAGTCATACTTTGGAAGTACTTTTCGAGTACATAACTAATAGGTGCGTCACTTTGAATGTTTAGTTCTTTTAGAATTTGTTGGTAGCACTTTTTTTCGTTTTTTGCGGTAAGTGGTATGATAAAGGGCGTTTGGTCTTTTTTCCCTCTTCTCTTCTCTTCTATTTCTCTTGCAATTTGCTCGACAATCTTTCCTCCATTTTTCAGACCTTCTATATTGTAAATTTCGAATCCGTCCTTTGTGACTGTGTATTCATCGGGTTTTATATCACAAACATAGAGTAACGATAAAATATAACCAGTAAAAGTTGGAGAAGGAGAGGTTATTCTCATTTTTGAATCAACTCCATAAGTTCTCTTTTAAAGACTTGCCTTCCACCACCCTCTTGTCTTCCACTTGCAGCAAGGTTGTCTCCTACGACGATGGGAGTTAAAATATAGGTGTAAAGTTTATTTTCGTATGTAACAACTCTTTCCATTTTGTCTAGAAATTCGCTTATTTCCATTAGAGTAATTGCTTTTTCAAAACATTCATATAGACCACTCATCGGAATTGGTGAATTCTTTATGTATTCGTCTATGTCTATCAAATTAAACGCAAAGGGATCTCCTAATCTCTTATCGAAGCTTATGCTCCGTCGCTTTAACTCGCCTATCACCTTATCCTTGTTGGTGTATGGTCTTACTGCGTGCATGTGATTAAGCACCGCAAACGTAGTTAAAGTTTTCAATTTCTCTGAAAAATGGGCTTTTTCAAAATATCTATGTACACTAATGCTGACAGAACTTCGTGATATGCAAAACTTGGATCTTTTTTGCATTTGCACCCCTCCATGAATTGGACTTGATAGATGTTGGCAGCTTTTCCTGAATCATGTAAATAACATGCGATCTTGCAGAGCTCCTTGAAGAGTTCTAGTGTAAGAGAAGGATTAAATTTATAGACGAAATTTAGTCTTTCGACACACACTTTCACATAGGATGGTTGAAAAGAGAAGAACTTGTCGACACCATATTCAACCGATTTAGCGGAGTGCACTTTAAGAGACTCATCACTAAATGAACACGCAATCTTTTTCATCCTTTTTCACCTATATTTTAAGTCCTATACCAGGCGTGTACCATTCATGTGGGTAAACAATACCCTTTGCTCCGATGTACTGTAATCTAAGTGATAAGCAACCACTCCAAGGGTTCAATTCGTAATTGCAAATTTCATTTCTTTCGTTTATATAACTTTTCGTTCTGCTTAAGATCAATTTTGCTTGTTTTTCGTTTAGTGGTACCTCGGATTCACCATCAGGTTTTTGCGAATCATACGCCATGATTATATCTGATTCACGTAACAGTCCGCATAGATTTTCGTATAACCTTTGTGTGTCTTGTGCAGTAAAAACAGGATAGCGGTCAAATTCTATCAATATCCTTTTAAGTATTTCATCAAGTCGATATTCCATTTCATATCCTTTCAATAGCTCTAAAGGCTGAAAGTTTTTGCCGACATTTTTTTCCAGATTTTCATATGAAGCTTTTGTATGCTTTTCATCATACACACCATCAAGTTCTGAATCTGTGACGATAAAGTAGTACAGCAAACCTTTACCACCCATTCTTGCAACCCTACCAACCCTTTGGATAATATTCGGAGCCGGCGCAACTTCTGTAATAAGCGCGTCAAAGCTAAAGTCAATTCCGGCTTCAACAAGTTGCGTCGCTACTACAATTTTTCCCTTTTCCACTTTATTTTGTTTATCTTTTAATTTTTCTAGCTTTTGCATCGCTTGTCCTCTATCATGCTTTGAAAGCTTTGCGTGTAGCAATATAATATCTTCTTTGTTCTCTATATGTTTAGAAAGCTCTTCAAAAATTTGAATAGCTGTAGAAACGGTATTAGCTACAATAAGCACCGATTTCTCTTTTTTTAGCTCTAATGTAGTTTCGTGTACACAACTAGTTTTACCCACTACAACGACTTCCTTTTTGTTCTGAGTTTCCCATTCGTTATCATCTCCTTCACAATATTTTTCGTATAACACCTCTGCCTCTTTTTTGACCTCATCTTTAATTAATTGGGCAAGTTGGTCGTTCATTGTCGCAGTTATTATTATAACAGGAACTCCTACTTCAGCAAGCATTTTTAGTGCGGCAAGCGAAACCGTGAGCATTCTTGATTGCCCCTCTTTTGCTGGAGCAAAAAGATGAAACTCGTCAAAAACAACTGCGGCTGAGTATATCATTGCCCTTGGAAACTCAAAGTGTGAGGTGTGATACTTTTGCTGTTTTGCCACTTCTATCGCAGGTAACTTAAAGAAGTTAAGCGAAAATGTGTCTAAAGTAGTTACTACAAATCTTTTTGCAAAAAAGGGCGAACCTGGTGATCCATGATGCTGTTCTCCAATGTGCCTTTCGTCGATTTTACCGTTAAGTTTCTTTTTGATGTTTTCAACAAAATCTTGAATGATTGATGTCATCGGCAAAACGTGTATCACCCTTGCCCAAGGTTTGTCCCCATCTAGGCATCCAAAATACAATGCGTAAGAAATGAGAGATTTACCGTAACCTGTGGGAGCAGAGAGTATCAATACTCCCTTTCCATCTTTTGAGTACACTTCGTCATATCTTTGAAGTGCTATCTTCAAAAAACTTCTCTCTTTGTAACCCAAGGCGTTACACGTCCTTTGATAAAGCTCGCTAAAATGGGATTGCATATTTTTCAACCTCAAACGCTCTTTTTGCTACAACTTCAACAACCTTCGACCGAATTGGGCTTCTTGTCCCAGGCACAATGTATAGACGAGGAGCGTTGACATTCCTCCACGTGTAGTCAACTTCCCAAAATTCTTCGACATAGTATTCGTTTTTTATAGTTGCAAGGTTCACAGAATCCTGTGGAAAGTAAAAAGGTGTCGTGATTTTTTCTCCTTTTATTTCTTTTGATTTTTGTAATTCCGCATGCTTTATCGAAACTATGCCTTCTTTACTTCCCAACCTTATGATAGAATATGAGGCCGAAATCAGTTTTTCTTTCCATTTATCACCAAAGATTTTTGAGCAACTTTCGCCATCTAACGCGTAGACGAACTCCATTTCTTGTGATGGTGCATAAACCTTTCCAACAGGTATTGCACCAAAGCGATAAGCAGGTTCTTTCCTTCTTTCCTTTTTCTGAAATTGCGCAATTAAGTACCTATTAATGTCTTCTGTTAAAGATGCAACTGAGTTTTCTGTGTAACGCGCTGAGGCCGCAAGAATACAACTCATGAATTTTTGGGCAGAGCTGACAAGGTTTTTTCCTTCTAGAAAGCATTCACCAGTACCAAAAGCCACTGGATAGGCGAGGGCTCCAATAAGGGTTGATGGTGGGGGGAGTGTGTGCGAAGATTGTCTTTTTGCATAACCAGGCAATCTTATGCTGTACCCCCACGCAAGCTCCGCGAAAACCCTCAATACCCACGGCTCCAAAATATACACCTACTTAATTGCGCTCAATACTTCTGTGAAGAGTTCTTCAACATTTGAGTGTTTGCTGACGAATTTCTTTGAAGAATCACTTGAAGTAAGGGCGTTTTCATTGTCTACCACATGTACTTTGTAGTTAATTACACTAATCCCAGCTTTTTGGTGCATTTCAGACGCTTTTTCGACTCTTTGAATTGTCGCGCTGATGTAATCCTTTCCGTTACCAGGACTCACGCTAAATGGAAAACTTGTTTCGGTAACCACAATTGAAAGTAACTCGCTATTTGGTAAGAATCTACTGAGCTTTGCACCAGATTTCATTGATGAAAACAGCTGTCCTAGCGCAAGGATAGCCGCTTTCTTTCTGCTAACCTTTTGATTTTCTAATTTGGAAAGCTTAGATTGTTCCGCTGGTTTTCCGAATTTAATCGATGGAACTGCAATTTCGTCAACGTCCAGATTTGCGTTCAAAGTGTATATCGCGCTTGCTACTTCAACATTAAAAATCGACTGTGCGAGTTTTGGTTGCTGGGTATCAGTTGCTTGTTGTCCTGCGCCTTTCTGCGGCTTTGACTGTAAATATCTTACATGGAACTGAGCCTCTAGCGCGGCGGCATCTGTGTCTTTTAAGGCTGGAATCATATAACCCACATGTATTCTTGAAGTTCTTTTTACAGAATTACGGCCTGTGTAAAGGAAGCCGCCCACATCTGCAACGACATCATTCGTTAGCACATCTACCTCAAACCTTTGCATATCATCGTAGTCCCTTGGAGGCGATATTCCTTCATCTGAGAGATAATTATCCTCGCTGAACTTTATGAATTCATAGCGAGACGAATAAACACCTATCGGAAGACCCATTTGTTTGCATATATCTACCAAAAGTGTTTGATATCCGTGTGCTATCGATTCACCAGATACCACAGGAACGTATCGCACTTGGAAAGAACTTTGTTTATCATGAACTATAATCGGTGCGGTTCTGTGTCTTGCGAAATTCCCTACCGTTTCAACACCATTGAGCGATTCCAAGTTCACTTTTAACCTTGCAGACAAACTGATCATCAATTTTTCTCACCTCCACCTCTTCTTGCGTCAACAATGAGCGATTCAGCAAGAGCCGCAACCGCTCTAGCAATCCTGATATCACTTTCAGCTTCTTTAAAGAATTCTTGTAGTTGCGTGGATGTGCAAAGTGTAGCCGAAAGAACATACTGCTCACCGTCAATTTTTAGTATGGTTTTGTCTGCGCTTTCGATAAGCTCGTTTTTCTCGCTTTTATTTTTCTGAAAGCTTTCTATAACTCTTAGTGCGTCGTTCACGCTTTTTATGACGGAATCGACACTGAGCGCGTTGGCAACTCTGTCTATAAGTGTTGGCGAACCAGTAATCAGGGACGCGCCCGCTAAAAGAAGAGACACGCCCCTAAATTTTCCGACTTGTAAAAGGCTTGTTGCCATGAGCTAATATTTTTGAACTTCGATATAAATATTTTGTATCATAGGGATGAAATTTTGAAATGAATATGAAATTTATTTCACTAAAGTGAAATTTATATTGGTGCGACTCATTAGTTATAATAAATGTTGTATTTAATTACGCTCGGGTTCGATGAAAAGTTTGCGATAAGGTCAATGGTCTCTAAAGGGTTAAAACCTGACGATGAAGTGGTTATACTAATGCCTGAAGGAAGTGTTGGTTATTCGCAAAGCAAAGCAGAAAGGGCTTTCAATAACTTGAAACAATTTGTAGAAACTGTTCAACCAAAATTAAAAATAATACGTGTCGAAGTAGAAGTTAGAGATTTAACCAGTTCTGTAGCAAAGATACAAAGCGTTATACGAAGCTCTTCTCAGAGAGAGATTTACGCAAATCTGAGTGGGGGAATGCGTATACTAATTATTGAAGTGCTTTTAGCGTTAGTTCTACTTGGAATAGAAGCTGAAATCGAAATCGAGTTGGAAGACATGGAAGCAACGGTGAAGCTTTATTCGAGCTACTTTTTCAAAGAGGAGTTGGACTGGACTGATCGTATTATCCTTTCAACACTGTTAAATTCTGAAAAAAGCGTTCATGAAATTGTTTCGGAAATAGAAAGAGACTTGGCTGAAAGTGACTCTCAACCACCGTCAAGGGTAACAGTTTGGCGTAGAATTCTTGAACTAGAAAAGAAAAGATTAGTTGATCATAGAAACATAGGTAAAATGAAATATTATAAGCTGACTAATAAGGGTGAGTTTTTAGTTAAATTAACAAGAAAAGGATAGTCGAGTGCTAACTTTTCGATGATTTTTAGGATAATACCTAGAAATGTTTTAAGGTGTTGTCACGACGCTGTCTGGATAAGCGTTTCATGCAAATCATCTATATTCTGTGTAACAGTGTGTGAATAGCTTTAAGAAATCTATAAGGAGTAAAGATTGCTTTTTGGACGTTATCTTATAAACCCTTGTAAGATTTGCACTAGTTGCGCGTAGTTGTGCTGTGGTTTGAGCGCTCTTACTCGCACGGTGTTCGTGTCTTCTCTCTTAAGCGACGCAACTTATTTCGCACTTTATCAAATTTCCAAGTTCAAACGCTAGTTCAATTTCATTGCTCTTTTGTGGTGCGTTCAAGGGTTAAAGTCACCTTATCTAATACCTTCGCAATCTCATCTTTTTCTTCACCATTCATAACATAAGAAACAAGTCTTCTGATAATTTTGTATGTATCTCTTGTTCCAAAAACAAGCGCTTCAGCAATATCTGATAATATAATTTGACCATCTCCTGATTTGTCTTGGATTATTTTGTTTACAATTTTAGGCCAACTGGGAATTTGCAATTTTACTGCGGATATAAATTCAAGAATTTTATCAAGCCGAATTAGTGATACGTCCAATGAACGCTGAAAGTTTCCATTTTTTTCTATTCTCCATATTAAGGCTTGTATATTTTCGACTGAAATCATGGTTTCGCCAAATGACAAAAAGTATAATGGACATGCTAGAAGAGGAACATCACTGTTGAGAAACTCATGGTGAGCGAATTCTGTTAAACGTTGTAGTAATAATAGATCTAAAAGTTGTGTTTCTGTTTGTGGGAGAAAAGTTGTGAAAACAACTGAACTTTTATCGCCTTTATTTGACCGCAAAACTGTTGTTCCGTATATTAGGCCTAAATTAGCAAACAGGAAACATTGATCACAAACTGAATAATTCGTTTGGGAAGAACGATAATTAGTTATGACGTATTTGCCATATACAGAGGAAAGAGGTAAGTAAAGCGTTATCAGATTCTTTCCTTTGGCATTTCTTCCCTCCTTTTTGACAATTTTGTGATTTTCACTAAAATCCATAAGGCTTATCTTATTAAGAGAATCTAGTAGTTGATTTAACCATCTTTTAAATATTGGAAGATTTATGTTTGCAGTATATATTTTTTCAATTATTTGTGAAGAATTAATTTGTTGACGTTCTAGATAAGTTTGACAGGCAAGTCTAAGGTTTTCAAAGTATTCAGTGTATTCAGTATCAGTTAATCTTAAATCGTGTTGGAAATTGATTTTAAATCTGTCACCAATCCTTATTATTCGAGCATCATATACACTGTGCCATGCTAAGTACCTGCATATGCCCTGAAGTATTAATGAATCAGTTATAAGACCATGTCCAGGCGTATAAACCTCCATGTTTTTCACCCATCACACTTTAAACCTAGCTCTTTTACAACTTTCTTCTTTAAGTCTTCGTATTTGATTTGTTCAGCACCACTTTTTGCTCTTTCTGTGACCCATGTCCCCTTTTTCTCTCGTTGAACGTTTTTACAGTCACCCCTTACCATTTCTGCGGCGATTGAGTCGCACACGGTTAAAGGATAAAGCAAGGCTGCTGCCTTTGCTCTGATTTTTGTGAGCTGTTTTTGTGGGCCAACAGTAGATTTTAGAATTATTTCTTTTAACAATTTAAATGCATCGTCTTTGAGCTCGGATTGACCGATCCCCTTCCACTTGTCAATAAATTCATTAATTCTATCACCTAAGCAGTATTTTCCAAAGCTAGCAGGATTACACGCTAAACTCAAATTTGATTCATGTAAAATCTTCTTAATGTTTGAGACAGCCACGTAGTTTTCACCAAGATTTCCAGCATAAGCGCTCAGCAAAATAGGCTCGTGGTGTAGTAGCACGCTAAGTGTTATGGGTAATGCCTTTTGATCTTCAATATGGGCTTTTTTTAAAATTTTGTAACAAGAATATGCGCTAAAGAGCTCATGCCTAAAGAATTTTCCACGGTGTGTTTTGTATTCCCGAGTCAATTTTCCCAAATCGTGAACAACGATAGCAAACTCCACTGGGTCGAATTCTTCTAATTCTAATACTCTTGTTACCGCATCGTAATAATATTGTCTTATTTCGCGCCACACAATAAGTGCCGCATCTATATGTTCGAAATATTTTTCGATTGGATTACCGTCTTCGATATAAGAATAACACTCTTCACTCATTCAAGTCACCCTTTTTCCTTTTTGACTTTTGAGAGGTCTATTTCGTCTATTTTTTCAACGATTAATCCTGCTTCATCATAGTAGTCTGTTCCTACTATAATAATAACTGAGTCTTTAGTAAAGGCAAAACCGCCATCAAATTTTCTTTCATCCAGTCGAAGCGTGTCTTCGGAAGGTTTAGGAACATAGTAATTACACACTCCAAATAAAAGTTTTTGGAGTCTAATTTTGTTCGAATCATCCGCAAGTGATATAGAATATTTTAATG
>NEXD01000069.1 GCA_003019595.1 Candidatus Marsarchaeota G1 archaeon BE_D
GTTTGTGCCACCAGTTTACTATCCGATAAGCGTTTTACCTAGTTTTGTTAGGCCGCTCGCTTTTCTTTCACCCACAACTTACGCGGCTCAAGTCATGAGAATCACAAGTGGTTTAGCCACTGGTAACGCCCAAGTTTACTTAGGCGCTTTGTCCCTTTACACTCTTGTATTGGTGTTACTAGCTTCAAAAAGAGTAAAGTGGAGGGCTAGTTAAAACCTCCTGCACACTGAAGAGCGAGTCCTTTCCAGAGGTTTCATCTTTTCCACTCGGTTCGAAGCTACATCTTGGTGGGTAGTCGGTGGCTCAGAGGACCACCCTACATGAAAAGGGATGCGTCCTAGACTCTTGGCTCCGTGAGTTTGCAGTGTGGTACTGTTGCTACTTAGTCGAGTTAACAAGACGCGTCGCTAGCATTACTAATATTTTACAAACTGATAAACTTTTAAAGAAGCGAGGCTTTCAGCTCACTAAAAGTAATAACCCATTTTTCTTGAAAGCTCGATCAGCCTTTTGATTCTTTTTTCTGTAGCAGGGTGAGTTGAAAACAGGTCGCTCATCGCACCCCTGAAAGGATTAGAAATCCAAAGCGCGCTGGTTGAACTAGGCGCGTTGAGGGGGACACCTCTTCTAATGTATTCTTCTATTTTTCTAAGCGCTGAAACCAAGTAATCCGGTCTTTGCGTGAGTTTTGCGCTTTCTTCATCGGCGTAGTACTCCCTGCTTCTTGAAAGCGCTAGTTGCACCATAGAAGCCGCAAAAGGCGCAAAAATCACCGCAAACAAACCAGCGGCACCGTTTCCTTCTCGCCTTGAGCCTCCTCCAAAAAGTAGCGAGAAGAAAACGATGTCCGCCATGTACGTTATTGCGGTAGCAAGTGTTGAAGCAAGCGTTGCAATCGCAACGTCCCTGTGCACTATGTGTCCAACTTCGTGCGCCAAAACACCACGCAACTCGTTTTCGTCCATCACTTTCAACAAGCCACTAGTCACTACCACTACAGAATCCTTCTTGCTTCGTCCTGTGGTGAAAGCGTTTGGTTGCGGCTGATTGCTCACGCCTAGTTTCGGCGTGGGTATTCCCGCACTTCTTGAAACTTCTTCAAGAATTGAGTAAACTCTTGGAAGCTCATTCGGAGAAACTAGCCTTGCACCAGATAGTGTGAGAATCATTTTTGGCCCGTAAAAATACGAAACTGCGTTCATTATCACCGAAATCGCAAGCATAAACACTAGTACGCTCAAAATGGGAGCGCCTAGCACGTAATATCCAACGATAAAGCCCACAAGTAAGAGAAACGCGGTAAGAAGCGCAAAAAGCAGTGCCGCTTTCAAATACACCGAGAAACTCATAAATAAATAACCAAAAAAGCGACTTTTTAACCTTTTGTTCACAATTTTAGCTTGTGATTGTGTCACGAGTGTTAGCTCTTCCGTGGGCTTTAAAACCCAGATCTTTTGCTTTTTCCATGGCTTCTTGTGTTACCCAAAGCGTGTAAATCACTTTGATCACGTTTCGCCCTGCGAATAACGTTTGGTGAATCGCACAAACCTTTTTCAAATTAATGACTTTTGAGCCTAGCCACGCGGTTGTGTCTCCTATGACAATTGCGTCGTTTAGATATGCACAAATGCCAAACTCGAACGCGTCGGAAATGTGTAAAGATTTGACAGAGGTGCGCGGATAACCTCTTTGTCTTTAACACCTCTCTTACTTCCTCCTTAAGGCTTATAGAAAGTTCATCGAGTCGACTAGTGTTTTGCACAACCCTTTTAACGCCCTTCAACGCCTAGAGGGTTATGCTCTTCAAGAATCCTATTGTGCTCTCTAGACTAGAATTTCTTTGAAATTACAGTCGCGCTCGTCGAACCTTATGATTTGATCAAAAAATCACTCTGCCACACACTTGGTGCTACAATATCGCGTTATTAAATCGCGCTTTATAATTGCATCTTGTTTTTTATTCAACTACCACCGATTGATCGATATAAGCTAATACTAATTATGTTTTTCGCGATTTCTATTCAACGTCTTGGTCTTCAACTAGCTCTTCTACTCTATCCGCAAGCTCTGAAAGCTTCCTTGCCCAGTCCGCTTGCTCTCTATAGAAGTATATCTCATCTGAGTTTTTGAATCCCACCTCTATTTCCGATACTTCTCCTACGTGCACAAGAAAGGAGCGCAACTCTTCGCGTAACCTTTGAACCTCCTCATCTTCCTCTAGCTCGTCAAGTTGATCCAGAATTCTTGTCAAGTCTTCTTCGGTTAACACCACAGAGTCGTAAAAAATCACGCGCGCACCCAAAGATGATGCCACGTCCAAAAACTTTCTAATGTCGCCGTTACGCTCGCTCCACACGAATTTGGCGTATTTTTCTTCTGGTCCAACCCACGTGCCATTAAAAAGGACCATTCCTTTTGAAAGCGCATAGTGCTTCGCCTCTTCAAGCTTGTCTTCCAAATCCATGCGATTCACCGATTAGGGGAACCTAGAACCACACGAAATGCAGAAACGAGCTTCCTGAGGATTGGGCTTGCCACACATTGGGCAGTACTTCGAAGCTTGGTTGTAACTAACGCTCTGTGGTTGTTGATATCCTGGCATGAATCCCGTGCTTGTCATATAAGGAGCTTGTGAAAGAACCACTTGGCCAGAGTCTACAAGCCTTTGAATTTCGTTCATAATTTCCTTTTCAATCTTGAGATTCCATAGCATTTCCACCCCGCTCACCAGCGCAAGGTCGTCCACGAGTAGCGCCTCGATCGCCTCTACCGCCAAGTCTTGTCCCCAGTTTGCAACGCCCACTTTTACGCTGACGTCATCAGGGTTTCCTGAAATGTGTATTGTAAAAGCCCTCTGAGCATTGACGATCGCCCTAAGAAATCCACCTTTTCGAGCTTGAACCACAAGTGAGCCATCCGACGACTTGTACTTCTGCGTGTTGTAGCCTTTAGAAGAAAGGTAGCTTTCCAAGGAAGACGCAAGTTTTTCCAAATCTATATTTTTCCCTGTAAAACGTTTGGACGGCAATGGTATTCATAAAGCACTAGCCATAAACCGAAATATAAAGCAATCGAGCGCTAAAGGGAGGAAGTGGTGTTCAACTCATACACCAAAATCGCTTGGTCTGGAGTCGAATACACAAGCTTAAAGCCGGGTGGTACTTGGAACGAAGGTATGGTCACACCCGAATACTGTCCGAGTTGCTGTAAAGAGTATTGGAGAGATGGGTTAGAGCCAAACATAAGGTTGTACAACGTAGCTTGTGAAGCGTATTTTCCAGAAGGTACAAGTAGACCGAAGTTTGGTAGCTGCGTTAGATAGTAAGACTGGTTGAACATCTGCGGTGTGAGGTTGAACCCGAAAACTTGTTCAAACTTTTTGAAGTTAGTGCTTGCCGCTATGGTGAGCATTGCACCGGACTTGCCTAAATCGCCATCTGAAGTTGGGTATGAAAGTCCGCCTCGTAAATAACCGATAGGCTGGTAAATCAGCAAATACTGCGCGTGGTAAAAGCTCAGTATCTTTTCAGAAATTGTGTAGTTTGCCATAAGCGCGATAGCAAGGTACTGTATCTGTGTCGTGTTCACAGTAGAAGGATCAGCAAGAGTCGGGCGATTTGCGATTACCATAATCCAGTAGCCATAGTCCCACCAGCTTGCGACAACCGCGTTTGGAGGCGTGTTGTACCTAATCCAAAGCAAGGCCTGCTCCCAGTCGCTACTTACGTGGCCACCGACGGTCATTAGAAGCGGCGGGGAGTCGGCTGCGGCAAGACCCTGATACATAAAGAAGCCTGAAGTGATGATAAGCGCGATCAAAAGGATGCCACCGACCTCCCAGTCTACACCAGAAAGTGAGCGCCTTCCTTTTGCGGTAGAGCGATAAGCCCTTAGTAAAATTGGCGCGTACGCGTCGATGAGCCTGCTTATTACGTAAGCTGCGGCCACTGCGGCTATGGGTGTGAGAATTTCTTCAGCTCTGACATAGCTTGCTGTGGCATAGGTTGCTGAAAGCGCAAAAAGAATCATCGCTACACCCGCCATATCAGAACGTCTGAAGAACAGGTAAATCGCAACAGGAAGAAGAAGCATTTGAATGTTAAACCCAGCGTAAAAGTCAAACCATGTTGTAAGCTCGTTTTCCGCAACGGTGTTCACAATTGGTATTGAGCTTCTGTAAAACGGGTCGATTATCGCAAGGATTCTACCGCCCGTGCTTGAGCGAATCAGAAAACCCATGAGAACCACAATCGCGATCACAAAGGGAACAATCGTAGCCTTAAAGGTCTTCTTTCCCTGTTCGCCCAAAAAGTCATACACCTTCATAAGAAGCGCTACAAGAAACGCGCCAAAAACAGGTGACTCTTGGCTTAAGTGGGTCACAGGTCCAACGTCACGCGCTATCATTGTGGAAACTAGCAATGCGGGAGCGTCCACAAAAGCAAGAATGCGCAACGCGGAATTTGGTGAAAGCTTCCTTGTAAGAACACCGATAAAAACAACGAGCGCGACCATGTCGTAGTAATAGGGAGAAACAGGGTCCCAACTTGCGACAGCGCATGAAAGAAACACACCAGAAATCAGCATGTCCAAGCTGCTTTTTGTTCGAAATGAGCGTAAAAGGAAGTAAAGCGCTGGAACCATAAAGAAGAATGCTAGGAATTCCTGCTTGAAATCCCCTAACATGGTTTGCTGTATGTTTGCGGGAGAAAGCGCCAAAAAAAGCGCCGCAAGTATTCCAGTTTTCTTACCACCAATTTCCTTTCCCAAGTAGTACATGAAAATAGTAGAAATTGAAGTGAAAACAACAGGAAGCGCGACCGCAAAGTCGTAAAAGGAAATGTTGATTCCGATAGCCCTGACAAACTGGTAAAGAAAAACTGAAGTGAAACTGAGCATTGGTGATTCCGCTTTCGGTATGTTCAAACCGTAGGGGTAAAACTCCATATAATTGACCCAGTGAAACCAAGCGGACACCCCGTGCGTTAGCATGTAGTACGAAGTGTAATAGTACCAGTATGGGTCCACTTCTGCTATCTGAAACGCGTATTTTGCGGGAGTAATCCTTGCAAAAACCGCAAGAACAAATATAAACGCAAGCGAAAGAGTTGTGAGCACACTTTCGACAAAAGCCTTACTCTTTAGTGATTTGAACGAAAAACGCCTTGTCCTCGCTTGAATTTGTTGCATGATTCCTTGAATTTCATGACGTCTTATAAAAATTGCGTAGCCTTACAAGGAATTCTTTAACGCCTGCTTTTCTACATGGTTAAGCGGGAAATTCTCCCAAGACACCTTTGCTTTGGACACCCAAGCAAACTTCTTTTGTAGAGATTTTGGGTAAAGCTCGTGCCAGTCTATTCCGACATGCTCCGCCCAAGCCTTGTAAACCCTTGGATCTATGTAGTTTTTGAGAGAAGTGGCTAGATTGTAGTCCTTTGTCTTTTTGAGCAACTCTATTTCAAGCTTGAGCTTTTTTATTCGCTGCTTAACTTTACGCTCGGCTTTTTTGCTCTTTGGCTTTTTTTCGAGAAGCTCTCTGAGTTTTTCAAGCTTCTTCTTTACGGAAGACCTGTAGCTTTTTGGTGTCGTCCTTTTGTGGTTGCAAAACTTAGCTGCTTCAAGGTTTGCGAGTTTTGCGATGTATTTCTTTGTTTCAAGGTTTGCCCTCTTTGTCTTTCCGTCAGAGTTTAACAGGTATTCCCAAACCACGCGTGTGGCGTGATACGTTCTAAAAACTTTGGCTGTAAGTCCCTTTGCACACTTTGAAAGAAACTTGTTCACGCTGGTTGAAGACACGGTGTCAAATATTTGCTCTCCTTGCTTTTTACCTCTAATAAGTTCCAACATGTTTTTCACGAAGTGCGGATCAGCGTCGTCAAGCTTTATACTTTTGTGCCATTCGACGCTATCTTTGCCCAAGAACTTGAATTCGATCGCTCTTTCGGTTATTTTCACATGTTCAACTCTTAGTGTGGTCGCGCCAACAGTGTCCGCTTCGTCAGGGTCTTTCTCGTCACCCACTCTTAAACCAAGCTTGTCAATCAAGTAACAGGCGGTGGCGATCTTTCTCGTTTCAAAGTCTCTCGACCTTAACGCCTTTAAAATTCTTTTTCTTACGACCTGTATTTTCTTAGCAAGCTTTAGCGCCTTGTCGTACTTTTCTTTGTCCTTGTGTTGCCTGATGTGCGAAGTTTCGTGTAACCACACGTACTTGATTTTGCCTGTTAGCTTGTCTTTCCAGCGCGCAACCCACATGCCACTAGGATCGTGTACAACTTCGCCCCAATCGCCCTCTGGAATCTTTGCGTCTTTGCTCAGGTTTAAAGTCACATCACGAGGCTCAATCCTAGGCTTCCATCTACCCCTTAAAGGGTGATTTCCACGACCCATAAAAATGCCAGGGGGCTCAACCATCCAGTTCGAAATTCTCACCTTTCTTCCGTCAACGTACGCAAAACCGTACATCTTTCTTAGCTTTTCCTTCTCTTTTTTTCTTTGTTTTGAAAGCTTCTTGTTTCGCTTTAGTCTAATTTTTTCTTTTAAGTAAGCCTTTCTCACTTCGCTAAAATCGATTTGCGAAATATCCACATTTCTGATTTCCTTTGGAAGGTGCTTTGAAAAGTCTTTCATAAAGTTTGACCGAAAGACTTCGTCCTTCACCTTTTCTGTGTTCATGATTTTGACCCAAGCCCAAGCCATCTCTTCAGCAACAGGGCTTAGCTTGTACCTTTTTCCGTGAACTATTATTTCAAGCCCTTTATAATCGTAAGGAGGGGGGAAACACACACCGTTGTGAACAAAACTATCCCAGTATTTCTTCTGTCTCACGTAATTATTTTGCTTCATCAAATTATATAGGCTTTACCTGTTGTTACGCGCTCTTATCTTTTCTTCATCTAAAAAGTCATTCCGTATTCTTTGTAGGTCTTGAGAATGACTAGAGGTGTCACGTTGCTCACCCCCTTTATGGAATTTATTTTGTCGTTCACAAGCTCTCTTAGCTTTTCTATAGACTGAGCGAAAACCAAGACGACGATGTCCGCTTCTCCGCCTATCTCGTACACCGATTCCACTTCATTAAGCTTACAAAGCTCGCTAGAAACAGTCTCCACATTCGCTTGACCGTCTATCGTTATCAGAAGCAAAGCGCCAGTTCCACTTCCGCTCTTCGCTCTGTCTAGCACAATGGTGTACCCTCTGATTACACCTTTTTTTCGTAACGCTCTAATCCTGTTGTAAACGGTTGATGTGCTCACGCCTATCTTTTTTGCCAAGTTCTCAAACGTTACTCTGCTGTTCAACTTTAGCTCTTCAATTATCCTTTTGTCAATTTCTTCCGAAACACTTTTGCTAAACTTTGGCATCAATTGTTGTATTATCACAGCTTATTAAGCGTTCCAAATGGTTTTCAATATGCTTGGTCTAGTGCCGCAAAAACTTGCTCGATAAAGAAGTTTTCTGGCATAGCGCCTTCAAACTCAACCTTGTCGTTAATCACTATCTTCGGGACGGCCATAACGTTATACTGTTGCGCAAGCTCTGAAAACTCTAGCGACTCTATCATCAGCGCTTTGATGTTCGGATTTTCGAACGCAAATTTGTGCGCAGTTCTCACAGCTCGTGGACAGTACGGACAAGTCGGCGTGACAAACACCTTTATCTCCACGGGCTCGTTTATTCTTTTCACTTGTGAACGAATTTCTTCGCTTAGGTCTGTAGAGCCTCTTGACGCGTCGACAAGGTCTTCCATAAAGCTTCTAAACTCATATCCAGAAGGAATGCCGAAATAGTAAACCATCGTGCCATTTACCGATTTTATGACGGTTGCAGGAACTTTGTCCACACCCATTGAATTTGCGATGTGTTTTTCAAGCTCAAAATCGTGCACTTGTAACCTGATTTTGGGATTTAGCGACGCAACTTCAGTAAGAAGCTCCTTTGTTTCTTCGCAATACTCACAATCTTTTTTTGACACAAAGAGGTGCACTTCAACTTCGTTCACAAGCCTTTCTTCGAAAAACTGTCTGAGAAACGTTCTGTCACTTTCACGCAAAATAGCCATATTCGTCACCATTTTATATTTTTCAAGCGAATATATATGTTTGTCTTATATGTTCAACTTCTTTGAACACCTTCTTGAAGCAAAGTTTTTAAATCGAAAAATAAACTACTTTGTGGTATGCTAAAAAGCCTGACCAACTTTATCGCTTCTGATAAACCTGATGCCGAAGATGTGTTGATGTGCGTTCTTGGTCTAAGAAGAATTGAAGTGAAAGCGTATTTTGAACTACTCAAACTAGGAAGTGCTGATGTGAAGACAGTTTCAAAAACGCTCAAAAGAAGTAGACCTACGACACAAAGAGTTTTACAGGATCTTGTTTTAAAGGGGCTTGCGACAAGAAAACAGATTGTGATCGGCAAAGGTGGCTACAGGTACGAGTACCAGCCAATTCCTGTGAGCAAACTCACCGAAAAGGTCGAAACAACGCTTCAAGATTTGAGCGCAAAGATGATTCAATCTATCAATGAGCTTTATCAGAAGATTGCGTCGAACCAGGTCTCCTAACACTGGTTGTAAGCATAAAGATGCCAGCGATGATCAAAACTACTCCGAAATAGTTTACGACCATGTTTACGTGGACTTGTGCACCAGGTATTTCTGGAGAGCTCCAGAAAGGATGAAGCGAAAACAGAACCGTATAGTGTAAAACACCCAACTTGATATAGTAAATCGCACCAAAAAGCACAAAGTACACTCCAAGCACTGTTAGGAAAAAGCCTGTGACGAAAAGCTCTTTGTCCATAATTTGCCACACCTTGACAAAGTATATTGGTTTTGCGCTTGTGGATGATGTCCGATGTGTTTTACACACACTTTCTGAGCGTAGCAACGCATTGTAAGACACCGTCTGTAGATGTTGTGGGCTACCCGCCTTGTAAGGGATTTACGCTTCTTCCGTCAAGTTCACTCTTACCACAGGGTTACGGAGGCTATCCACAAACTTTCCCACACACCGCGGGCGCTCGTGAGGTTACTGTAAAAGGCGAAGTTTTGGAAAGTCTATACACTTTCCGAAAGTCATGAAAAGCAAAAAAGCCTTTACGATTGCGAGACGCGCGGACACTGCGCGTTAAGCGTGCAAAGCCGTTGTCAGCAGTTTCA
>NEXD01000070.1 GCA_003019595.1 Candidatus Marsarchaeota G1 archaeon BE_D
ACGGCCACTCTGTACACACTAGAGTTACCTGAAACGCTTGTCGGGCCAACTTGGTATGAATCTACAGCGGTTTGAACCGCTTGTAGGTCCATTGCCATTTCTTGTTGGGCGATGACGTTGTACTGCTCTTGTGTGTACGGGTATGGCGCGCCCTTTGGCTGAACCACTACAACACCTTGCAGTCCCGGGTGCAACACACACGTGTAAACGTAAACCCCAGGCGTTGTGAACGTGAGCGAGTACTGTTCTCCCTGAACAAGTAGACCTGAGCTACACACTTCACTACCGTTGTACACGTTTGGCGCGCTTTGCGAACAGGCAATGGGGAATACTGCAATCGGCGAAAGCCCGTTAAAAGACGGCTTTCCACTAAAGAATGTCACTGTGTGGGGCTCCGCTGAAGTGACAGTCCACACGATCGTGTCACCAGCATCAATCACTATCATGTGCGGGTAGAAGCCAAACGCCTCGTCTGTTGAGTAACTAGGTAGAGAGCCTCCGATGCTCACGTACCAAGTTTTTTCTGTGGGTTGGGCGGACGCTTTTGTGACCACTTGTACGCCTGCAAAAAGCGCGGCCGCTACAAAAAACGCGAGCAAGGCCGTCGCAAACATTTTTTGTCTTTCCATACGCGCGCTTCTTGTGTTTGCTATTTAAAGATTGGGTTTACAAAATTTTGTAAACCCACTTTTTAGGACTCGATGAGCCTTGATGTGTTCACAAGCTTTGGCCAAAGAAGCGAAAGCAAAACGAAGAACCCGAAATAAGCCACGCTCATTAAAAGGTTCAAGGACAAAGAGGGCGCAAGGTTTCCGCTTGCTGAAAGTAGCGTAAGCGTTGCGACTGGAATAATGAGTAACCCGCTTAGTTGCTGAGACTCTTTAAATCCACGAGAAAACGAGGAGATCCAAGCGACAAAACCCACGTTAGCAAGCGTTATACACGGCACAAGAACAAGAAGCGCGCTCAGCCAAACCAAATCTGGTTTTAAAGACACGCCCACCAAACTTGCAAAATGCGTTGCAAGTGACCAGTAAAAGATCGAGGAAATCCAAGTGACACAAAGAGCGACAACGCTAGGCGCAAGCGTTTTTCCGATAAAAAGCTCGGTAAGAGAAATGGGTTCTGAAAGAAGCGTTTCAATCGTCTTTCTCTCTTTCTCTCCTGCAAAGCTATCCGAAGCAAGAACTATCACGCTTGTTATCGGCAAAAGCAGAAAAATGGGTAGTGTCACCACAGAAAACATGTACCAGTAAAGCGCCTGTTTTGGGCCCATCGTCAAAAGCGCGTGTTTTAGAACTTGCGGAAGAAACTGCGTCACTTGAGGACTGATCTGGGTTGGGATGCTCGACAAAAGAGTTGCGATAAAAGACGGCACTGTAACAGAAATAAGTAGTGGAAGCGCGACCACGGAAAACACCAAAGCTTTACTCGAAAAGTATTCACGAATGTCTTTTGCGGCTATTGAAAGCGCGCTATTCATCAACCGAAATCTTCCTCCGAGCTCTCCGCCTGCTCAACTCTTACCACACCAAGTTTTTGGGCGACAAGCGTCTCAACAACTTTTGCCGTGTCCTCTTTGTCTTTCACGCAAAACTCAAACTGATGCTGGTCTAAAAGCTTAAAAGGTCTTCCGTTAAGAGCGTGTTTCAGCGTTTCTTCATTGAGTTTGGATAGAACGCTTACCCTCACTCTTTTTTGAAACACGACTTCCTCCAAACTTCCTTTGCGCGATATTCGGCCTGCTGATAGTAGCATGGCGCACTCGCACACTCTTCTTGCAAAATATGGGTTGTGCGTTCCTATCAAAACAGTAGCGCCCTTTTCCACGCGCTCCTTGATCAAAGAAACAAGAACGCTCACACCGTCTGGATCTAGACCAGATGTCGGTTCGTCCAAAAGCAAAAGAGGGGAATCCGTAAGAAAGGTTCTTGCTATCGCAAGCCTTTGCTTCATACCCTTTGAAAACGTGTGAACTTGTGAGAAAGTGTGGCTTCCAAGATCAAGCTTTTCCAAAAGCTCCTCAGACCTCCTTTTTGCGACTTCGCTGTGTAAACCATTGAGTTTAGCGTGAAACAGCATGTTTTGTAAAGCGTTAAGCCTTTCGTAAACGCCTGGTCTTTCGGGTAAATACGCGATAAGCCTTTTTGCCTCAACTGTTCCAGCTTTTTTCCCAAAAACGCTCACGCTTCCCGAAAACGGTTTTACAATTCCAAGAACACACCTAAGAAGCGTGGTTTTTCCCGCTCCGTTTTTTCCAAGAAGCGCGGTTGAGCTTGCGCCACTTAAAGAAAAGCTAACATCCTCTAAAACAACCCTTTTTCCAAACCTTACTCCCACGTTTTCTAGCTTTAGTGCGTCCACAGTATTTTAAAGTGACGACAAAGCTTTAAATCTATTAACCCATAGCTCTGCAATAATGAACGAGCCTGCGATTTCGGTCGTGGTCACTGCGCACACAAACAAAGATTTTCTTCTTGATGCGGTGAACTCAGCGCTAAACCAAACGCTTCCAAAAGAAGAGTACGAAGTTATCGTCGTAAAAAACTTTCGTGACGAGTTTGTTGACGCAAAGCTTGATGCGCTCGGTGTGACAAATGTTTATTCAAAAGAGCAAGGGATAGGCGCAAAGATGTGTGAAGCGCTTGATTTTATAAGAGCAAAAGTTGTCACATTTTTGGATTACGACGACGAGTACTGCGAAAGAAGGCTAGAAAAGGTAAAGGCGTGGATGCTTGATCAAAACACTGGGTATTACCACAACTCTTACGTATACATAGACGAAAGGGGGGCTGAGCTTTCACGCGCCTCCATAAAAAAGCGTGCAAAAAGAGTGGAAGATTTCCAGAAGCGCTCGCTTTTTAAAGAGCTTTTAAAAGAGGGTGCGTACGCGAATGCGAGTAGCATAGCCGTCTCAAGAAAGCTTTTGGAAGATTCTAAAGAGCTTTTAAAGAGAATAACCGCTGTTCCTGACCTTTTCCTTTTCTTTTTTGCGCTTACAAGCAAACTCGCACTCGTCGTGGACTACGACACACTCACAAAGTACAGACTTCATTTACAAAATTCTTTTTCGTTTACAAGTTTACAACCTTTCGAACAACAGCTCAATCGTTTGCGCGCTAGGTGTAACGGTGTGATCAACGATTTGCTAACAATTTTTGAATTCGTAAAGCGCACGCCTTATGAACACGAGCTCACAAAAAGATTGATTTACTGGAGACTTAAAGCGAAAATCTTTTCAGGTCATGGAAAGCTTGGCACTGGTGAGCTTTTTCGCTACGTTTTTTCAGAAATGGACTCAAACCTACCTAGGCGTGCAAAAGACTGCGCGCTTTGTTTTCTTCCTTCGCCACTAAGAATGGCGTACCTTAAGTTTTCGTTCAACCGAAAAAAGGGCGTAGCTTTTCAAGCTGCTCCGCGAGGTCTTTATAGTCTCGATAGCACGGATGAAGCACTATGATCGTGTTACCATTGGCCAAGCGAGCTAGCTTCTCGACACGCCCATAAAGCGCAAAACAGTGGAGTTTGTCCTGTGTCACTCCTCTTCTTTTTAAGTAACCCGCTAAACTCTCTGATAAAACATTTCGAGCTTGTTCCTCGCTATCATCCGCCCTAAAAGGTGTGTAGAGCGCAAGTTTCACGTTTTGTGTGTTCAACGGTTTTGGAGAAAGTAGCGCGTAAAAAGTGAACCCAAAGGTTTTACACATTTCAAGCGCTCTTTTTGTGTTCATTTCGCCCTCTGCGCCGATTTTCGTGCGCTCAAAAAAGCGTGACGCTTTTTTTGCGAATGGGATCACACAACGAAACTTACCACTACATCCATAAGCTGGGTGTCCCACAACGATGTTCAAACCGAAGTGTTTGTAACAATCAAGAAGCTCGAAAAGCACAAGCGAATCATCTAAAGCTCGTGGGTGGCTTGCTTGTAAGGTTTCACTGAGTTTGTAACCGCTTTCCAATAGCTTTGTCAACTCCTCCTTTGTAAGCCTGTGTTTTGCGCTTTCTGCATCAAAGTTCACGCGCACTTTTCCAAGAACGCACTCAACCAAATCGAGCGCGCGAACGCTTTTTTCGATGTTACTACCACCAAAAAGTTCGCTACGCTTAAACGAAAGCTCAATGTTTAGGAAGTCTTACACCCATTTTAACCACTTTATTTAAAAAAAGCACAAAAATAAGCGTCTCGGTTTTAAGGGATTACGAAGAAGCGCTTCGATTATGACACCTTAAATCGTTGTGCTGTAGCACAAAAAGCTCAGGGGGAAGTCGCTAGTGGTTTAAAGAGTGTAGAAACATACCTTGTAACAGGAAAGCCTAGTAGTCCAACACGTGGTTTTGAAAGTTCGAACAACAGCTTGCGGCGCCAAAACATTGGTTTGTGAGAATAGTTCACCCAAACACCTTATAGAAGGAACACAAGTTTTATTGGTGATGCCAAAACCAAGCTGACTTCGTAGAGGCATTCGCATGATTCCATCGCCAACGCAATCGTAATAAACGCTCACAAAACTTCGGCCCGAATTGTTTAACGAAAAACCTGCGTTGAGTAGACCGCTTGAGCTCAAACTTTCACAATTTCTAAGGAATTTGAATGTGTGACAGCGACCACGCTTTGTCACAAATCAAAAACTGTGGTGCTCATCGTGCTAGTGCTTACGTAACATCACCAATTAAAAGAGTTGATTGAAGCGTGAAATTGCGGCGTACGATTGTTTAGTAGACAACTTTATACCCGCGTTGCACAAGCCTTTCCTGAGCTTTGTTGATAGCGGTTGAAAGGAGACCCCTATACAAATAGAGGTCATGATATCTATCTTCGATAGCGTGATAGATGTATTCTTTAAGCAACACAAGTCGTGTGAGCCCAAGCGCTTCTAGTGTTCTTATCGAAGGAATATTACCCGCATACACATAGGCGTGAACGTACTTCACAGGTCTGTTAAGCCTACTAAATAGCGAGAAAAGAAGCGCGTAGGATAAGCCTAATCCTCTGTAATCTTTTCGTACCGCGTAGTACACTTCAGCTTCGTGAGGCTGAGCGCTTCCAAAGTTTGGACCTATGTGCGCACCCGCAAACCCAACGAGAAAGCCACCACAAAAGGCCAGCTCTAAAAATGATGGAAATTTGTTCCACGTCTTAGAGCGCTCTTTTAGTTCTTGCTTTGGCGGTACACTTCCGATATAATTAACCATTATATACGACTCCCTTTCTTTCGAAAGGTCAACCAACAAGTCGTAGAATCCGTCAAAATCGCGATCGGCATCTGCCGGCCTTAAATCAAACTCTTTTGATCCAACTAGCTTCATTAAACGCACAGTTAGAACGAGAATGATTTAAGTGTTAAGCAAATCATCGTTTCCCTACTGCCTAGAATGTGTAGTTTATAACCCGAGTGTTTTGGGCTTTTTAGCATAAGACACCTAGGGGTAAAGATGCCAAAAATGCCAGAAAAGAAAAGCCTTATTAGAAAGCGCAGATTAACACACTTTGAAAAAATTTTTGATTTCCATTTTACTTCATGATCGTAAATCGATCAGGATAAAACAAACATTTTCTCCTTTTAAAAAGGATAAAAATATTTACAACCTCATTTTAGAAAAACTCACCACAAAAGACGCAGAGTGATCGAATACGAATCTAATTAACGTGTTAACGCAAAAAGGATTTCTGGCAATAAACCCCTAGGTGTAAACGCATAAAAAGATGCTCGCAGAGAGTGGAGCTATGTGCGCAAATATTGAGATTGACGCATGCGTTATCCCTGAGCATGCGACGTAGTGTTTTATAGAACTTCGTTTTATGCCAGGCTTTAATATCTAGAATTGGGGATACGTTTTAATAGCTAGAGAAGAGTACTGATTTTCTTTTGGCGCTATGTAATCTACCACAAGCTTTTTCACAGCCGAGTCAGGTTTATTGGTTCACAAATGTTGAGCGTGAATATTTTTAGCTGTCAACAATTTCGGTAAGATTTACACTTGGTTTAGGCTTTTGGTTGTACTTGAGCCAAATTGCTAAAATCCAAGCTTTTTGAATAAGTGATGACAGCGTGTCTTGGGAAATGTGGTTCGTAAGGTGTGACTTCTAAGTGTGTGAACACATCGCCAGTAGAACAAGCTCTAGGATTTGAAGTAGCCTTTTACGTCCACAACCCTAGCCAAGAGGTGGAAGCTTAAACGGGAGTTAATTGCGAATCTCTCAGCCCCACATTTCCACTAAAATGTAGATTATTGAGTTAAATCGTAAAAGGCGTATCGGTCCTCTGCCACCACATGAAGTGTTGAGCTCTTAGATAGGGATATAGTTTAAAAGGGCCTCTTTTGTAAATATCAGCGGTTTAAGAAGGTCTTTCATTTCTCAACCCACAATCGTTCATAGTATAGGGTTTATTAAAATGTGTAAACCAAATATATATATAGTAGGACGCTTCTCCAAGTCTGGTGTTTTAGACATGACCGTGTACCGGGTTATCAACTTTGATCTTAGGGCCGAAAGCGGTGACAAGTACCTCGAATGGCTTAAGTCCGAGGAAGCCAAGAGAATATATAGACAGATAGAAGAGGAAACTGGCGCAAGATATGTTGGAACATATATACAAGATGCTGGGGGTGTACCCTTCGATTTTGAGGAGTGGTGGGAGTTCCCGGATTACGCAGCGCTCGAAAGATTTAGGAGAACCTCCTCGAAGGCCGTGGCTGAGCTAATGCAGAAAATATACCCATTGGTCAATGTGCAAGCCGGGAAGATTAGACTTCTTCGGCCGGTAGGCGAGCTCAAAGAATACTGGCCTGAGGCTAACCAATGAGATCGTGTGCAAGGGTTTTACCCTGTTCGGCGCGACACAACCACTCACCAACCTTTTTTCTTTAACCCACTCATAGGGTGTGTTTGTCAGAGTTTTTTATTAAACCAAGTGTTGTTGACGGTCGTTTAGAATAAGCGATTTGCGCTGAATCATATTCTTCGCTTTGCGATCTGAGTTACCTGTAACGAGTGTACCACTACCTGGCTTATTCAGATTTTATCGAGCTGTTAATGTAGCTTTACATTTCCTTAGGGGTTTACTAATTTAAAGGATTGGTTCTTCGCGAATATTTTCAGAAATTGGTTTTTAATTTCTAACTACTCTCTCTTGGCACAAGCCCATTTGAAGTTGTTAGCATGAAGAATCTTTAGTCGTAAGTAAAGAAAACGAAGCAAGCTTACTGTGGCGACTTATAGGCTTTGAGCCAACATCCCCCCACGCCTGATATTAATACGACTCAACGCGATGTTTGATTGTTAACTGTGCTTAATCAGATTACAGCTTTTCACGCCCATAGTAGTTAAGTAAAACCCCGCTCAGACATAGAATAAATCATAACTCTGGATTGCGCTTATGACATTGGGTGGCCAATATATAGCGGAGTCTGAAATTTAATTCTTGGATATATCATGGTGTATTGCTAAGGCGATCCTCAGTTAAGTGCGCCACCGCTTTTCGGTGTCATCACGGTTTTTGATTTTTTTGGGTGTAGAACCCATTAAGGATTCACTTTAAAAATTTAAACTTCGAGCTCGAGCTAGTAGCGGCTTTTTAACGCTTTTGGGCAATTAGAACTCGATCTTCTTCGAAGCGCTTTTTAAAATTGATCTCGAACTCGTCGAAAAATTGATGAAAAGGTCAATGGAGCAAAACCTCAAACTCGAAGCGTAGCCATGTGAACAATCGTCTCGGTTGATGTGTGTTGTGACATAGTGTACGTTCGGGTGGCATTTAACGCGTAGAACAATCTGATTGGGGTCTCACCACACAATTAGGTTTGTTCGAAAGGAAGAAAGAGGCGATTCCATAGTAAACTCGTGGTCTTTACGGATAAAGATCTGCGATACCGCGATTTTGTGATTTCGGGCTTACGCGCTTTGGATCTAGTTCGGTTGAGCCTTTAATGCATAAGGAACAATGATGTTCTTTAACAGAGAAAAACACTCTTACTAGATTTCTAAAACTATTCACACACTGGTACACCGAGTGTAAAACGCATATCCACACACGTGTTTCGTCTTAAAGCTCAGGAAGTGTGTGAGTGGGAAAAGAAGGTCGAGCACAACACCCTCAAGTCCTATCTGCACACGTGAATATTCACTCATCGAAGTGGACTAGTTGTGAGGTGCGGTAGTACATCTTTGTTTGGGGTTGTGATTGACGCGCAGATGAGAAAACCAATATGGTTTGCTGTCTCACTCATGCGTTATCCGCACACCGTCTTTCTTAAAAAAGCTTTGATCAATTGAGTTTTTGACGTGTAACTGTAAAAAGCCTTAAACTGCTAAATCGTTATGCAACTGCGTTCTATATGCCATCAAATTCGTAATACCTAATGGGTTTGCCTTTATTAGCGATATCGAGCGTGTCACAGGGTAAGCTTATCACGTGTGTAAAAAGCTTAGGGGTTAAAACATTGCATAAACAATTTAACTTTACTAAATTTTTCTCAAATAGCCACGCAGATTTTCAAACAATTTTTCCAATTACAAGTTCGATCTGGTTTTCTTCGCTTAGCCTTTCTAATGATCTTGCTACTTCTTTTGGTGCGGTCAAAACAATAAGATACTTTCTTGGCTCAGACGTAAGCATTCCACGCACAAGCTCGACTTTCTTAAGAAGCTTATCAACTTCCTCAGCGCTTTGCGCATAAGCTGTCACCTCGCCCACTATTGCTGGGTTATCACAAAATATGTCTATTTCCTCAGAGTCAATTTTGTACTTTGTCAAATATCTGTTTTTGGGAAGAACGCCTTGTGCCTTTAAATAGTTTTCAAGGAACTTTCTTGAGAACTCTTCAAATGTGATACCCGCAAACTTTGATAGCTCTCCAAAACCCGCAAGCATTGCTCCGTGTAGCGATTGAATTCGCGTTTCGAGTCTTCTGTAACCCCTCCTTAAATCGGTAAGTTCTTGAAGCATCTTGTTAAAGTCCTCTCTTAGCCTTTTTTGCTCTTCAGATAGCTTTGTAAAATCAGCTCTGAGCTCCACAAAGTCCTCTCTTAGCCTTTTTTGCTCTTCAGCTAACTTCTTTTGCTCTTCAGCTAACTTCTTTTGCTCTTCAGATAGCTTGTTAAAGTCCTCTCTTAGCCTTTTTTGCTCTTCAGCTAACTTCTTTTGCTCTTCAGATAGC
>NEXD01000071.1 GCA_003019595.1 Candidatus Marsarchaeota G1 archaeon BE_D
AAACCTACCCTTCTTAGGGTTATTATACCATCCCTTGTACACTGAAAGTGCATCACGGTAGCAGTCCTCGGCAACCTTCGAAGGTAGGTTATACTCCTCCCTTAGCCTTGTGTATAGCTCTTCGTGGACTTTTCCTAACACTCCCTTCTCGTTTGGGTTCGGAACATTTTCCTTCAACCAAAAGAGGACGAAACGGAGTGCCTTAACATAGTTGTTCACGAGGGCTAGGAGGGGTTCAGAGAGGGCGATCTTCATAGAAACTGTAGCTCTGATCGCTTTAACCCTCCTAGTCATCAAAATAAATTTAGAAAAAAGTATTTAAATATAAGGGGGCTATCCATCTCCGCCTTAGAGAGGCGAGGCTTTCCACCCCCTTAACCCCCGATTTTTGTAAAAATTAGCTACAGAGCGGACAAGGAAGAGACGATTGAAGCGATATTGCACTCCGCTGGCTTTAGCGCTTAATACATGGTTAAATTTCAAGGCGCGATTGAATTTGGATTATGAATGGCCATCACGAAGTATTGTAACTTTAGCAAATTATTTTTCGACTTATAACAAAGTAAATTACTAAACAAAAGGTTTAAATATTTTTGTTATCAATATATCTGGATTTACCATGAAGGGTAGGCATGTTGCGGCACTGATTTTGCTTTTGATAGGAATTGTTGCAAATCTTTTGACACCCCTATACAACACTTCCAAACCAATGCTCGGTGGCCTTCCATTCTTTTACTGGTCTCAAACGCTCGTTCTTTTCTTAGTGACTTTTGTGTATTTAGGGTTTTCCTATATAATGCGAGAGGACGAGCAACCCACGAGCACACAAAACAAGGGTGAACAAAAGTGAACGCCGCTGGTATTGCCATGGTTTCCACGTTTGTGGTGTTCTTTGCTTTGTTTGCTTTTTTGGGTTTTTACGGCTCAAGGTGGCGTCGTGGTGACTTGAACAAGATAGCGGAGTGGGCGCTTGCTGGTCGAAGGCTTGGGACGTTTCTTGCGTTCCTTTTGGTGGGCGCAGACCTTTACACCGCTTACACCTTTGTCGCGGTTCCTTCTGGCGTTTTCGCAAAGGGTGCGCTTTACTTCTTTGCAGTTCCGTATGTGGGTGTGACGTTTGCGATAGCGCTCGCGTTTGCGCCGAAACTTTGGGAACTTTCTAGAAAAAACGGATATGTAACTGGCTCTGATTTCATCAAAGACAAGTTTCAGAGCAAAACTCTTTCTATTCTTACGGCGATAACAGGAATTGTGGCTCTACTTCCGTACATCGCGTTACAAATCGTAGGGATGCAGGCAGCGCTTGCCACGATGCTTTACTACGCAATAGGAAGCGCTTCTCACACGGTGGAAGAAGTATCTCTTGTTATAGCGTTTCTTATTCTTGCGGCGTTCACTTTCACAAGTGGGCTAAGAGGAGCAACACTCACCGCAGTTTTCAAAGACATTCTGATTTGGATCACGGTTGTTGTGACCATTGTGGTAACACTGGTCACAATAGGTGGTTTTCAAACGGCTTTTTCGAAAGTTCCCGCGTATGCCACACTTCCACCAAAGCTTCTACCTGGCTATATGACGCTTGTTTTGGGTAGTGCGCTTGCGCTATATCTTTACCCACACGCGGTGAACGGCGTTCTTAGTGCGGAGAGCAAGCACAAGCTAAGGGTGAGCACTTCGTTACTCCCTCTTTATGGCTTGGGATTGGCGCTTCTTGCGCTTTTTGGCATTCTCGTTTACGCCGTTCCTTCAGCGCTTAGCATAGTAAAACACTTTGGCTCAGGAATATACGCAGTTCCCGCTCTCATAACCGCCACACTACCACCGTGGCTTGCTGGGATTGCGCTTTTGGGAATATTTATCGGAGGCCTTGTGCCAGCCGCTATAATGGCCATAGCTCAAGGAAACCTGCTGACAAGAAACATAATAAAAGAGTTCAAACCAAACTTAAGCGAGAAAGCCGAGTCGGATATAGCCAAGTGGGCCTCTGCGGTGTTTAAGTTCATAGCGCTGGGCTTCGTTTTCACTGTGTCTTCGACATACGCGATACAGCTACAGCTTTTGGGTGGTATTCTGATTCTACAGCTTTTGCCAACTCTGTTTCTCTCCCTTTACACCAACTACTTTAAGAAAGAAGCTTCGATCGTTGGACTTCTTTTGGGCCTCTTTTTAGGTGTTTTCATGGCCTTTGAGACCAACGTTGTAAAAGGTCATTTTACTGGCTTTAACTCTTCTTTGTTCAATACCCCAATTGGTTCGCTCTATATTGGCGTTATAGCGCTTGCGGCAAACTTGTTAGTCAGCGCAGCTTTGAGCGCGGTTATTCCGAGGCGCGAAGTCGTCCAGCTTCCACAACCGCAAAACAAACAATCTTCTTAAGAAGACTTACAAACTTCAGCGTACTGGCAGTGCATACACCTCCACCTTTCATTTTTTGAAATCTTTGCTTCAGCTGGCGGAAGCACGCCACTTGAAAGATATCGGTGAACTTCTTCCACTCTTTTGAGCGTCTTTTCGTAAAGTTGTTTGTCAAACTCGAGCGTAAAAACGCGCGTGTCAAGGTTTGATCTGCTGATATAAAGCAAAATGCCCTGTGCATCTGGATAAAGCGAAAGATAAGTGTTCAACTGACAAATGTGTTCAAAACGTGGCAGGTTGTGGTTTTCCTTTGAAGAAAGTTTGGCCAAGGTTTTTACTTCGATCAAGATTTTCGAGTGTTTGGGTGCGTCTTTTTCCTTTGACCATTCAATCAAAATAAGGTCGTCCACCCTACCAGAAATAGTCACGCCATCAAGATTAGGATGTTCTATTTTCACTTCGACTTCGTTTTGCACGGTATAACCACCATACTTTTCGCTCACACTTTTCAAAATTCGTGCAACGTATTCGTGTAGAACGTTACCCAAAGCGCCAAACCTTATTGTTTCTTCAGTTGCTGGCTCCTTGAGCGTGTATTCGTAGTAAACCTTTCTCAAACAGTCCCAAACTTGGCTTGGCCAGTAAACTCCTATTCTTCTTGGATGCTTGACATTCTTTTCAGCGTCTTCTTCTAAAAGATACTCTTTAAGAAGAGCTTCTACGTCGAAAATCGAACGTTCGTTGAATGTTTGGACCAACCAAAGCGCACCCAAAAGATTCTGCGTATGAGCTTATTAATCTTTTTTGAGTACACAATAGCGAAAACAAACGTGGATTTTCGTTGCACTTAACGCTTCCTGATGGAGTATAGGAGAATGGATTTCGTGAGCCACCACGCCTTAAAAGGCTTCGCGCTTCTTCTATCAAGCTCACCCCCCACACAGGGGTGTCCACATGCTTCCGTGCACACGGCGGGTGCTTGTGAACACAGGGTCTTAAAGCTTTCATAGTGGTGCAATGCTATTTGTACGATTTTTACACGCTTTCAACACCACGAGCCCGTTACCTGCAAACATCGCACAAGCAAAGAATAGTTTATTAATGGGTTCATCAATTTCAATATGGGGTTCGGCGTCAAGACGAATTTGAACTTGGCGTGAGTGAACCCCCTCCCTCCCCTCCTCCCCCTCAAGTTTATATTTGTTTGACATTTGAAACGTCATATGGCAAGAGTGGCCGTGGTCACTGGTTCTGGACGTGGAATAGGGCTTGCGATAGCGCTCGCGTTAGCGAAAAACGGTTTTAAAATTGTTCTTAATGCGAAAAGGCATGCTGAAGAAGGCGAACAAGCCCTAAGGCTTGTGAAAAGCTTTTCAGATGCGCACTTTGTTCAGGCGGATGTAGCTACAGAGCAAGGCGCGTTAACTCTTATCGATGAGAGCATAAAGGTGTTTGGTGGCGTGGACGTGCTAGTGAACAACGCTGGCGTTGGTATAGCAAAGCCTCTTGTTCAAACAGAGGAAGCTCTCTGGGACAAAATGATCAACGCAAACCTCAAGTCGACGTATTTGTGTTGCAGGTTTTCCATACCGCATATGCTTAAGAACAGTTGGGGAAGAATTGTGAACATAACATCTGTCGCGGGGTTGCACGGTGCTGTTCATCTTTGCGCTTATAGCGCAGCAAAAGCTGGTGTAATAGGTCTGACGAAAGCGCTTGCCGCAGAGCTTGAGTCCACTGGAATCACTGTGAACGCAGTTGCAGCTGGTTTGGTCAAAACGAAAATGGGTGAAAGCCTTTTGCGTTACTTAGGGGTAGAAGAAAAAGAGTGGGCGAACCGATTCACGCTCACCCACAAACTCATTGAACCAGAAGAAGTTGGAACGTTGGTGGGCTATCTAGTTTCCGAAGATGCAAAGAACGTGACAGGCCAAGTGTTTGTGATCGACTCTGGTAGCACTATAAAGCAAGCGAGCTATTTTGGGGTTTGAGATTTTGCACCTTTTATAAATTTGCCGTAAAAGTAGTAATTCAAAAGGGAGCCTGAAAGTATCGCAAGACCTCCGAAAATATAGGATAGCGAAAATTCGCCGAGATCAAACAGATAACCTTGAGAAACCGTTCCAAGAGAGTCGCCGATGTCTCCCATGATCGCTTGTGTTCCTAAACCCTTTTCCACTTCGCCAATCGCTTTTAAAACCTCTAGTAAAAGCGTTTGACCGAGAACTTGTCTTGCAAAACGTGAAAAACTGAATAGCAGATAAAAGATGAGCGTAAGATAAAGCCCTTGAGACAAAAGAGCTGCCGAAAACGCATAAAACACGCTCAAAACAAGATAAGGAATCATCGGACTTTTTCCGTATCTTTTTGCGAATCGGCTGGCGAAAAAGCCTATCGCACCAGATGCCGCGTATAGAAGGCTGACTTCAAACAGATTAAATCCCTTTTCCACAAAATATAGCTGTAGTAGCGTGATCGTAATGCCTTGTCCAAAGCCGACCAAAAACGAAACACTGCTATACACCATGTTGAGTTTGGAAGGTGTAAAGCTATATTTCACAGGCTTTTTTGTGTCTTTCACTTTTAGCATAAGCGGTAAGGGCGCAAAAGACGCAACACCCAGCGCAAAAAATCCGATTCTATAGTCCACCAAAGACCTGCTAAAGTAGAAAAACGAAAAACACAACGAAGCGAGCATACGACCTATAAAACCTGTGCTTGTAGCAAAAGAGTACACGAACGTCGTTTCTTCGGGTTTTGTGGTGTTCGCCGCAATAAGCGAACCTCTTTGAATCAAAAAGGATTGTGTGGCGCCTAAAAGAGCAAAAGAAAGCGAAAACTCCAACGGAGTTTTACCTATCGCAAGAAGAAAGTTTGACAAGAAAAAAAGAAGCATCGACACTGTAATCGAAGTCCTTGCGCCAAGCCTTTCCGAAAAAAGGGAAGAAGGGTAGTAGAGCAAAATCGCGCTCACGTTGTAAACCGCTACAATTTCGCCTATCAAAAGGTCGCTAAAACCAAGAAGGCTTGCGAAAATCGGAAACGCTATTGTTCTGAAAATCGTAAGTTCGCTCACAAAGTACAAAACGGCCAAACTAGTTCTCAAAGAGTAAAGCTCTGACCTTACAGACATACAATAAAGTTTTCAATCAATTATTTAAGCTCGCTGAATCCTTATGAAGTTATGCTTTACAAATTAATACTATACGCCACGATGTCGTTTTTGGTCATCTTTTTGGAATTCGTCAAAAATTTTTGAGAATACGCTGTAAGCTTTTTCATCATAGAGGCAAACTATAACTTCTTTTATAGTGCTTTCTTTGAGAGAGAATTCCAAAAGCACACTCGCAAGAATTTTTGCACACTCTTGAAGAGGATAGCCGTATATTCCTGTAGAAATCGCTGGTAGCGCCACGCTTTTTAGATTAAGCTCGGCCGCTTTGAGTAGTGAATTTCGAAAGGCGCTTGCAAGTTTTTGCTCGTGGTTCTCTTCTCCGTAAACTGGTCCCACTGCGTGTATCACGTATTTCGCCTTAAGCTTCCCTGCGTTTGTAACCGCCACTTGCCCAGTCGGCACAGGACCGTAACGCTCAACGTAAAGCGAGCTTTCCTCTTGAATCGACTTTCCACCTTTTCTCACAATGGCGAGCGCAACTCCACCTCCGTGCTCAAGGCGGCTGTTTGCGGCGTTGACTATCGCGTCAGTGGCAATTTGCGTTATGTCGCCCTGAACAACTTTGACCAAAAGCTTATTAAAACGGTACTCCTTCAAAACGCTCCCTTCTAGGAGCTCAAAGACTGCGAAAGACATTCAAACATCTGATTTACGATTTTGTCCGCTGTGTCTTTTATGTAGCGCTGGCCAACGGACGCAAGCATTCCTGCTAGCAAAACGTCGGCGCTCCACTTGAGCTGAACTTTGTTCGTATCAATGGGCTCAAGCATTATCCTTACACTGAGGTTGAGGTTGTTGCCCATACCCTTTGCACTACCCTTTATCGTGACTTCACTTTTTGGCTTCTTGTCGGTAAGAGAGAACGTTCCGTCAAACGTTCCACGTATGAAGCCCACGCCAACTTTCATTTTCGCTTTAAAGCTGTCTCCTTCAATTGATTCGACAGTTGTGTCGGGTATACACTTGGTGACTTTGTTTAAGTCGACCAAAAAATCCCACACTTTGTCTAGTGGCGCGGAAACTTCTCTTGACCCTTCCAAAATCAATTTTTTTCACCGAATAAGGCAATGCGCACTATCTTATTATTCTTTTTGCGCGCTGGCTGTGCGGAGTTTCTACATGTAGATTGCGTTTATTCCATAGCGACACTGACCACGCGCTTGGCACTTGAAAGGCTTTTAAGCTGGCTTTGAAATTAACTGTTATGGCGGAACCCGATTATGACGTGATAATTGCTGGTGGGGGAATGGCTGGTTTAATCACCGCCGCAAGCCTTGCGATATTTTCTAAACAAAACTTTAGGATACTTGTAGTCGACAGAAATTCTGAAGACGAACCCGGGAAAAAGACTTCTCATGGTTGGATATGTGGTGATGCTGTGAGCAAAAACAGCATTGATTACTTGGCAAAACACACTGGAATAGTGTACGGGAAACCTGAAATAGAACACGAAGTAGATGGGGTACTCGTGTATTCACCCGACCACAAAACAAAGGTGCTTTTTGATGGAAAGGGCTACATGCTTAATCGAAAGCTTTTACCGAGAAGGCAAGTCGAAGACGCAAAAAAGAGAGGTGTTGAATTCGCTTTTAATGTGACAGTTGAAAATGTGATAGCGGAAGACGGTTGGGTAAAGGGCGTTGTTGGTAGGAGTAAAAGCGGTGAAATCTTTAAAAAGCGCGCAAGGCTTGTGATCGACGCCACTGGCTCCGCCTCTCTTTTACGGTCTCGTCTACCCATAAACACAAAGATACAAAGAGAAATAGATAGGGACGACATAGAAAGCACAGGTAGATATATTTACGAATTCGACAAAGGCGCAGAAGACCAAACTTATTTCGACCCAAGATACGCAATTATTCACCTTGATCAGTATCTTGCACCAGGCGGCTATGCTTGGACTTTTCCAAAAGGTGAAAACAAGGTGAACATTGGTTTGGGTTACCAGAAAAAAGCGCTGGAATTAAGAAACAAAAGGTTTGGTAGATCAGATGGGCTTAACGAGCTAATCGACCAGTATGTGGCATCAAATCCTGTAATAAAGAATCCGCGCTTTCCAAAGAGTGAAGCGGATAAAGGAAATGAAAAAGGCAACTGGCAGGTTCCTGTGAGAAGACCAAACGACTGCCTTGTTACAAACGGATACGCCATAGTTGGCGATGCCGCTTGGATGCCTAGGCCGATCGATGCTGGAGGAATTGGACCTGCGATTTACGCAAGCGTAATTTTGGGTCGAGTGGCCGCCGAGGCTCTTGAAGCTAAGGACACAAGTGAAGCGGGACTTTGGAAGTATAACGTGGAGTTTATGAGAAACTACGGCTATCCAATGGCAAGCTTCGAAGTGTTAAGAAGATATTTACAAACTCTTCCAAATGACGACATAAATTATGGTATGAAACACTTCCTTTCAGAAGAAGACATCTCGCTCATCACCCAAAGACGCCACCCTAAATTTAGAAACATAGAATTGCTCAATCCCGCTTTCTTAATAAGAGTAGCTAGCAAGCTTGAACTAGCAAAAGGTCTTAAGTACACAGCGGAAAAAAGCGAAAGGCTTATTGAAATAAATCTGAGCTTTCCAGAGAAACCAGAGGGTTTTGAAGAGTGGCACAAAAAACTTCTTGCTGAGCTTTACGAAGCTTATCAAAAGTTTGGGAACTAATTCGAGCAACCAACTTTTGCCATTGCTCTTACAATCATAAGAGCGGCGTCACTGAACCTTGTAATCCTTGGAAGGTCTCCCCTCAAATTTATTTTCCCTGTGACAAGCGCTTGATACGGTTCAAGCTCTTGTTTTAAAACTTTTAACCAGACATTGTATGATGCGGTGAGCTTATAGGGTATTTTCGCCGCTTCCTTTTCGCTTACAAGCTTACACTCAACGCATTTAGAGTTTAACAAATCGAGCATTAATCCGATACTCTTTGAACCGAAACTCTTCGCTAACTCGTCTGGTAACTCCGTTATTCTTACTACAACGCGCCAAGCCCATCCGCTTGCCACCTTTTTGAAGTCTTGGTCGTGCTCTAGCTCCTGTGTAAACGCTTGTGCCCACTCTTTGCTCGGAAAGAGTAGTTTACTTGTTTGTGACACAAATAAAATCAGCCAGATGGTAACATAAATTCTAGTAAAAGCACTCAAAGTAAAAACTTAAATCATTATAATTATTTAGAGTTTAATAATACGTTACAAGTGGGTTGCCTTCCAATCGCCTTTGTCAGCAGTTTCGGTGTATGGAGGTTTATATAGGTTTACGAAATATACCTGTGGATGTGTGAGCGGGTGTACGCCCTCAAGAGGCCGCGAACACAGGGAGGCTGTTCGAGGTGCTAAGGAGCTATACACTCCAACACGAGTGTGGAGAGGAGCTCTTTCCGCTCCTCAAAGCTTACAGGGACGCTGTGAACCGCGTGCTCGAAGAGCTTTGGAATAGCATAGAGTGGGAAAAGAGGAAGATACCAGGAAAAAGCAGTGGAGGCTCCTACCCAAGTACAAGGTGGACGTCCACAGCGGGAAGTACAAGAAGAAGCTCAGGGAAAACCTCCTCCAAGAGTGGCCTTTC
>NEXD01000072.1 GCA_003019595.1 Candidatus Marsarchaeota G1 archaeon BE_D
GGGAGGAGCATCTACCATCTCTTTTCCCTCTTAAAGGGACTAGACGTAATTTGGATGATAGTCCCCTCTTTTCATGTGGGGGGAGCTCTGGCGCCCCCTACTGCCCCTCAAATGAGAAATGTAATCCCGAATCGATGAGGGGAACGATGATCCCCCTGGGAGGGAACCCTCGCCCCTTCCAGGGCGGGGAGACGTCAGAACACACAACCTGGAAGAAGCGGACTACCTTTGTGACAGAATTGCGCTTATCGATCAAGGAAGAATAGTCGCGCTCGACACAGTTGAAAACTTAAAGAAGCTTTACATCACAAAGAAGGCAATAGAGTTAAACGTAAGCGGTGACCCAAATTTCTTTGATTGGCTCAAGTCCTCTTTGAACGCCAAAATCGAAGTGGACAAAAACTCTTGTTTGGTGGTCACAGAAGACCCAAAATCTGCAATACAAACCATTCTAGAAGGTGCGCAGCGTTTTCGAGTTCAAATCGAGTGGTTGAACGTGAGAAAGAACACTTTGGAAGAGGTGTTTATGAGCGTCGTCGCAAACGGTGAGAAACCTTGGGCGTCTTAAACGTTCTCAGGCTTGTTTACAGAAACATCGTGGTGAACACAGATCCTGGTTCCATTTTGATCCTTGTGGGTTTACCGGCGATGTACCTCGTTTTCTTTGGCTTTGGCTACCAGTCTCTTATATCGAACGAATCGCACTCTTACCTTCTTTTTTTGGCGCCAGGGATAATGTCCTTTCAGGCTGTGATAGCTGGCACCGTAGGTGGCTCGATGTTGTGGGCGGATAGAAGGTGGGGAATGCTCGCTCAGCTACTCGTCGGGCCTATCACAAGACTCGAATACCTTCTTGGCATACTTTTCACAACGCTTCTTTTCGGACTTGCTGGCGCATACGTGATGCTTCTTGCTTCTTTTGCGCTTATCGGCTCTATAAGCTTAAGCGCGCAAGGTGTTGCTCTTATCACTTTTTCTATTGTTCTTGGCTCTCTGGCTCTCTTATGCTTTTGATTGCGGCGCTTGTCAAGTCGAACAATGCGTATAACAGCGTCCAAGTGCTTCTTTTGTTCGTGATAAACTTTGCGAGCACCGTTTTTTACCCTTATGGCAAGAGCTTGCCGCTTGCGATAAGAGCGCTTTTTGTGGTAAATCCGCTCACGTACATCGCAAACACTGTAAGGGATGGTTTCAACTCACACATCACGTTGTACGACCTGTACGAAGTCGGTTTGATCCTTTTTGTGACGCTGTTTTTGCTCTGGCTGTCAAAGCGCGCGTACGAGCGGGCGCTTCTTGCGCTCACTTAATAATTTGGCTTGAAAATCGAAAAGTATGCTGGAACACTACGACATTGTCAGGTTCTTTTCGTTTAGGTCGGCTCATTCAGCGGTTTACGACGGTCGCTTTGTTTATTACGTGAGTGACGCAAGTGGCTCACCAGAGCTGTGGCGAACAACGCTTGAGTGTGAACATGAGCAGCTCACTTTTTTGGGTGGTGTTTCAAATCCCAAAGCGCAAAACGGACGTGTTGTTTTTCAGTACGACCCTGTAGGCTCCGAGCAGTTCAAGCTACTTTGCGTTGACCAAACTGGAAAAGTTTCGGTGGTAAAAGAGCACAAACACGCAATCTTTAGGCTTGGTGACTTTAAAGCGGGCGTGCTCGCGTACGCGAGTAACGTTCGTGACCGAAGGTTTTTTGACACTTATATTCTCGCAAAAGAAGAGAAAATGGTGTTTGAGTGTGACGGAACGAGTCAGCCTCACGCATTGAGCGACGACGGCACAAAACTGCTTTTGACCGTCATGAACACAAATCTAGATAGCTCTCTGTTTCTTGTGGACTTGCAGAGCGGTGACAAAAAGGAGCTACTTCCACACCAAGACGAGACCACGTTTTCAAGTCCCACTTTTGGCGATGACGGTCTAATTTATGTGTGCACGAATTATCAAGACGAATTTTTGCAACCTTGTGCGATAAACCCCGTAACAGGCGAGCACAAGATTCTTCAAAAGGAAAACTATGATTGCGAGCTTATCGCAAAAAAAGGCGATTGTGTCGCGTACACGCGTAACGTAGAAGGGTACTCAGAGCTTCACGTCGTAAAAGCGGGTACGCAAACGAAAAAGTTTTTCGAAGGCACGATTTCGGAGCTTAAATTTTTGTCGAGCGAGCTTTGTATAACGCTTTCAACATATGATTCGAACACCAATGTGTACATTTTAAAAGATTCGCTCAAACGCGTCACACACGCTTCAAGAGGCTACTACGGCGAAGTAGTAAAACCACAGCTTGTGCGTTACACTTCTTTTGATGGGTTGAGCATACCCGCGTTTGTTTACATTCCCAAAACCGAAAAACCAGAAAGCGGTTACCCGACGATCGTGTACGTTCATGGCGGTCCTGAGTCTCAAAAAAGGGTTGAATACGACGCTCAAATTCAGTTTTTTGTGTACAAAGGGTACGCAGTTGTCACCCCAAACGTGCGCGGTAGCACTGGTTACGGTAAGCGATACACGCATTTGGACGATGTGGAAAAGCGTTTGGACAGCGTAAAAGACCTTGTTTCTCTCGTAGAATGGATGAAAAGAGATGGCAGGTTTGACACAAAAAGGGTTTGCATCATGGGAAGAAGCTACGGCGGTTACATGGTTTTGGCGGCCTTAGCGTTTTATCCAGAGCTTTGGAAGTGCGGGGTAGAAGCTGTGGGAATCGCGAACCTTGAAACGTTTTTGAAAAACACCGCACCTTGGCGTAGGAAGCTAAGGGAGTGCGAATACGGCTCTCTTGAAAATCATCTGGAAATTTTAAGAAAGCTCAGTCCCATTCACTACGTGGAAAGAATTAACGCGCCTCTACTTGTTCAACACGGAAAAAACGATCCTCGAGTTCCCTTCTCCGAATCGCTTGAGATTGTTCAACAAATAAAAAACAGAGGAGGAGTTGCAGAGCTTGTGACGTTTGACGACGAAGGCCACTCAAACCAAAACATAAGAAATCGAATCGAGTGGGCAAAGAGCGTCGTGCGCTTTCTTGAACGTTACCTTTAATACCCCTCTTTTTCCGCGCTTCGTCCAAGTAGTAGCGCACTCCAAAAAAGCCTCCACGCGCTAATTGCGTCGTTCGCACTCACTCTTACCGTGCGCGCATCAAGCTGTTCAACAAAAGGAAGGTAAGCTGCTCTTGACGCCATGCTCGGTTGCAAGAACTCAAACTCAAGTGTTATCGGAGGTTTTGGCTTATACGGCGAAATTTGCTTTGCTTTAAGGAAAGCGCGGTAAGCCGCTTTTTTTATTATTTCCCTTGTGACTGAAGGGTGTAAACAGCGCGCGGAATACCTGTCTATTGCGTGCTTTACAACCGCACCTTCCACGCCCTCTCCTAAAACCTCTTTTATTTCAGACACCGTGTGCTGATCGCCACTCACCATTGTAACAGGGACACCGAAATATCCGGCGATCATCGCGTTCACTTCTCCTTCGCTAGTTGGTCTACCGTTGAGTAAGACACGAGACGCGCCAGAAAATGTGTGGCTCAGAACGCCTCTTCCGCCAACCATTGAGTGGTAGCCTATAAAGAAGACGCAATCGAAATTTTGGTCAATTCCTTCCATCATGTAAAGCGGTTTGTTAAAACCTGAGATGAGAGACGCTTTTGGGTGTAGCTCCTCTATCAGTATGTTTCTCATTTCGCCGTGTGAGTCGTTCACCAAAACTTCATCAGCACCAGCGTCGATTGCACCTTCTATTGCGGCGTTAACGTCCTGTGTCATGAGCTTTCTAAAACGCTCATAGTTCAGTCTTCCAGGCGTCACATCTTCTTGTGAAACCACGCCTGTGACGCCTTCCATGTCGGCGGATATGTAAACTCTGCGCATTTCACTCACCCGTAATCCGGATCGCGGGCGCCAGACGCAAGAAGAAGAATTGCCCTAAACTTCATGTAAACGTCGAGCGGATCGTCACCCAAAATTTCAAGTGTTTTTGTGTCTAGCTTGTTCGCAATCGGTGCGTATAGCGCTCTTGAAACAAGGCTTGGCTGAGCGAGTTCGAGAACAAGCCTTAAAGGAGGTGTGGGCTTAAACGGCTTTAGTGTGTGCACACGCTTTAACACGCCAACCGTTTTTGCGAAAAGCTCTTTTTCAACCTCTTCAATAGGTCGACTTTGCGCGGAGTAGCGCTCTATCGCGCGCTTTACCACAACACCATCTGCATAGGGATACACCTCTTTGAGCTCTGAAACCGCGTGCTGATCACCCGCAATCAGCGCCACAGGAACGCCGAAATGGCCTGCCAGCGTTGCGTTGATCACCGCCTCGCTTGCGGGAATTCCGTTCAAAAAAGCCTTTGAAACAAACCCTGTCATCGTGTGGCTCAGCACCCCCTCGCCAGATGCCATCGAGTGGTACCCCAAAAAGATCGCGCACTCAAATCCTTCATCTATTCCTTGCATCATGCTAAACGGTTTGTGGTTACCCGAAATGAGCTCCGCCCGCTCGTCCAGTTTTTCGATTTTGAGGTTGAGCATTCCATCGTGCGAGTCGTTCACCAAAACTCTTTTTGCACCCGCTTCAAAAGCGCCTCTTATCACGGCGTTGGTTTCGCGTACCATCACTTCCCTAAACCTTTCGTAGTCGTGCCTTCCGGGAAGCACCTGGTTTGGAGAAACCGCGCCTGTTAACCCTTCCATGTCCACGGAAACAAAAACGCTAACCATGTTTTGTTTTACGAAGACATCCGAAAAAGCGTTTCGCTTCTTTATCTCAAGTGGTTTTAAGCGTAAAACCTTGCAAATTTTAATCGTTGGGCACGCTTTTACGACCGACAAAACGCACAAGTGGTTAAGGTGTGTGAGCCACAACCGCGTGTAATTAGTGCTCTATTACGGGCATCGTTAGCGTTGATCGGATCTTTTCTATTTTTCTTATTTCGTTTGACACAAGCCTTTTGATTTCGTCCATAGAAGGCGCTTCAACATACGCCACTAAGTCGTATGCGCCGTACACGATCGACACGCTTTTTACCGATGGTAGCCTTTTTATTGTCTCAAGCACTTCGTCTTCCGAGCCCACTTCTGTTGTGATCAAAATGTACGCGGAAACCAACTCACTTCGCGAAGAATAATCGAAGACGTCATTTAAGCGTTCCTAAAAGCTTAATAAGCAAAAGTTGTAAGCGAAAACATGGTGAACGTCGAAAGCTACCAGCTGTTTTTGGATTTTGAGCTTCCAAATTACACAGGGAGCGTAAAGATCGAGTATTCGGATTGTGATGAAAAACTCGCTCTTGATTGCGAAGGTTTGGAGATTCACTTTGTGAAACCCTCGGTATCGTGGATTATGGAGAACCAAAAGCTTGTTTTGCACGGGGTTGAAAGCAAAGGTACGCTCGAAATAGGTTTTAGCGGAAAGGTCGCGAAAGACGCGCTCGTCGGTATTTACACCGCTTTCTACGAAAATGGTAGTATTGTGACCACACAGTTTGAACCGATTTACGCAAGAAGGCTTTTTCCGTGTATCGACCACCCGGCTTACAAGGCAAAATTTAAGCTTGTAGTGAGTGTGAACGAAGCTCTTAAGGTGATTTCCAACATGCCTTGTAGCGTCGAAAAAAGTGGCAACAAACTCGTGTACACCTTTGAGGAAACGCCACCCATGTCAACGTACTTGCTTTATCTCGGAATAGGCGATTTTACTGAATTAGAAAGCGGTACTAAGCCCAAGCTCATTCTTGCTTGCGTAAAGGGTAGAGAAAGCAAAACGAATTACCCTCTTAAAACGGGCGTGAGCGTTCTTGAGTTCTTCGAGTGTTATTTTGGTATTCCCTACCCCCTTCCCAAACTGCACTTTGTCGCAGTTCCTGGCACTGCGGCTGGTGGAATGGAGAACTGGGGTGCGATAACTTTTGGCGAAGTGTATCTGCTTGCGGATGAAAACTCACCAGTAGAGCAAAAAATAAACTGCGTGTACATAATAGCTCACGAAGTTGCGCACCAGTGGTTCGGGGATTTGGTGACGATGAAGTGGTGGGATGACCTTTGGCTCAATGAGAGCTTTGCGACGCTAATGGGATTTAAGGCGATGCAAGCGCTAAAGCCCGAGTGGGAGCCTTTTTCTGTTTTTGTTCAGGAAGAAATGAAGTTTGGGTTGCTCGAAGACTCGCTTTCCACCACACACCCGATTCAGGCGAAAGTGAACGAAGCACACGAAATCGAAGGGATTTTTGATGCGATAAGCTATTCAAAAGGCGCGAGCGTTTTGAGAATGCTTGAGGCGTATTTGGGTGAGGACGCGTTCAGGCGTGGCGTAAACCTTTACCTTAGAACTCACGCGTACTCAAACGCCGAAGGAAAGCACTTTTGGGGCGCTCTTTCACAAGTTACAAGTAGCGACGTTGGTTCTCTTGCAGAAGAGTGGATATCAAAAGCGGGCTACCCAGTTTTGCTCATCGAAGTGCAAGCAAACAAAATGAAAATCAGGCAGGAGCGATTTTCTCTTGCAACTAGCCCTAGCGAAACTTGGAAAGTGCCCCTCACAATGGAAGTGAACTCCAAAACAAAAAGCGTTTTGCTCAGAAAAGAGGAAGAAGTGCTCGAATTTGAAGATGAAATTTCAAGCTTTAAGCTAAATTTGAATAGAACTGGTTTTTACAGGGTTTACTATTCGTCACTCGACAAGCTTTCCGAGCTAAACGCCATAGAAAAGGCTGCGCTTTTGAACGATTACTTCAACTTTGCGCTTTCTGGCCGAATTTCGTTTTCTGAGTATTTGGATGTGGCAAGGCGTTACTTTGACGAAAAAGAGTTTTTACCTGTTTTAGAGCTTTCGGATGAGCTTGTTTTGCTTTACACGCTTAGCCCAGAAAAGCACTCCCCTTTATTCAGGGAGTTTCATTTAAAGCAACTGCCACGCTGGAAAAACAAAAAGGGTGAAATGCAGACGCTCACGTATTCCACGCTGTGTGAAAGGCTTGCGCTCTTTGACGAGTCTTACGCGCTAGGTTTGAGCGAGCTTTTCGCTCATTACGATTTGGTTGAGCCAAACTTAAAGCAAGCGGTGGCTTACGCTTATGCGGTTTCGACACGCGATTTTGAAACGCTTTTTGAGCGCTGGTCCAAATCAAGCGACCCAGAAGAAAAAATGCGCTTCTTGCGCTCGCTTGGTGCGATTAGATCTGAAGATGCGTTCGAAAAATTGTTAGAGCTCACTTTTAAAGGGGTTTTCAAAGCAAGAGACGGCGCGCTACTCATTGGTGCTACGTCAAACAACCCTTGGCAAAGAAAGGCGCTTCTTCGTGCGTTAATTTCTGAATACGAAAAATTTGAGGAATACTCACAAACACTGACTGGGTATCGTTGGAGCGTCGCGAGATTCTTGGTTTCCCCTCTTTCCAAAGAAGGCGCGACAAATCCACATGTCGAAAGAGTGCTCGAAAAAATGCAAAGCAAAGAAACCGCAAGGGAAGTTCAAAAAATCAGAGAGCTAAGCAAAGCGTATTCCAGATTGATTTAGTTTTCAATTGTTGTGACTTTTCAGACATCGAACAATAGCCGAAAGGTCGTGGCAAGATTTGGTAAGTCTTGTTAATAGAATACGTTCGTAATTTTTTGACCGCTAAATTGTTCAACGCAAAGAAGCTCGCAGAGCATTGAAGTGCGTAACTTTTGTGTGATCATTCAATATTCTGTAAGGCAATTGTATTGGATTTGTGAATGTTGCTTTTTTAGGACGCAAGGTGTGGCGATGATTCACGAAGCCCTTTAGGTGTATAGCTTACAACACGCGTAAGCATTTAACTCGTCGTTGTCCGAGCTTCGATCGGTGTTGAAAATAAACAGGGAACGGTTTTGCGTGCATAGTTTTGACAGATTGAAAGCTAACTTCGTTTCGATTGTGCTACAGTCACAAGAAAAATATTTCAAAGGCTTTGCTTTTTATTTCGACATCAACTTCTGGAATTAAAACTATGGATGTATCTGGATAACGATTTTACACGCTTGGTTGTTGTATTCACCATTTCCTAAGTCCGACACTATCCAAAATGGATATTGGACAGATAAGGGTCACCGCGAATGCGACGGGTAAACCACGTATACCTTTGTGTTACCTTAACCAGTTGTAAGCCGGAACATTGAGTTGAGCGCGTGTGTAGTCTTCTGGCGTTCAAGTTATTCGCAGACACCCTTGTCCTCTTCAGCTAAAATGGTAGTAGTCCAGGCTGTTTCGAAAGCCCACGCGTACCAGGGACGTCAACCACTATTGTTGGTGCACATCTTAAGCGAATCGCTGAGGAGAGTATGCCGTCGAATGAGCTCCTTGTATAGCTCTAGTCGCTATCCCTTGTGTCCACATCCACCGCAACCTACACTTGGTGGCGTTCATCATGAGCTTAGTCTCGGCAACGGCGACAAGCTTCACTCATGGGAAGCTTTTATGAAGACCGCAGTCCTCACCCACTCGAGGCCACATGAATGGGACACACCCATCTGCTGCGCTATCTCCCGTGATGGGACACCAACCATGATGAGCAGGATGGTCCTCGCCTTTTCGATTATTGCGCTTGAATACGCTTACGGATCGCTTTCACTGTTCAACTTATCCGCATGTTAGTGAGGGGCAATCCGCACCTTAACCCCGAAATCCTTATTTGTCCAATATCTGGCGATCTCAACGCTTTTCGAGCCTCAAGGTTCAAACTCTAGTTCTCAGAACATCAAAATCGAGTATTGAAGATTAGAAGAAGGTTGAAGCTCAGATTCGACCACTCGTGAATATTCAACAATCGTAGCAGACGCGTTGTAAGGTGCGGTAGCTAACAGCTGTACGTGTAAGTTGCTGTTGACGCTTAAGGTAACCCATTTGGTTTGTGTCTCACGCGAACCACGCAAAACGCGCTTGGAAGGCTAAAAAAGAGGTGTTTGGGTGACCAGTTATTCTAACAGATCGCGGACTGTGGTACCGCGGGTGGTAAGAGTTGGACTCAAAAACCACGACTGCCAGCCGCTCCAAGAAGGCGGAGGCTGCCAGCCGTCGTTCACAAGCCAGCTTCCTATGCTCCAAGAAGGCTGTGAATTG
>NEXD01000073.1 GCA_003019595.1 Candidatus Marsarchaeota G1 archaeon BE_D
AGTAGGGTGGTAGTAGATAGAGACCCAAGACCTCCACAGTAAGAGAGGGAGAGGTACGTGCACACACAGGAAGCAGGGGGACTGAAGATGGTCGGCGTTCCCCACTGCGTGGTGGGTGCGTCGAGACAGGGGGAAAGCGGAGTGGGACCAGTGAACTCGTGAGGGGTCTGCATGATGCTATGAAGCCCAAGCTCTACGCGTACGACAGGTATGCTGATGCGTACCTACGTATACCTACGTAGAGTGAAACCCAAAAAGATACACTGCAAACTGTGCTGGCGAGTTAAAGAACACTTCGGCGTAAGTGAGCGTGTCTGCGACCATAAAGATGGGCATAAAAACAAACCAAATACTCGCCACAAAAAGCGGTGGATTTCTTCTTACTAAAAACAAAACTCCTCCTATCAAATCCACGAAGCCTGTGATCAGCAAACCGTACCAGTGAATAAAGTAGGGTTTTACAGCACCAAAGTTGGTTTGTAGGTTTTGATCTGTCACAAGAATTACAACGGTGAGTGCAAAACAAACAAAGAAAATAAAGGACAAAACCACTTTATCAGTTCTCATTTTTTAAGCCTCTTACTTGGCTTGTAAAAGCTGTGAGAAAACCGGCGACAAGACCGTACACGAAAAAGCCAACAAGCTGTGAAATTTCGATTATTCCAGCGCTTCCTAGGTTAAAAATTTTTGTAGACGCAAAAACCCGTGCCTGAATGAGTTGCGACACAATCAAACCGAACAAAACCCAAAGCGCTAGACCAAATAGCATGCCATAGCCCGCGCCTTGTTCCACATCCTTTAAGCGCGCTTTGAATGCTCCAAACAGCGTCCACAAAACAGCGAACACCAACGCCAAAAGAATTGTGCCGACTACCACACCCACACTAAGAGAGAAAGGAGCTACAGAGAAAGCGTAGCACAAAGGAGTTGACGCGAAGTTCAAACCCAAAGAATCCGTAAGAAGTATGCTCAGAATTAAAAAGCAACCGCTTGCGAGTAATCCAAACGTGAAAGCACTCTTTTTGTCGATTTGAGCGAGTTTAGACTCGTTTTGCACTTTTTTGTCTTGTTGTGGCTGTGAATTCAAGGCCATATTTTGTGATAAACTGAGTAAAGGTTTTTCCTATAACGGGGTTTAAGTTTTTGATTTGTTACTTATTAACGCCTATATTCCCTAAAACTATGCCGCATCGTCATCGTTCCAATAAACAACAGCGCGTGACATAAGTACGCTTGCCAAAGACGCTGGCAAAACTACAACCATTTCCACTAACGCTGTGTAAACAACGAGTTTAACAATTAAACGCGATGCGCACTTTAACCACTATGACCAAAATCAAACGAAATAATGAGTGTTACAAAATGGAGCACAAATCTCTTTTCGACTAAAAACTGCAATTTTTTGATATGTTAACATAAGCCTAGAGAACTAAATATACTAGAATAAATAGTATTCTTTACTTAGCAGTGGTTGCGTATATTCTCACCTGCCACACACCATCCGAAATCGTAAAGTGGCGCTTCCCTTTATAAACTCTAAACCCCTTCTTTTTCGCTTCTTTCACCACACTTTCTGGGTCGATGCATTCAAATTCAAGATATCCAGGAAGATAGGCGAGCTTGAGCGCATCACCCGCTTCAATCGCCTTTTTTGTGTAGCCTGCTGGTGTACAACGCTTTAAAACAAACCTCATACGGTAAGGTATTCCCACCCCCCTCACAAGCCTTATCATTCTCATACGCTCAACCCCGAAAGCTTTTTGAGTTCGGAAGAAAGCCCAGCCTGCTCCGCCCTTCTTTTCAAGTAATCGTAATCGAGCTTTTTTGTGCTTGCTATCCTCTTTGCGTCGGCTATGTCCTTCTTTCTTCCCATAAGTTTAAGGATAACTAAGTCTTCTAAGCTAGGAAGAAACACGTTTTTCCACACTTTTTTCGCTCTTCTTTCAAATTCTTCATCGAGAGTGAGAGGAGCATAGTTAATGTCCACGTGGATACTATCATCAACCGCAAGCCCCCAGCTTCTCCACTGAACATTGAACCCTGCATTTCTCAAAGCATGTGTGAGTGTTTCGCGTAGCTCTTTCACCGAAGAATTTATCGTCAAATCCCAGTCCGAAGTTTCACGTCCGATGTCCACACCATGAACGATGAGCGCTCGTGCTCCGATCAAAAAAAGTCTCAAACCTAGAGCGTCTATTATCTGCGCAATTTTTTGTAGCTCAAAAGGAATCTCAGATTTCATTAAATGATAACACTAACAGAGGCTTTAAAGTGTTCTGAAAATCGTATCCAATTAACGTGTTCTATCGTCTAACTCCTTGCTTGGAATCTTTTCATTGCTGTTATGGATTTCGATCTTGATAACCTTGAGATGCCTCGCAAAAGCTTTGAATATAAATTTTAGGCACGCTTAGCGACTGCGTAACATGACAATCCAACAAGGCTTCCGCAAGAGCCTACTAGTTCACCCGATGATTCACAGTCTTAAAGCTTTAGAATCTTTATAATTTATATAGATTCTATATTTTATATACGGTAACTTTATAAATCACTATCTTTTTACAGAATTTAGAATACAAATGGAAAGCCCATTTTCAGAACTTAACGGATTAAAACTTTCTACGCGACATATCAAAATATGGTTCACGGCGGGCATGGGGTTTTTCACGGATGCATACGACCTTTTTGTAATCGGTGCAGTTCTCGACGTGTTTTCAAAAAGCGCTATACCAGGTTTTTCCCTTTCCACAAAAATCCTTGGTATGCCCGCAAGTGGGTTTATCGGTGCGTCCGCTCTTTTTGCTGCGGCAATAGGCCCGCTTGTGTTTGGTCTTATCGCCGACCACTACGGCAGAAAGTTCGTTTACGGAATTGAAGCTGTGATGCTTGCACTCGGCGCTCTTCTTTCCGCTCTTTCGCCAAATCTGTACTGGCTTATCGCGTTTCGCTTTTTGCTTGGTATCGGTGTGGGTGGTGATTATCCAGTCTCCGCAACAATTATGAGCGAATACGCAAACGTGAAAGATCGAGGAAAGCTTGTTGCACTGGTCTTTGCTGACCAAGGGCTTGGCTCTGTTACCGCAGTCGTGACCGCGATCTTGTGCGTTCTCACACTTCCGTCTTCACTCTCATGGAGAGTGATGCTCGCACTGGGCGCAATCCCTGCGCTTTCTGTGATCTACTTAAGAAGAAAGATACCTGAAACACCGCGTTATTCACTGCTCGTTAAGCGCGACGCTAACGGAGCACAGCTTGCCGCAAAGACTTTGGGCTCTAAAATCCTAAAAAGCGATATCGCCGCAAAAAGCTTGAGCTTACCACAATTCGTCAAAAAGTACGGGGTGACGCTTCTTGCGACAGCGGGAACTTGGTTTCTTGTAGATATGGCGTTATACGGAACTGGAATTTTCTCAGGTCCCATCGTTTCTTCAATCATTCCCATAAATTCGTCGCTTGATTTGAAACTACAGCTTTCAAGGCTAATCCTTGAAGCGGGTGTTCCGTTCTTCGTTGGTTTCTTCGGATACTTCACCTCGGTGGCACTCATGGATAGATTAGGAAGAAAGGTGATACAGCTACAAGGATTTCTGGCGATGGCCGCTCTTTACGCAACGATTTCATTTGTTATGATTACAAAAGGCACGAAAGTGACAGGTTTTAGCGTTCCGCTCGAGCTTGCGCTCATGCTTTACGCGCTCACCTTCTTCTTTATAGATTTCGGACCAAACACCACAACTTTTGTGATACCATCCGAAGTGTTTCCGGTAAGCGCCAGAACCACAGGCCACGGAATATCAGCCGCCGCAGGAAAGTTTGGCGCAGCGCTTTCGGTTTTCCTCTTTCCTTCTCTTCTTTCGAGTATTGGCTTAAAGCAAGTTCTGCTTCTACTTGCGCTGGTGAGCGTACTCGGTGCGTTGCTCACTCTGCCCCTAAAGGAGCCAAAGCTTGTTGATCTGGAAAGCGCTTCGCAGGAAGAGCTAGAAGTGGATCAAACTTCGAAATAAATTCTAAACCCACCCTCCACCTTTTCCGTTTTTTTCAGCGTAAGCGCGCCTATTTCCTTTGTGTTTTTCACGTGCGTGCCGCCGCACGGTATTTTTTCAAAGCTGTCTATTTGAACAATTCTGTACACTTGGATTTCGGGTAGCCTTTCAGCGTTTGGCGAATCCAGTATCTCTTTTAGCGCGTCCTTTGAAAGAAACTCCGTTTTCACCTCTAAACCTTGGCTTATGAACGCATTCGCTTTCTCCTCTACCTGCTTTAGCAAGACGTCTTCAAAAATTCCTTGGTACTCGACGTAAGTTGGCTCTCCGAGCCATGAGCCTAGCGTTTTGTTGATTCTGTGGGTGACCAAGTTTACACAGTGGTCAAGAAGATGTGCCGCAGTGTGCCTTCTCATGTATTTGTACCTTAGACCCCAGTCGATTGTCCCTCTTACACTCATCCCCTTTTCGATTTTTAGCTCTTTTTCAAGCTTGACGTAGTGAACCACTACGCCGTTTACGAGCATCGCCTTTTTCACGTTTGCCTTAACCCCTTGTATCACAAGCTCACCCACATCCGTTGGTTGACCGCCGCTTTTAGGGTGAAAGAGTGTTTGGTCAAGCACGACGTACCAGCTTTTTCCCTGTTCGTGAACCGCGTTCAAAACCTTTGCTTCAAAGCTTGTGGAGTAAGAGTCGTAAAGATAGCTCAGCTTTGTTTGCTCAACTCCTTTTACGATTTCACCGAGCTCCAATTTTTTCACCTAAAAGAAGCCACGAGAAAGCGCAAGAGCGAAAGCGACAAGCGTCGCGCCGTGCTTTACTTCGCCGCTTAAGATTTTGCGCTTTAGGTAATCCTTGCTCACAATCTTTACCCTTTGTAGCTCCGACTGTTCACGTTTTGTTTTTCCTTTTTTGTCGACGCGCGCCACAAACACGTACGCCCTTTGGTTGCTCCTTGAGGTTGGGTAGTACCACTGAAGGTAAAACAGCTCTTTGGGTGTATACCCCGTTTCTTCTTCTAGCTCTCTTTTTGCGGCGTCCTGCGCGTCTTCGCCCTTTTCCAAGTGACCAGCGGGAAACTCAAGAAACCAGCCATCAGCGGGGTAGCGGTAGTTTTCTATCATGACAAGTTTTTCATCACGTAGCGGAACGACCACGCAAAAGTCTGGTGCTTCAAACCAGTCGTATGAAATTCGCTCACCGTTTGGAAGCCTTACTTCATCGATGTAAACACCAAAGTAATCTGAAGAATAAACCCTTTTTGAATCGATGCGAACCCAGCCATCCAAAGCGCTATCCCTTAAAAAAGTGTGTCCCCACCTCCCCATTTAAGCCTTCCTTAACTCTTTCTAAGGAAGTGATTATGGCTGTTTTACCCGTTTTTTCCACAAACCTTGTGCAAGCAAGAACCTTTGGCGCGATGCTTCCTTCTTCAAAAACCCCACTTTCAAGCATTTTCCTTGCTTCTCTTGTGGCCAATTTGGTCAAAGCTCGCTGATTCGGTTTGCCGTAATTTTCGAAAACGTAGTCCACAGACGTGAGAATTAGCAACAAGTCGGCGTTTATCGACTCAGCAAGCTTTGCCGAAGCCAAATCTTTGTCTATGACAGCGTTCACACCCTTAAAGCTTCCGTCTTCAAGGACAACGGGTATTCCACCTCCGCCACAGGAAACCACGAGCAATCCCTGTTCAAGCATGCGAAAGATGAGTTCGCCCTCGACAATTTCGAGCGGTTCAGGCGAAGGCACAACCTGTCTATAAAGCGTTGAACCCTTGACGTCAAAACGCTTGAAGTTAACTCCCAAACTTTGTAGCTTTTTTGCTTCGGCTTCCGTGTAATACTTGCCGATTGGTTTTGTTGGCCTCTGAAACGCGCTGTCTTTACTTGATACCAAAACCCTTGTGCACACCACATACGCCCTTTTTTTGGTCAAATTTTCGATTTCTTGTGAAAGCGCGTATCCGATTTGCGCTTGCGTCATCGCTACGACTATATCAAGTCTTGTTGCAAGCGGATTGCCGCTCAAAAGAAGTGCTTGCAAAAGCTCACCCGCTTGCGGTCCATTACCGTGTGTCACCGCGACAGAATACCCAGCTTGTAAAACCGTGTCAACAGCGCTTGCTGCCACTTTAAGCCTTTCAGGGTCGAAGTTCGACCCCTTTAATGGGTCTTCGAGCGCGTTTCCACCTAACGCCACAACCGCTTTGCGCATCTTTAATCCCTCCTTATTGAAGCCACCATGCAGCGCGCGCCGCCGTACCCTCCTGTGAGCGCGTAAAGGTCAAGCGGAATCGCTTCAACACGCTGCTCTTCGAGCGCCTTTTTTCTTGGAAAGAACTCGCGCGTGAGCTTTAGCTCTTGGTATTCGCGAAGCGCATGATCGCAAAAAGCGGAGAACTTTTCGGGGTTTTGCGCTCTCAGCCTTTCGATCTTTTTGAGCGTTGCGTCTATGTTTCTTTCTACGTCGACCGCGACGATTTTTCTATCATCAACCGTAAGAAAGTTTGGAGCAAGCGCAAGTTGCTCAAAGTTTGTGAGTTTAATTACATCAAAACCCTTGTTTCTGATATACGTGTAAAGTTTCACACCGCTTTCCTCCTTTTCGTACTTTCCATTACGCTTTTTGTGGTACACGTCCACAAGCGTGTGGTCTAAAAGGGTTCCACAACCCACCGCAAGACCCTCACCGGCGAAATTAAAGTAGGTGTCCAAGTGCATGAATAGCATTGGCTCGTGCCCATCGCCCGCAATAAGCGGGTGTGAGGGGTAGTGCACCACAGCGATTTCTTCGTAACCAACACCATGCCTCATCACCTGCAAAATTCCGTTTAGGTTTGTCCTGTCACCTTCTCCAATTAGCGCAAAGTCGCCGGCTGGCATAAAATCCCCTCCCTCGAAAGTGCCGGGTGCTCTCACGCTCCACGCTGTCTTGTGCCCAGAGGCTTCAAAAGTGACCTTTGTGATGAAAACTTCTCTTCTTCGCTGTGGCTTTGCCATTCTTCCGTAAACCATTCCTATGTCGGTTGCGGCTTGCTGGTCACGTAGGTAGTAAAGGTTTGCGAGCGGGACGCCAAGTTTCACAAACGGGTAAATCACCCTTTTTCCTTCTTCACTTTTTCTTGCTCTAGTTTCAACAGTGGGATTGAGAAGAAGCAAATTGAAAAGCGTTTCGGGGTCCATGGAGTCTAATGCTTCAAGAAAGCTTTTCTTTGCGCTTTCCGCAGAAAAACCAACGTATTTTATAAGCGTAGACACTTTTTTTGCGACTTGCGCTCGCGCGCTTTCTTTTTTTCTAAGAGCGTCGATAAAAAGCGACTTGAGCCTCTTTACTTCTACTCCAATTTTGCTCAACGTGTGTTCCAAACCTTTGTGCTCAAAAACCGCCTCGTCCATGCTGAAAAATCGGTCGTACAAAAAGCTACTTGGCTCTAAAAGCCCAAAGAACATTTCTATTCCAGGCCTGTGCACAACCGCTTCTCGTAATCTGTGCCACTCTGCTTTCACGCTCAACTTTACTCACTTAAGTAAGTGTTCCATAATCGTAACAAACTACTTAAGGCTTGCGTAATCTAGTTGGTGTCCAAAAGTTTACGTACATGACACTCAGTGTGTCCCGTCATGAAGCTAGAAAAAGTGTATGATAAGAAAGCATTTTGTGTTATATAGAATCTCATGCTAGTAAAAGACTTAATTCAAAGAGTTTCAAGAATTGGGTCACCACTAAGGCGCTAGAACCATATTCTACGGGCATTTCAAACCCCTTATTATGGTTTAATACTACAACATTACGCCGCTGACCACAACTTTTTGTCAAAATACAACCGTGATTGTGTCTTCCTGCTCAAAAGGCTTTACTTGACGCTCTAAACGTTGAAAACACATTTATTTAAGTGAGGGGTTTCTCGATCACCAAAACCGTGGCGCCCACCACAAATGAGGATTATTCGCACAAGGGTAGACTAATAAAAAGGCCAGGCATTACTAAAAACTTGTAAGCAGGTTGGTAGATTAAAATCATTCTTAGTGACGCGTTTTGTACACTTTTTGATCTACTGAATAAGAACAAGGTTTTGGAAAATGACTAAAATCAATGAGCAATATATATATATCTTGTTTACCATTATTGACGTGCCCGTGAAGAAAAATGAAAATCAAATTGGCCTTGATGTTGCTATTTCTTGTTGTGTTGTTGTTATTTATTCCAATTCTTTTTCCGAGGCACTCCTCCTTACAACAACCGCTTCCTAACAACCCTGTCGAATACGATTATCCTTTTTGCGTTCAAAAGGTTTCTTCATTGGGTCACCCAATTTCTCCCATAATTCCTTCTTCCTCGTGTAATGCGGGGATTGCTTTGCTGTTTCCTAATGGCACAGTTTTACCACCTGGTGGCTTTCCTTTTGTTCTTCCCAACGTAACTCACAAAGGTGTTATAATAATCAAGTTTGCTTTTGTGCGCCTTTATTCTTACTGTTTACAGCTGATGCTCGGTTTACCAAAAAGCGAAGAAATCGTCCCTGTTAACTCTATGTGAAAATGGCGTAGCTTTGTACTATCCGAACGGCACCATTATTTTACCTAATGGCACGCGTATGTCGGACACAAGTGGCGAAGCTGACTTCCTCCCCGCCCCGAATGGCGAGGCTTCCATCCTTTTGTAAAAGGCATCACTTAGATAGCTTTGTAATACTTTCCGTAGAGATCAGAGCCAGGGTCTTCCAGCCCTGCAAAGTCGTGGAGAAGCCCTACTTCGCTCCCAGTGAGTATCATCGTGATGTTCTACAAGGGGTCATAGATATAGGTTAAAAGCGGCCTCAGCCCCACAGTGGAGAAACGCAGATACTGAGCTTCATCAAAAGCTACAACCTTTTTACCCAGTGTGTTGAGCGCCTCAAAAATTCTGATGGCTTCACGCCTAAATCTCTCCCGCGAAATCGTTATTCTCAGAGGCGATTCAACAGATATTTCGAGCTCGGATAAGGCTTTTTTCAGCTTCTCTTTTTTACTTAGACTTACTAGCGAAGAGTGTAATTCGTCTAGGAGCTTCTCGGCT
>NEXD01000074.1 GCA_003019595.1 Candidatus Marsarchaeota G1 archaeon BE_D
GGGGGTAAACTACCCCACCCTCACGGACGGGGCTTTGGGGTTTCCAGTGGTCTTCACGACCACCTTCATCTCCCCTTCAGGGTGTTTACTTACCCCCGACCCGTACCTCTCGTTAAGGCACGGGCTATGTTCACTGATTCAAGTCACGGTTGTACTTGAGGCCGCACTTAGGACAGTGATATTCTCTTCCTTCAACGTGGGTAACATACCCACACTTGTGACTGGTGCTTTCAGGGAACATCCCCAATCTTTTTAATCTTAAATTCGTATTTATACTTAACTCCCCGCCCTCACGCACGGGGTCTCTGGTGGTGAAAGATGAAAACCGAAGGTGTAAAACTGTTACTCAATCATTATGGTCAAACCTAACCACCGTGGGTTCCCAAAACCTTAAGACGCGCTTTACGGGTGCTGAAAAATGTTTTGACCATCTCACGGAGTTTGTCGCTTTGTATCATGGTTTAAAGCGCAACATGAAAGATGCGTTCACGCTTTTTGGTGCGACGAAAAAACTTATCACGCGCCTTTTACATTTTCAATCGATGAAAATCAGACGATACACCGAGATGACAAAAGAAGAAATACACGAATTGCTGAGTAGGCACCCCAAGAATCTTGACGAAATCAAAGACAGCGTGGCCAAGATCATAAAAAGAGTGAGTGAAGAAGGAGACCGCGCGTTATTCGAGTTAGAGCGCGAGCTTGACCACTGCGAGCTAACCACTTTACGCGTGGAAGAGCGAGAGTTCGAAGAGGCCGAAAAGGCGGTTGAGCCTGAGCTTAAGCGTTCAATAGAGCTTGCCATCGAAAACGTGAAGAACTACCAAAAAAGGCTTCTTCCACCCCCAATTTGGCTTGAAAGCTTTGCGAATGGAATAATTGCGGGCGAAAAGGTGAGCGCGATACAAAGTGTCGGACTTTACGTCCCGCGAGGGAAAGGAAGCTTCCCCTCTGTGATGATAATGCTCGGCGTTCCCGCGCGCGTCGCCGGTGTGAAAAGAATCGTTGTCGCAACGCCACCAGAGCGCTCAGGAAAGGTCGACGAGAAGGTTCTTTTCGTTTGTAACGCGCTTGGAATCAAAGAAGTTTACAAAATGGGCGGTGCGCAGGCGATAGCCGCGCTCGCTTTGGGAACACAATCGATCAAAAAAGTGAGTAAGATTCTCGGACCAGGTAGCGCGTACGTAAACGTCGCAAAGCAGCTACTTGCGGGTCGTGTGGACATTGGGCTTATCGCAGGACCTAGCGAGTCTGTGGTGGTTGCGGACGAAACGCAAAATCCGCTGAACGTGGCGCTCGACCTGTTACAAGAGGCGGAGCACGGACCAGACTCCACCTCTTTGCTACTCACCACTTCACAAACTCTGGTTGAAGAAGTGCGAAAAGAGGTCGAGCAAATCCTTTCACAATTGGACGAGCCTAGAAAAGGCTTTGTGGAAACCGTTTTGAAAGAAAGAGGGGGAGCGATCGTTTTTGAGACGATGGAGGAAATCGTAAACTTCGTGAACGAGTTTGCGCCAGAGCACTTGGTGCTAGACGTGAAAGACGCTTTCTCTTTGCTACAAAAAATCGAAAATGCAGGAGAAATTCTTATTGGACCAAACACCCCGATTTCTGCTGGTAACTATATAGCAGGGCCTAACGCTGTGCTACCCACAGGTGGTTTTGCGAAAAGCATGTCTCCTCTTTCTGTAAGGGACTTTTTGAAAACCACATCGATCCTTTCGCTCTCAAGTGATGCGCTACTTTTTTACAAGGAGCACATAGAAAGGCTTGCGAAATCCGAAGGCTTTCCACTACACGCGCTTTCCGCAGTAAGAAGAGTGCCAGTTTACGAAGACTCAAAAGGTGAGTTTAGAGTTTTGAGCGCAAGCGAACGCTCGATATCTGTTGTGCGAGAATCAAGAGAGTCAAAGGTTTCGCTCATAATTTACGCTGGCGAGCGGGACTTGAACCTAAAGGCGAATATAAGCACGCCTCTTGAGTTCTTAAATCACATGATAGAAACGATCGCTTGGCGATCTGGCTTTAACATAAGAGTGAGTGTGAATTTAGAAGGCTACAAGCTTATGCACGTGGTCGCCGAGGACACTGGAATCACCATGGGCTACGCTTTTTACCAGCTTGTGCAAAGAGGATTTAGCAAAGGAATTGAAGGTTGTGGCAGTTCTATCGCGGTGATAGACGAGGCGCGCGCGAGCGTTTCGCTGAGCTTTGAAGGAAGGTCGCTTTACGTTTCAAACCTTAAGACGAGCTTTGAGCGAGTGGAGGACATGCTTTCAGCGGACCTTCACAACTTCTTAAGCGGTTTTGCGCAAGGCGGAAGGTGCACTCTACACGTGGTGGTCGAAAGCGGAAGCGATCCGCACCACGTGTGGGAGGCGGTTTTCAGAGCTTTTGGGGAAGCGTTAAGAGAGTGCTTCAAACAAAACAGCTTTAGGAGAGGCACGACACCTGGTGTCAAAGGTGTATGATTTCAAAACATAATTATGATTTTTGGTATTATTGTTATATTTATCCTGGTTGTATAGAATTTTTTAAAAAAATTTATAAGAAAGGCGAATAATTTTGAAGTATGGGAAGTAAGGTATTTGTAAGAGAAGCCACTGGGCTTGTAAAAAAGGCTTCACTTCTTGATGCGGTGGCGCTTAATGTCGTGAACATGAGTGTAGGAGCGGTTTTTCTCGCTTTTCCGCTTTACACAATACTTCTACCTTCTGTGAACGGGCTTAATCTCTTCTATTGCTCGATTATCGCGTGTGTTTTGTCAATTCCTCAGGCTGTGGTTTACACAATGATGTCCTTAAGAATCCCACGCACTGGTGGTGACTACGTATGGGTTTCAAGGACGCTTGGTCCACTGATTGGTGGTACGCTTGCTTTTGCCGGAACCGCGATGATGATGCTCGCCTTTAATGCGCTCGACGTGCTTTATGGTGTGATGGCGCTTGGCTCTTCCGCGAGTTTGCTTGGCGTAAGCTCATTGAGCAAACTCGCAACACCAGGAGGTGCGCCGCTACTACAGTTTCTGATAGGAGCCTTCTTTTGCGTGTTTGTTATCGCGCTTAATGTTCTAAAGCCTAAAGCGGGAATCAGGCTTGTGAGCGTGTTTACCATCGCCGGAGTTTTGAGCCTTGTTGCGGCAATCTCAGTTCTTCTTTTTTATGGAAGACAAGGTGTGATCGCTTGGGTAAATTCGCTCGGTTTGAGCTATCAAACTCTTACATCATCTTACACGGGCTCCGCATTCAGCTTGGGTAACACGATGCTGTTCACAACCTTTTTTGCGATTTACGTTTACCCCTTTCTTTTTGGCGCGCCTTCGATCGCGTCAGAACTCAAAGGAAAGAGCGCGATAAAGTGGAACATTCCTCTTTCTTATCTTTTTGTGTCAATTCTTGTCACACTCGGTTTTTTCGTTCTTTACCAGGTTGCAGGCTTTCGTTTTGTTCAAGCGGCGATGAGCAACCCAACACTCGTAAATCAGTACTCCTTTAACCTTTGGACGCTCGCTCTGGGCGTTTCTAAAAACTTCATCGTGTCTTTGACAATCGCAATCGGGGTGATCCTTTGGAATCTCGCACCAGCGGCTTTTGGGTTTATCTCCACTCCTCGATATTTCTTCGCTCAGGCTTTTGACAGATACCTTCCTAGCTTATTTGCCTACGTGAGTCCGAAGTACGGTTCGCCAGTTTTCGCGCACCTTTTTGACCTTTTTGTGACGCTCGGCGTTCTCGGAATTGCCACGCTTTACTACAACTCTATACTCTTTATAGGCTACTCCACTCTCTCCTCAATAGTTTACTTTGCGGTGGTCGGGCTTTCCGCCGTGGTTTTCGCTTTGAAAAAAGAAAAAGGTAGGGCAAAGACCACTTTGGCGGTTTGTGGCACGCTAACCTTTTCGGTTCTCGTTTACTACACGTACAATCTTTTAAGGTACTACCAGATTTGGGGTGGTAATCCGTTTTCTTTTGCGTATGTGGCCACAGTTCTTACGCTTGGTGCGCTGATTTACTTTGTGTCGAAGAGCTATCACAAAAAAAGAGGAATTGATATCTCGCTCGCTTTTAAAGAGATACCACCCGAGTAAAATGTCGCTTGAACAACGCGTAAAAGAAGCGCTTTCACGCTGCGCGCCTTGGTTACGAATAAAACAACTAAGATTTATCAAAGAAGGCTGGGAAAACTACGTGTTTGAGCTCAACCGAAGGTACATCTTGAAAATTCCAAGGTCGAAAACAGCTTTCGAAAAGCTCAAAAAAGAAGCGTGTGTTTTGCAAAGCCTTTGTTTTTTAGAGGTCCCAAAAAAGGTGTGCGAAACCAAGGGTGTTTTGGTTTATCGAAAAATACAAGGTGTCACAGCTTCTCAAGCAAGCAAAAAAGAGCTAGCAAAACTCGCACCTGAGTTTACTGATTTGCTAAGCCGCGTGCACTCTGTAAAGCCTCCTTCCTGTGTGGCAATTTACGACAAAGAAGCCTGGAAGAAAAGGGTGATAAGGGAGTACACGCGCCTTCTTCTTTCTTCAAAAAGGGTTGTTCAAACAGAGCTCGTTTTAAAAGCCAAAAAGCTTGTTTATACTACTGAGCTCAGTTTTACTCCAAAGTTCATACACGGAGATATAGACGAGCGTAACATAATACTCAGAAAAAATAGAATTGTAGGAATCATAGACTGGGGAGAAGCGATGGTTGGGGATATAGCGCTCGACTACGCTGGACTGTTTTTCAGTAAAACGCTGGGTGCGCGCGTTTTAAAACTGCAAAAAGAGGAAAAGTTTTCAAAAATCGTTCCACGTGTTCGCTTCTATTACACACTTGTTCCGCTTTACTGGATTTCTTACGGAATTAAGCGCTCAGACACAAGCCTTACGAAAAAAGGTGTGGTTGAGCTACAAAAAAGGTTACAAAAAGTTTAAATTAATTATATTTTCATAAATGAAATAATTGAACAATTAAATCGAGCGGTTGCTGATAGTTACATTCTTTATTTAAATTACAAAAGGTATCACTGGAATGTGAGCGGTGCGCTCTTTAGGGAACTACACCTTTTGTTTGATGAACACGCAAAGCGAATGCTTGAGACGGTGGACGATTTTGCTGAAAGAGTTAAAGCGCTTGGTGGCGATGCGATTGGCGCGGTAAACGAAGTAATAGAGTTATCCGATCTAAAAAGCGCAAAAAGCGGTATGAGCGCAAGGGAAATGATTGAGCAAGCTATACAAAATCACGAAAAGCTTATTGCGCGATTTAAGCAAGCGATTAAGCTTTGTGAAAGCGCAAACGATCCAGGCTCTATGGATCTTTTCACAAGACACATACAGTTACACGAAAAGATGCGCTGGTTTCTCAAGGAGCACCTTGAGAAGGATTCTCTTTTAGACTCCTAATTTTTTCCATGAGTTTGAGGTACTTTTGGTAAATCTGCATTCCTTTTTGTGTTATTTCCGCAATCGTTCTTGGTCCATTTAGCGTAAGAACGACTCTTGTTCTCAGGTATCCTCTTGCGCTTAGCCTTTCAAGGTGGTTGCTCAGGCTTCCCTTGCCTATACCCGTGAGTTTGAGCAAATCGCTAAAACTAAGCCTTTTATTAAGCGCAAGAGAAATCACGATAAGAAGCCTCACCGAAGATTTGAGTGTGGAATCTTCTAAAAACTCCGCAAACTCTTTGATCGCTTGTGTTACGAGCTCATCACTCAAGCTGCACCAACTCTTCTGGCGCTTCGTAGAGCGCGTAAAGCGAGGAGAAAACCCAGATAAATGTTGTGATGCACCAAGAAATTGCCAAAAAGGAGTGCGAAGAAAGCATAGAGTAGTAAACACTCAGCGAGTCAGAAACCAAAAAAGATGCGTTGCTGAGTAGTCCTTCAAAAGGAATTTTTAAAAAAGCGCTTTAAAGAGGTTCACAAGCGGCACAGAAAGTAGCAGTAAATAGTAAACCGAAAGCACGCGTGACCCGAAAAAGTGAAAAAGAAGCGGGATGGCAATAAAAAACGAAATCCAAAAAGCTACGAAAAACCACCTGTAGTAAGATCTTTGTTCACCAAAAACGCTTCTTTTGAGTATCAAAGTTCTGTACGCCTTAGAAAAATTGACCCAGGTGGCGTAACCCGCAAGACCTCCCACAAGCGTGTATCCTAAATAAAACGCTATATCCGCGTTTTGCGAAACAAAAGAAAGGATAAGATAAGGAAGAAAAACGAACCAAAAGAAAGCGAACGCCCAAATCGCGTAGTAAACTCCCCACGCCCTTCTTAAAACGTACCTTTGAAACGCTATCGCGCGCTTTCCCACTCTTTCCATTTCGCGCGTAACCGCTTCTAGCTCGTCTTCAGACACGTGCACCAACCATGTTTAAAAGTATTTAAAAATTATCAGAGTTGCCTCATCTACTCAACACTTCTTGGCTTGATTCTGCCCAACAAATAAGCGTCTATCAAAAGAAGGGCGAAAGTCCATGTGTCAAGAGAAAGCGCAAGGTAGTAGCTATCGAGTGTAGCGCTACTCGGATTGGTAAGAATAATAAGGACAGGGAATCCAGAGTACCCGCTGTAAAGCAAACCCACTATCGCGGAGTAGGGTGATGCGTATAAAAGCGCCTTTGGTAACGAAGTAAAAAGCTGCGAAAACCCAAAGCCGAATCCCAAGATAAGTGGAATGAAGCTTACGAAAGACTGGTTCTTGAGTCCCAAGTAGTTTATGAGAACTAGAACTAAGAGGGTGGCAAAAGCGCACATGAACACCGAAGAGAAAGCGGCAACCGCAATCACCAAAAGGGGTTTTGCAGGCGGGATGTTTATTTGAAACCTGTAACTGAACAACGTGTAGGTTGCGGCAACAATAAGCACGCTGAGCACCAAGCCCACTATAGCTGAAGAAAGCACAAAATTCGCAAAGTATTTTTTGGGAGTGAGCCTTGTAAACCTGAAAGAGTAAGCGAGAGAGTGCGTCGAAAAGATAAGAGAGAAAGAAAGCGAAATCGCAAGACTAGCAAGAGTGTAAAGGTTGATCACCGCATACCAAGAAGAGGTGTAGCCCACGATCGCTTGGTTGGGCAACTTTGGAAGAGAGGATGAAAACACAAACGCGCCTAGCACCAAATAAAAAACCATAAAAAGCACACCCCAGCCCCACAACGGCCTGTTTTTCAAAAGCGACCTTGCGAAACGAGTAAACAGCATTCACGCCACCTCCTCTATTATTCTGTTAAAGCTTGTGGCGTTTTTGAGCGCAACCTCACCACTTCCTTTGGTTATCGAAAAGCTGCCTATACTTGTTCGTATCAAAACGAGCGAGTTTGGTAGCTCGCCACGCGATATGTAAAGCGTGTCGAGGTCTTGCACACTAAACGGTCCATAAATCGAACCTTCGAACACAAAGTAAAGCGTCCAGTCAGAAAACTTTCTCAAAATATCGAATTCGTGCGTCACGAGTACAACTTCTTCCGTGAATTCGTGTAGCTTTCGGGTTGACCCTTCTATTCTGGTCGACGTTTTCGAACGGCTCGTCAAAGAGAACGAGCTTTGGCTTTGGCGCAAGCGCCATTATATTTCCGAACATCTTCGCTTGTCCAGAACTCAGCTCGTGTATTTTCTTGTTCAAAATCTCTTCGAGCTCAAAGTGTTCGACCAAGCTCAAGTACTCGGATTTGTCCACGCCTTTGAGCTCCGAAAACACTTCGATCAGCTCTTTTACGCTTGCGCTGAAAAGCCTGTACACCTCAGGCAGGTTCACCGAAACCCTTGTTTCTCCTCTTATTGTTCTCACATCTGAGCCAAATACTCTTACCACGCCGTGTGTGATCGGCGCAAGCCCTGTGACCGCTTTAATGAGTGTGGATTTTCCAGAACCGTTTGGTCCAACCACCGCAACTCTTTCACCTTCTTCTACACTGAGGTTGACATCTTTTAGCGCAAGCTTTCCGCTTTCGTATTTCACGCTGAGCTCTTTGATTTCTAGCATAATTCTTTGTGTTCTTAGTGGCTTATAAACCCCCGAAAGAAGTTCAAAATTTGAACCTTTGTAGAACGAGCCTAGTCCACACCGCGTAATTTTCGGGATTCTTGTTTACCTCCTTCCTTAACTCTTCGAGCGAAATCCACTTGACTTCTGCGGCTTCATTTGGGTCGGGCTTCACCTCACCGTCGTAGAGTCCAACAAGAACGTGTAAGAATTCGTGTTCGGTCATCCCGTTACTCACAGGTTCTTTGTAAATCATCTGACCCACTTCTTTAAGCTCGCACTCAAACCCTAGCTCGTCTTTTAGTCTTCTTAGCGCGGCTTGGATGACACCTTCGCCTGGTCTCGGATGACCGTCACAGGCGTTCGTCCAAAGCCCGCCTGAGTGGTACTTGTCTTGCGCTCTTTTTTGTAAAAGCGTTTCTCCGCGAGAGTTAAAGATGAACACGGAAAAAGCCCTGTGCAACCTTCCTCTTCTGTGTGCTTCGTGTTTTTCCAAAACTCCGATTTCGCGGTCGTTTTCGTCAACCAAAACAACCATTTCTGGCACAAGTTTCAGCCTCTTTGTGACAAAGCAACTTTTCGGCGTAACTTAAAGGATTTTCGCAAGCATCTCGACTTACAAAAAACTTATTAAAGTTAAAACGCTGTGGTTTTCGTGTTTGTCGTAGAAATCACCAAATATCTTAAGACGCCAACCGAAGAGCTACGAAAGCGCCACCTTGACTACTTGACCGAGTGCGAAAAACAAGGGAAGTTGCTTTTGGCTGGTCGCTTTCACGATGCTGAAGGTGCGATGATCATTTGGCTCACCTCATCGTTGGAAGAAGCAAAGGCGCTTGCCGAAAAAGACCCTTATGCAAGGGAAAACTGCATAAGCTACACGCTCAGAGAGTGGCACATAACGATTGGCAGAATAACCCAATCACACTGATGTCAAATCAATTCGAAAAGTTTAAATCTTAACAATTAAGTATTTAACTTTATGGTCGAGTACAAGTGGGTGGCTCTTTCAAACACCACAATAGGTG
>NEXD01000075.1 GCA_003019595.1 Candidatus Marsarchaeota G1 archaeon BE_D
AAATCACTGTTTCTTCTCTTCTTTCTTCTCTTCTTTCTTCTCTTCAGTCTTCTTCTTCTTGGCCAAGAAGACTCACCTCCCCATATTTTGAATTTCAAAAGGATGTATTTACGTTTTTCCGAAAAACGCAAACACCACACCAAAAAACTCGAAAGAATCGAGTTTAAAAACCGCAAAATCCGAGTGCACCGCTTTTTGCGTATTATTAACTGAGAACGAAAGTTTCGATTCTGACGTCTCCCCGTCCTGGAAGGGCGAGGGTTCCCTCCCAGAGGGCTCATCGTTCCCCTCATCGATTCGGGACTACATTTCTCATTTGAGGGGCAGTAGGGGGCGCCAGAGCTCCCCCCACAGAGGGGACTATCATCCAGCAGTCTAGTCCCTTTAAGAGGGATACTAGATGCTCCTCCCACAGTCCCATTAAGCCCTCAATCGAGCTCGGGAGGAGCGTCATTAGCGTCACTAAGAGAAAAATAGAAGAACTCATATTTAAATATAAGGGGGCTATCCATCCTCGCTCCTCAAAGAGGCGAGGCTTTACGCCCCCTTAACCCCAGTTTTTGTAACGCACCGAAAAGATTCGACGCTTATCAAGGTTTTGGAAACGCTTTTTCCAAAAGCACCAAGCTTTTTGAGAACCAAAATTTGAATACGAGCTTGTGATTTTTAACAAGGCGCGAGTGATGTGTCCCGGAGATGCTGAGTGTGATGAGGCTGACCTAGTCTGACGCGCCTTTAGTTTTCTCAGAAACGATAATCGCCTTGATCACTCTTCCTGCAAGCGAGTCTTCAACCGCTTTTTCGAATTCATCGAGCGTGTAAAGCTTGCTCACCAGTTTGCTTACGTTTATTTTCGCTTGTGCGATAAGGCTGAGCGCGCTCCTTGTGTCCTCTTCAACCGCCGCGTTACTCGGTATTACGGAAAGCTCGTTGTTGAGTAGCTCACTCAAGTCGTATTCAAGAAAGGAGCCCTTGTAAGGAACGCCAAACAGCAAAACCCTTCCTCCTTTTCTCGTTGCGCGCAAAGCGGAAACAACCGCCTTGGGAGAGCCTGAAGCTACTATCGACAGGTCAGCCCCTCTTCCGTCCGTAAGTTTTATCACTTCTTTTTCAGGGGATTCTTGCGCAGAAAACACGTAATCTGCGCCGATTTTTGAAGCAAAATCGAGTCTGGTTTGCGACAAATCGGACGCAAAAACCTGAGACGCGCCAAAGTGTTTTGCCACCATTATGTGAAGGTCACCCATAGGGCCTGCGCCCACGACGAAAACGCTTTCTCCCTTTTTAAGAAGGGCCCTCTTTTGCGCCCTTAAAACCGTGGCAAGAGGCTCTACAAAGCAACCCTCTTCAAACGAAACGTGGGAAGGAAGTTCGAGAATCGCGCCACGAGAAACGTTGAACTCGGGCACTCTGAAGTACTCCGCAAAGCCCCCTGGGTCAAGGTTGGTTTTTCTGTAGTACGCGCACATCGTCGGGCTACCGTTCAAACAGTAGTAACACTCGTAACAAGGCACGTGGTGATGCGCGAAAACTCTTTGCCCGACTTTCACGTCTGCGCTTAAAGATTCAAAAACCACTCCAGTAGGTTCGTGTCCCAAAATCGGTTGAGACGCGGTGTAGTGCCCGCCGATTTTCTCGATGTCCGTTCCACACAACCCACAAGCCTTCATCTGAATTAACACGTCGCCATGACAAAGCTTTGGAACGTCCACTTGCTTTAAAACGGGTTTTCCATCGATCAAAACCACCGCTTTCATTTTGTCTTTTTACGCGGACGGGCGATAAAAGCGATTCGAAAAATAATACGTGTACGAGCAACTTAAAAAGCTGTAGAGAAAGAAAAGGGTGTGATCGTCACTTTCGACGTTTACGGCACGCTTTTTGACTGGGAGCGCTCTATCAAGGGTTGTTTAGAGCTTTTGGGAGTGAACCACGAAGAGTTCTTTCGCGAGGAGTTTAGAAGAGTGAGTGGTTTGACGCAATACGCCCCTTACTCACAAATTCTAAAGCAGAGCTTAAAGAGTGTGATGGGCGCTCGCTATTCGGATGAGTACGGCGATGCGCTTGTTCTTTGTTTTGCAAAGTCTCCTCCTTTTCCAGACACAATCTTAGGACTACAAAAGCTCAAAACCAAGGGGCACAAACTCGGCGTGATTTCGAACACAGAACAAAGCTTGCTTGCGATCACGCTTTGCGGTTTGCAAAACGTTTTCGACTGGGTGATCACAGCGGAGCACACGCGTTTTTACAAGCCCTCTTTAAAAGCGTTCGAAAAAGCGTACGAAATCATGCGCGTCGACCCAAAGCGAGTGCTACACGTTTCTTCTTATCCGAGCTACGACCTTGAAAGCGCGCAAAAGCTAGGCGTAAAAACCGTTTTGCTCAACCGCTATGGAGGAAGCTGGTCTCATGTCGTGAGTCGCGTGGACGAGCTAGTTCACATACTCGACTAGCTCCACTCGTACCACAACTACACACGTGTTTACCTAAGTGGTTGAGCTCGAGGTTGCACGTGTGAGTGAGGTGTCTACCCGCGCTTCTGCTTTTTGGGTCGAAGGTTTTGCGTCCACACTTAACCTTTTCAAACTCCAACGCAAAAACTCAAAAAGAAGTTTGAGTAATAAGCGTTTCGATAAACTTTTTACACACGAGCTTATTTCAAGAAAGGCTTTGGGGCTTTTGGGATACATAATAGGAAGAGCGATTCGCTCTTTTTTGCTCGTTTTGGGAGTTGCGGCTCTCACCTTTTTGCTCACCCACGTTGTAGCGCCCAATCCGGCGTACATCTGGGCTGGACCGCACACCTCCAAATCTGTGGTTCAAGCGGTGATCGTGGAGTACAGGTTGAACCAGCCTTACTACGTTCAGCTTTACTACTATATCATTTCCACTTTGAGCTTCAACTTCGGTGTATCACCTTACTTCAAACAACCAGTGTCTTCTCTTATCGCGGTTTACTTTCCGAGAACGCTTGAGCTTGTGGTTTTTGCGATGATGCTCACCGCGTTTTTGGGAGTTTATAGCGGCGCGTTTGCCGCGGCACACAAGGATCGCGCTGGTGATTACACCGTAAGATTCTTTTACCTTGTGAGCTGGAGCATGCCTCCTTTCTTGGTCGCGCTTCTTCTACAGCTTTTTCTTGCGTACGAGCTAAAGCTTTTACCGCCAACACAGCTTGCAAACCCCGCGCTTTCCCCACCTCGCGAAATAACGGGTTTCTTACTCATAGACTCCTTGCTTGAGCACGACTACGCGTTCTTTTACTCGGCATTAAGACACTTGGTTCTTCCCACCCTTTCGCTTGCGCTCATATCCTTTGGCATCATCACAAGAATAACACGCTCTTCGATGCTACAAAGCATGAGCGCGGAGTTTTACAGAACCGCTATCATGAAGGGTGTTGGTAGAAGAAGAGCGATTTACGTTCACGCGCTCAAAAACTCGCTCATACCAGTGATAACGCTTCTTGCACTTTTTGTGAGCTCTTGTAGCTTTACTTGAAACTCCAGCAAAAGAGGTACGTTCACCCTTCCGATGCACCTCACCGCCATGTCTTTGTTCATACCAACAAGGCATATGTACCTCACTTTGTTGGATTTCACCACTTCCTCGTACACGCTTGAGTAAAGCAACCACTTTTGATTTAGCTCGATCCACACATCGCACTCAAGAAGAGCGCTTTTTAAAGCGTCTTTTGGCAAGTAGTGTTCGCCAGCCCTTCCGACGTGTGGAGGAGAGCTTGAGTAAAGCAAAAGTGGCTTTGCGGAGATTTTGTGAGCGGTTTCACAAATCTTCAAAGCGAAATCAAGGTCTCCCTCAAAATCACACGTGACGCAAACAACTTCGTCCTTTTTTACTTTGAGTATTTCAACAAGAAGCTTTTGCGCAGCGCGCTCAACCGCGTCCATTCGCTTTCACCTTGCAAGCTTTTCAAAAGGAACGTAATCGTAGTCAAAACCGAAGTGTCTTGGTCCGAATAGTTTCAGCCCAGCCTCCGAGCGCCAGATTTCTGGAGCGCTTGCGCCTATCACTACGACTTCCATTCCTTCTTTGAGCGCGTCATTTGTAATTCCCTTTGCTCTAGGCGTGACAAAGGTGTAGAGGTCTGGAGGCATTACATAGGGTTTGTCGTCCAAAAAGGCGAAGATGTGTTCGTTTTTGATCCAGCTTTTTAGAGTGTGAGATCTCCACTCGCCAACTCCTTCTAAAGTGGCCTCTCCAAAAAGGAAGCCCGCTTTGTCCTCCCACTTGTATTTAGAAACAACTCCTTTAAAAATCACCTTTCCGTTTTTGAGCTTGGAAACCACCGCTTGCACTGGGTCTTTTCCTTTTTCTTCACTTTGCTCTCTTACCATTCCTAGTTGTATACAAAGAGAAAGCGTGTTCGGTATTACGCATTTTTTCGCTAGCTCTTTGGTAAGAGGCGTGTCCACAACCGCCGCGTGGCCTCCTGAAATCACGCTGATATGGCGCGCTATTGATTCGTAGTCGTCCACGCTCGAGGTAGCCTCAACCAAAACTTTGTTTCCGCTTTCACTCACAATCGCCGCAGGCGTGGGCGGAATTCCAAAGATGTGTATCGTGCTCTGGTGTAGCTCAGGTCCAGCTCTTCCCATTAAGTCGCCGTCAACCGTGGGGATGTCTAACTGTGAGGCTATCGCAAGCGCTGCCGCGGTGTTACCCCCGCCTATTTCTGAGGGAACGGTTGCGCCCACCTTTTTCCCAAAGAAGCGCTCAATTATGCTTATAGCCTCGACAAAGGGTTCCTCTATCGTTTGCGTTTTTGAGACTTTGCGCTTTGCCACAGAACCCACGTAGTAGGGACTGACAAGCAAGTCATTGTCGTTTACCTCATCAAGCTCCAAAAGAACAAGCTTTTTTCCACGTTGCAAAACAGATTTGAGTTCAAACCTGCCTCTGGGTCTCCTCCACCGCCCACACCAAGAATTGTTGCACCCTCGACAAGCCACTGCGCTTCTTTTACACCAAGTTTCATAAGCGAGAATTGTCGTAACGGTTTTTAAGTATTTTTGAATCTTTTCAATCTTTGTTCGATAAGAGAAAGCATGGGTTTGTCGTTCACGAAAAAGCGACTTGGAAACATCACCATGTACTCCTTAATCCAATCGCTACTTTCCAATAACTTCAAATCTTCTTCCACCTGTGAGAAATTTCTTCTGCAAATCGCGTAAACGTACTTCGTTTTTGTGAGGGGAAGGCTCCAAACCGCACTGTGCAAAGCAATACCAGCAAAGCGCGTATCCCTTTGCGCCTCTAAAAGCGTTTCAAAAAACAGGTAGTAAGGCACATATCCCGAAATCTTACTAAGCTGAAGGTTGACGGTAAACCTTAAAACGCGCTTTTGCACTAGTCTGTTCAACCTGCGGCTCACAGTTCGGGTTGAAAGCGATAGCTCCTTTGCGGCGGCCGACACGCTCGCCTTTGGCTTCTTTATTAGGTAGTTTGCTATCTTTAAATCCCTCTTACTCAGCCTAACAGAAGGTTTTTCTTCCATGTAAAAAGTTCTGAAAAGCTCAAGCTCTCTAAATAGCTCTACAAGCTGATTTGCTTGCTCGTTCGCTTCTTTTTGTGAGCCAGCGAGAGTTATAACAAGCACATCGCCTGTGATGCAAGAAAGCGAAGCGTAAACATAGGGAAGAGACGTGAGTGTCGACAGATTCGAAACCAATTTTTTCCTTTTGTTTTCAAAATAGTGAACCGCTGTGGCGGCTCCAAACTCAGAAGGTTTGAGGATTGTGCGGTAACCTTCAATAATTCCTTCTTTCTCTAGTTTTGTTATACGATTTACCACAGCATTTCCGCTTAGTCCAATTTCTCTGCCTATCTTTTCTGGAGAAAGCCTTGAATTTTTGGACAGTAAAAGCGTTATTCCGAAGTCAAACTCGTCCATAAATAAAATGAAAAAGGTTTAAATTTTTATTGTGGTAAAATCACTTTGTCTATTACGTGAATCACGCCATTTGTTGCGAAAATGTCCGCCTTGATCACCCTTGCGTCGTTCACGTACACCTCACCGTTTCTTACGCTGAGTTTTACGGTTTGGCCTTGTAGCGTTTTCGCCTCGGCTGTTTTTCCTCCAGCGGTGAGTTTCAACACGTCTTGTGAAGTTATTTTGCCTGAAACCACGTGGTAAGTGAGTACAGCGGTGAGTTTTGGAATGTCTTTGAGAAGAGCGTCTATTGTTCCTGCTGGAAGCTTTGAAAAAGCTTCGTCGGTAGGCGCAAAAACGGTGAAAGGTCCAGGTTGCTTCAGTGCGTCCACGAGCTTTGCGGCGCTTAACGCTTTCACAAGCGTTTTAAAGTTTGCCGCACCAAGTGCTATGTCAACGATGTCAGCCATTTTTTATCAATCTCTCTTAAGAGATAAAAGTAATAAACGCTCAACAACTTGATTTTAAAAATTGCGACAATTCCTCACTTATTTAAAATGTGGAAATGTCACTTTTTTTAAGTGGATTCAGGATTACGCTTAAGATTTTTGGTTTTCAAATGAGCTTATGTCGATAATCAGCTTTTCTATAAGAAGGCGTAAGCTTGTTATAGCAATTTGGGTTTTTGCTCTGATAGCGCTCACACCTTCACTTCTTCACTATTCGAGTTACTTGAATTACTCTCTTTCAAACGCGTTACCAAAAAACAGCGAATCCCAAAGAGCTCAAGCTCTTATTTCTAGCGTGCTCCCTCAAAACTCCACACTTATAGCGCTCATAAAACAAGACGCGTATTCGGTGCAAACCGCTAACAAAACTCTGAGCTTTGAGAAAGCTCTTTCGCAAGTGCCATATTTTTCTTCATCACAGAGTGTGTACACGTCGTACGCTAGTTTTTTGGACAAATTCTTGGGCAACAAAACACTTTACATACGAGATCTATAATGTGAGCGAGCTCGCACGAAAAGTTTTCGCGTTTCCTAGTGCGTTCTATTCAAACTGGTCGGCTTTTAATTTTTCTAATTCAAAAATCCTCGAAGCTTACCAAAAAGCTTCGGGTTTTGGGGAATACGACAGCCTATTTTTGAACTACCTTATTTCCACAAATACCACTCTTTCCGCTCTTCAAAGAGTGAATTTCGCTACACTTGAGGCAGCTAGATCTTACTACGGTGAAAAGTACTATGTTGTTTCCACACTGAACATAACAAACTACAAAGACGCTGAATCGCTTTTGGTGTCGAAAGCGCTCGGTGGTTTTGTGTCGCCGCAGCTCGTTCAAGCTATATCTAGAAAAGGCGACACTGGCTACAATTACGTGAAAATGTTTTCTTTGCTCGGTGCGCCTAGCTTTGTTTTACAAAGGTACCTATCGAGTGACAACACAACTCAAATTGTGTTTACTTTAACGTGTCAGAAGAGTATCGAGGCAAAAACAACTTCTATCCCGCTCAAGCCGCCACCCCCTTGATTCGCTCTCTTTTGCAAAAGTACTTCGGAAGTGACGCTTACTTGACTGGGGAGGGAGCACTCGCATATGACACGCAACAGCAAACGAAAAAAGCGGGCATCGTGTTCGCGTTCACCTTTGTGCTTCTTGCATTCGCAGTTTCTCTCACCTTGGTTTCGCTAGTCGCCCCAATTTTGGACTTGGTTTTCGTTTCCATTGCCACCGCTCTTGGCTACTTTTCGATCTTCGTCACAGGGGTGCTTTTTATGCGCGTAGACTTCGTTGTGAACTACACTCTCTCAGCGGTTATTCTTGGAGTGACCACAGACTACTTGGTTTTCATGCTTGCAAGGTATCGCGAAGAACTTAGATTGGGAAGGGACAAACACACAGCTCTCCACGTTGCGATGGAGAAAGCGGGTAGCGCTTATTAGCGGGATAACCGTAGCCGCAAGTCTAGGAGCGCTGTCTTTTGTGGCGGAGCTAAGAAGCTGGGGGCCTGTTTTGTTTATGAGTGTGATTCTTAGCGTTTTACTTGTGACGACGCTTTTACCAGCTCTAACAAGCTATATCGGACCAAGAATCTCAAAAGTTCGCTCAAAACCCTCTCGATCGAAAAAACAAGAAGCTCCAGATTTTACAAAGCCGCAAGCTTTTCGAGCAAACACAAGTATTTTGTTTTGGGCTTTGTGCTACTTGTTAGCGCACCCGCAATCTACGCTTGGTTCACCCTTCCCACAACGACAAATCTGAATCAAGGACTGCCAAGCTCATTACCAAGTGTTCAGGCGAACGCTTTGCTCACACAAAAGTTCGGTGCGGGTTATTCTGCACCTATGGTGGTCATCGTAAACTCGAGTAAACCGTTTGCTTTTCAAAATGGCACGCTGACGCCGTTGTCAGCAGTTTCAGATTATAAGGATATCGGTTTATGAAATATATGTGTGTGAGCGGGTGTGCGCTCATAAAGGGTCACAGGGTGTTCAGTGTGCTGAGAATTCGCTCAAGCATGAGCTCGGGGATGAGCTCTTACCACTGCTTCTAGCGCACAGGGACGTGGTCAACCGAATACTCGAAGAACTCTGGAGCCATATAGAGTGGGAAAAGAGGAAGATACCAGGAAAGAAGCAGTGGAGGCTCCTACCCAAGTACAAGGTGGACGTCCACAGCGGGAAGTACAAGAAGAAGCTCAGGGAAAGCCTCCTCCAAGAGTGGCCTTTCGCAGCCCACTGGGTTGACTCGGCAATAAAGACAGCCTACTCCATTTTAAGACTTGGAGGAAAAACTATGTTAAAGGAGAAAGAAAGAGGAGAAGACCCACTGCGAAAAGACTCTTCGCAAGAGCCAAACAAACACTCATAAAGCTTGAGGGTGAAAGGCTCAGGGTAACCGT
>NEXD01000076.1 GCA_003019595.1 Candidatus Marsarchaeota G1 archaeon BE_D
GGACGGATTTTTTAAAAAGTGTAGCGGTCTTGGTTGCCTTCTTAGTAACACTGTCAATTCTAGGCGCACTCGGTGTGACAAATCAAGTGTCAGCTCAGGGCGCATACCTGCCACCCTACTCGATTTACGGAACTCCTACACCGCCAAGTAACGTAGCGGTTTTGAACTCAACGGGGGAATACTGGGGACCATATATTGGTAGCATTTACTTTACCTGGTTTACTACAAGCGAAGCGATTATCGAGGCTCTCGTGAACAACTATATTCAGTACGACGCAGGGGGTGTTGGTAGCATTCAGCAGTACAACCAGCTAGAAGCGTACGTCAAAGCGGGAGAGGTTGCGATCAACGAAACTCCTGCAAACAGCTTTGGTTACCTCGGCTTTAACGTTCACGTGTATCCGTTCTCAAACGTGCACTTTAGGCGCGCAATTCAGCACCTTACAAACTACCAAGCGATCGCTTCCGTTTTGTACAACGGAATTCTGGGTATTGCTTCACCTTACTACTACTTACCACAGGTTTACGGTCAGTACTTCTCTCCTCAAGAGCAACAGGCTTACCAAAAGTACGGCGCATACAACACAACCGCCGCGATACAGGAGTTAGAGCTTGCTGGTCTTGTGGACCATCCGGCTCAGGGCTACTGGACTTTTTCAAACGGAACAAGAGTTCCCACGTTCACAATTTACACTTCAAGCGGTACAAACGTGCAACTACGTGAGCAGGTTCTTTCGGTTATAACAAACGCTGCGGCGTCGATCAACCTGAGCATACAAATCGTTCCTGTGAACTTTAACACCTTTGTGGACACCTTATTGCCAACGGGTAACTACGAAATGTACAACATCGGTTGGATACTTGGTGCGCCTGTAAACCCAAGCTGGGTTTACTACATTTTTGGTCCCTATCCTCTTAACACGAACTACCAAGACTACACGAACGAAACTGTTTGGGATCTTTCAACTAAGCTTTTGACGCAAGCCGCAACCTACCAAGAAGCAACGCAGCTTGCCCAGCAAATTGGCACAATATTACAAGAAGACCTTCCTTACGTAATACTAGATTGGGGTGTCAACCTAATTCCTGTGAGAGTTGACACGTGGAAGGGTTACATCAGCGAGCCACCATACGGCCAGCTTTTCCCGGCAGACATTCACCCAGTCAACACGACGTTTGGAACGCTTTACAGGTTTGGTCAACCCCAAGCACCAGACACCCTTAACCTGTACATCGCAACCACCCTGTACGACTTTCAGATACTTGGTAACGAGTACACGACGCCTTTACAAGTTTCCCTGAACAACCCGGTTCAGCTCTTCCCCTACGCGGCTTACAACTATACTGTGAGCGCGGGCGCGGGTGTCACGCCAAACGGTCACCCGTACAACGGAACGGTTGTCACGATGAACTTCTTGCCAAACCAGGTGTGGTGGGACGGTGTACCTGTGACCGCGCTCGACTACAACTTTAGCCTCTGGTGGCTTGACCTTGGTGGGTTCTCATCCGACCCGTACAACTCATCGGTTCAAACGATAGAAATAGACCCTGGTGTCATAGTGAACTACACCGCGGAGTCTCAAAATCCAGGTCTTGAGTGGTTTGGCGCAGCAACTGGGCTTGTCGCAACTTACGTACCACCGAACGATCCTTACCAAATTACGATTTACTTTAACACAACTTCAGTTTTCAATATTCTAAACATTTATGGTGTGCCAATTCTACCAGAACACATTTTGGGTAAGGTGCAACCCGCAAGCTTTGCTTCAGAGTCTGCGTCTCAGTACCTTCCACAAGAGCTGTTCTCAGGCCCGTACGTGTTTGGCGCTTGGAGTTCTTCACAAAACTACGCCCAGCTTTACTACTTCCCGTCTTACTTCCTAGCAAACCCGTACACCTACTGGATTAGCGCAAGCCAAGGAACAAGCGCGCAGTTCAGGTTTAACGCAGAGGTTTTCAACCCGAGCGCGTTCAGTTCAACCTCTGGTGGCTACTTCGGTTCGATGAGCGCTGTGACCACTGCCACTGGAACGCTTTACGTGCTAAACAGCCAAACACTTTCGCAAGTCGCAAGCTACCCGCTCACCTCACTAGGTAACGGAACGTATGTGGCAAGCATCCCAACGGGCTCTCTACCAGTAGGAACTTACACGCTTGTTGCGGTTCTCAACTGGACGGGTTCGCCTTACATGTACTTTGGTAACGGCCAAACCACCTCAAACGAGTACACGCTACACGAGTACGGAACGCTAACAGTTACGCCAATGGTGACCACCACTACAACCACTACTACAACCACTACTACAACCACTACTACGACGTCATCACCAACTTCTGTTACAAAGACATCAAGCCCAATCTCGGGCGCAACAATTCTAGTGGTCGTCTTAGTGGTTATCGCCCTGATCTTCATCGCTGTGGCTGCGACAACAAGGAGACCAACAACCTAATTAACCCCTCCTTTCTCTCTTTTTTTGATAATGGCCACTTACAAATTTGTGGTTTTTAGGCTAATCAACAGACTTGTCACGCTATTGTTTTTGGCAATTGTTTCTTTCTTTCTTTTCGAAGTGATACCTCAGCTTTTGGGTTTTAATGTGGCTTTTCTTTTCGCTGGGATTACACAGCTTAGCCCAAAACAAGCACAGGCGCAACTTCTACTTGTGGACACAATTGCCAAGGCCTACGGACTGTACGACCCTTTACCTTTAAGAATTTACCACTTTCTTTTTAACATGTTCACTTTCAACTTTGGGTACAGCCCAACCTTTAAAGAACCAGTTCTCAAAGTGGTTTCGCAGTACCTTCCAAACTCCCTGATTCTTTCTGGTGTGTCTCTTATCACAACAAGCGTTCTTAGTATCGTTTTTGGCGTTTACGCCGCAAAATCTTTTATAAACTCAAAAAGAAAAATAGGCGACAAAACGGTTTCGATTTTCTCAATCGGCACTTATTTCTTACCAGTGATTTGGATCGGTCCTATCCTTTACTTTGTGCTTGCCGACCAAGCAAGGATTTTTCCGATTAATCTAGCTTTTGCGCTGAACTGTGGTGGTGTGTGCCACCCCACTGGTTTGGAGTACTACTTGAGGTACCTTTGGGCTGCGACTTTGCCTATAATCGTTCTTACGATTTTGGGTTTCGGGCACAGGCAGCAACTACTGAGAAACAACATCATCGAAGAGTACAACTCGTCAAGCTATGCGATTTACGCAAGGGCGCGCGGAATACCCTCGAGACAAATCTTTTACAAGCACGCCTTTCGAAACGCGCTTCTTCCTTGGGTGACCCAAGTTGGGTTGGACGTTGCGTTTTTGATTTACGGGCTTTTCTTTGTTGAAGTGATCTTTCAGTTTCCAGGTATCGGCTATGCGAGCGTTTTGGCCGCTACCACGCTCGACATACCGTTTCTCATATCCACGACTTTTCTTTTTGGGCTGTACACTCTTCTTGTGCTTTTTGTGTTGGACTTTGTTTACGCGATGCTAGACCCAAGAATCAGGCTTGGTGAGTAGCTTGAGCTTTGTGAAAAGCGTGTTAAGAAGGCGTGACGCTATAGTCGGTCTTGCGATAATCCTTTTTTTCGCATTGATCGCGCTTCTTGCTCCCCTCATCGCACCCTTTAGCAACGCGTACAACCCGAAGGCTTACTTTGTGGCATCTCCCGACTCCCCTCCCGCTTGGGCGCGAATATTTCCTCCTTATTCCTCTCTTCCTCCCAACATCATCCTTCCTCCTACACCGTCGTATCAGCTTTTTAAGGTGCCAAGCGCGATCCAGTACTGGCAGGTGCTCGACCCCGTTAACTCCCCCGTGATCAAGTACTCTCAAAGCGGCCCTGTTGGCGTTTTACCTCCTATAAGCGGAGCTTTTGTGTCTTACGACCCAACATCTGGTAGCGAGCTTGTGAACCTTACAGGAGACTCCACGACCCCTGTTCCGCTTTACCTTTACCACGAGTTTGGATATAACTATCAACCGCCGGATTACTTTTACGCTCAGCTACTTGTTAAGCCAATAACGGTTCAGGGCGCGTCTCTTGCGATCTTTCTCTTCGTTCAAAACGAAAAGGGTGTATACCCTGTTGCGCTTTTTGCGGATAGCGGCGCGCAAACGTACTTGGAGTCTCTCCCGAACTTGGGAAGCGGTTACCTCAATTACTTCGCCACGAACACACAGTCCACGCTGAACAAGGGAGCTTGGAACTTTATTAGCGCAATAACCACCGCCTCAGCGTACATGCCGCTTGTGTACCTCAATAAAAGCGTAAACCCGCTTTTGGTGAGCCAAACGCTTTTTTCCGAAAAAGGGGAGTATAAGGTGGGCGAGCTCATATTGGTGATCCCTCACGGTAAGTATACCATCGCGCTACAGCAAACCGACTTCAAGTTTCAGATTTTCGGAAAGATTTACGGCTTACTCGGAACCGACGCAAACGGCGCCGATGTGTGGTCTGAGTTTGTCACAGGAACAAGGCTTGCGCTCGGTATCGGTTTTGGTGCAAGCGCGATCACAATGGCAATCGGCGTGCTTTTGGGGCTTGTCGCAGGCTTCTTTGGTGGTTTTGTGGATAGCGCGCTCATCTTTCTTTTTGATTTCCTTTTACTACTTCCTGGCTTGATTCTTCTAATCGATTTGGACACGATCTTTACGATAACTCACGCAGTTCCCAACAAAGCGCTACTTATAACATTGCTACTAGGTTTTTTGGGGTTTGCTGGCGTGTCAAGGATTGTGAGGTCGCAGGTGCTCAGCCTCAAAACAAGGACTTATGTTCAGGCGGCTCAGGTTATGGGCGCAAGCAACTTTTACATCGTAAGAAGCCACATACTGAAACACACCGCCGGGACGATCATCGCGCTTGTGACCTATATCGTCCCAGGGCTTGTTATCGCCGACGCAGGTCTCGACTTTTTGGGTATCGGAATAATAAACACGCCAACCTGGGGCAACATGCTCAACAACTTGCTCAACCAAGCGACCGCGTCAAACGGCTACCTTTGGTGGATATCGCTGAGCGTGGGGCTTTCGATAATCGCGTTGTCAGTAGGCTTTTACCTCTTCGGAACTGCTATACAAGAGGAGTTTTCGAGATTCTCGTAGGTGGTGCTCGTGCCCATTTTAAAAGCTGAAGGGCTTAGCGTGGACTACTTTACGCAACGCGGAAGACTTCACGCTGTAAGCGACGTTTCTTTTAGCTTGGAAGAAGGGGAAAGCCTGGGTATTGTGGGCGAGTCCGGAAGCGGAAAGACCACGCTTGCAACCGCTCTTTTAAAGCTACTTCCGATGAACGCTGAAGTGGTTTCTGGGAGAGTGGAAATACAAGGAATGGACGTGCTTTCGATGGACGAAGAATCTCTCAACAAAAGTTTGAGATGGCGCGTGGTTTCATACGTGCCTCAGGCTTCGCAGAACGCGCTCGACCCGCTTTATCGCATCGACGACCAGTTTGTTGAGACTGTGCACGCACACGTGGACATGCCTCGTGAAGAGATTCTTCACAAGGCAATGGAGCTACTTTTGAGGGTTGGTGTGGAACCTTCCAAACTCAGGTCTTACCCTTGGGAGCTATCGGGCGGTCAAAAGCAAAGGGTGATGATCGCGCTTTCTTTGATCCTTAAACCCAAAATCGTGATTCTGGATGAGCCAACGACCGCGCTTGACACGATTATTCAGGCTCAGATTCTTGAACTCTTTAGAGAGCTCAAAGAGTACGAAAGGCTCACCGCGATTTTTATTTCGCACGACATTTCGGTGATTTCGAACGTGGCAAACAGGGTTGGCGTGATGTACGCGGGTAGGTTGGTGGAGCTAGGCTCATCAGAAAGCGTTTTTTACACACCATTACACCCTTACACTCAAGGTCTTTTGAAGTCCGTTCCCGACTTAAGGTCTGACACGCCTTATAGCTATATACCAGGTAGTCCCCCAGACTTGGTTTCGCCTCCTTCGGGTTGCCCGTTCCACCCCCGCTGTCCGCTTGCGATGGAAATTTGCAAAAAAATAAACCCCGCACTTGAGGCGTATGACGGAGAACACTTGGTCGCGTGCCACGCGGTGAAGAGGTGAGAGGTTTGACGCTTGAAGCGACCGAGTTATGGAAAGAGCGCGCACTCATCGCAACCGAAGAGCTACGAGTTTACTTTAAGGTAAAGGGCGCAAACAGGCCGCTCAAAGCGGTGGACGGTGTGAGCGTTTCCGTGGAAAAGGGTAAAACTTTGGGTATTGTGGGCGAGTCTGGAAGCGGAAAGACCACGCTCGCAAAGGCGATTGTAAAGCTTGTAAAACCAACAGCGGGTCGAATTTACTTTGAAGGCAAAGATATCTACAAGCTTTCAAAGAGCGAAGAAAAGCAGTTTAGAAGGCGCGTTCAAATGGTGTTTCAGGATCCTTTCGATGCGATCGACCCGATTTACAGCGTGTACGACGCGGTTTCGGAAGGTGCGAAGATCTTAGGGCTTACTCGCTCAAAGTCGGAGCTTGACGAAATCGTTTTCCGAGCGCTCGAGCAAGTGAGGCTCACACCAGCACAGGACTACGCCCAAAGAAGGGTCACAAGCCTTTCGGGAGGCCAAAGGCAGCGCGTTGCGATAGCAAGGGTTCTTGCGATGAACCCCGATGCGCTGATTTTGGACGAGCCGGTTTCGATGCTCGACGCTTCCGTAAGAGGCGAAATCATGAAGATCATGGGAGACCTGAAAATCCAAGGGAAAACGTTTGTGATGATAACGCACGACATCGCAACTCTCAAGTTCTTTGCTGACGAGGTGGTGGTGATGTACTTGGGACGAGTGATGGAAGTCGCAAACTCTAAAGAGATCACAAGAAATCCTCTGCACCCGTACACACAGGCGCTCGTCGCCGCAGTGCCCGTGCCAGACCCGCGCTACAAGGTGAAAAGCTTGGCAAAAGGAGAAATTCCGAGCGCGCTCAACCCACCAGCTGGTTGCCCGTTTCACCCTCGCTGTCCTCTTGCTCAAGAAATATGTAGGACGCAAGTGCCAGAACTCAGGCGCGTTGCGCCGGGGAGGCTTGCCGCTTGTCACTTCGTGTAGCGCTTGTTTTGTGTTTTTTGCTCGTGCTTCAAGTTGTGCAAGCTTTACCCCAAGGTTCTGTTCAAAGCGCAAGCTTTTCTGAGAGCCTTCCGTGGTTTGCGAAAAAGGGCGTGAGCTTTGAGTACTCGATCAGTGGCTCATACTACGTTGTGAACCAGCTTGTGAACTACACGGGTTACGTGGAAATCAAAGTTGTCTCGGTGAATCCAAATCTCTCCTTAACAGTGCTTTCCAACACAAGCGTTTCCAATCCGTTTGTTTCGCAAGGCGTTCATCTAGACGATTCGTTCTTTCCCGCAATCCTTTTGGTTTTGCCAGAGCAAATGGTGATTCCGCGCTCGTTCAGTGTGGTGACACGTAGCTATGCGGTTTTCTTTGATTACCTTGGGAATTTTTCGGGCGACTACGAATACAAGATCACAGAAAGCGTTGGTGGAATAGGCGCCTCTCCAATAACAAAAATCGCGGTGGTCGACCCCAAAAACGGCGTTTTTCTGAGTTATAAAGTTGAAAACAGCTACACAAAGGCGTACTTCGCGATGAAATTGCTTTCTTACAACACCTCAGCCTCAACGCAAAAAGTGAGCGTAAACGCACCAGTTTTCGCAAGACCTGGTAGCACGCTCGTTTACACCACAGCGGGTTCGATCGCGGAAACGCTGAACTACACCACGCTCTTTTGCGAACCCGACGGCCTGTTTTACTTTGAAAAGAGCAACGTGATACAGGGAAAGCTTCAGGGTCCTGCGTTCTTTCTGGACAACTACACACAAACCGCGTTCTATCCAGCGGTTTCAAGCTTTTCTCAAGACGTGAACTTCGGGGTTTCGATTGGTTCTATCGGAACTGCGACGCTGAGCTACTTGGGTGAAACGAGCGTTCAGACGGTTTACGGCAAGGTGGACGCTTACGCGTACGCAAACCGCACGATTGGCTTTGAAGCCTACCTTAATCCGCAAACGGGTGTAGCGGTTTATATCGAGCTACCGGGTGGAACGATCGACCTTTCCTCCTCAAACTTCGTTCCTTTGGTTTCGCCGTCTTTTTCAATCTTTCCGATTGTGTCACTCGTGTTGTTTGTTATCTTCGTTTTTCTGTTTCTTCCCTTTGTTTTTAGAAAAAGACGCTAATGCTTTTATTTGCCAAGCGAAAGTAACTTTCGGGGGCCGTCGTCTAGCTTGGTCTAGGATACCACCCTGGGGCGGTGGCGATCGCGAGTTCAAATCTCGCCGGCCCCATTAACCGTTATGGGTTTCACATGTGTTCACCAATTCAACTCTGTGCCGTGGAGCTTACAACGTTTAAGTAAAAGCTTATACAAGCCTTGCACACTATCAAAATAAAAAACCAACACCCCATTTAACCGCTCAGCATCCACTTTTTCGCGGAACACGAAGACACCTGCGTTAAAGCTTTGCGCTTCCACTACCTTCAATCTTTTACGCTGTCGCCGTCTCTGAGCTTTGGGTAGACGACGTGCCACCGCACTTACCGCTTTTAGCCTTTATCCAGATTTATCAAGTTTCAAAACAGTTTTATATTCGTATATAATCGTATAAATTATGAAAACAGTAATTGCGAAAGTGCCGGAACCTCTATATTACAAAATGAAAAGACATAAGGAGATAAACTGGAGCGAGGTGATCAGACAAGCCATCGAAAAGAAGCTCAGTGAAACAGAAAAAATAAAACTGGTACAGAGTTGCTCGAAGAGTT
>NEXD01000077.1 GCA_003019595.1 Candidatus Marsarchaeota G1 archaeon BE_D
ACATCATCGATCCTTTTGTTCAAGTCGTCAATCCTTTTGTTCACGTCGTACTTTGTGACTTCCAAGTCGTGCTTCGTCGCAACCTCTGTGAGCAAAGAGTGTAGCAGCGTGAGCCTCAAAGTTGGCTCTTCCGCAATTCTTACAACCATTTTGCTCAAAAAGAGCTTCCTTACTTCTTCGTTGGTCTCAAGCTCTTCGAGAAGCTGCTTTGCGATAGACACGCCTTAAATAGCAAATAGAGAATAATAACGATTTCGGATTTTGAACTGGGCGTAGATTCGCGTGAATCCCTTAGTCCTTGGGCCTAATAGCCCTTATAAGGTTCCCAAAACCTCCCTCAAGCGGGATTGCGAAAGCTTTAAGTCACACAAAAACGCTCACACCGCGGAGTACGCGAAAGCGTGTGGACACGAGGCCTCCGTAACACTTGCGGGATCGAGCGCGGTCGCTGAAGCGCGAAGCCTTCAGGAGTGGGTAGCTCACATGAGGTGGTTCATCGGTGGGACGGCGCGCGTGAATGGTCTACACGCCGCCCGCCCAGCGTACAAAAACTTGAAACCTTCATTGAAGTGCAAAAAGCTTATTTTACTTTTTGAAAAGGATAGGTTGGTTCACAATGGGAAAAGTGACGATTGAGAGTTTGGGATACAGGCCAAAGCCTATCGACCCCGACTTTCTCACAAAGTATCCTGAGACAGGAACGCACCACAACCACAAGGTTTACGCAGAGGGTGTGCAAAGGTACGACGAGGACGGAAAGCCTTACCCCACAAAGCTCGGAATACACGGAACGATGGTCGCGGTGGATTTTGAAGCTTGTATCGCAGACGGAGCGTGCATGGACGCGTGTCCCGTGCAGGTTTTCGAGTGGCTTCTCAACCCTGGAAAGATGGGAACAGGCCAAGACCTTGACCTCTCAGACAAGCCTGAGCTCAAAGCAAAGTACGCGTGCGACAAATCAGACCCAATACGAGAATCAGACTGCATCTTTTGCCTTGCATGCGAAAACGTTTGCCCCACGCACGCTATCAAAATCACACAGATGTGAGTCAAGCTTAATTAGACACGCACGGGTTTTTATCACATGATCAAAATAGGGGAAACGGAAATTCAGGTGAATGAGGAGCTTTACAGAATAATTCATGAGCACTACAAATCTGGGGAGACGCTTGATGCGCTTGCAGACAAACTTGGGCTATCAGGTTGGGAAGAAGCTTTCAAGCTGATACAGGCTCTTCCTCAGTGGGTGCTTTGGTTCACTCCAACTCAGCTTGAGGAGCATCTAAAGGGTGCAGAAACGAAACACAAGACGCAAAGAAGGGGAAGAAGGAAAAAGGTTGAGGAACAAAAGCAAGAAGAGACTTCAGCGCCTTCTACCGAAAACAAGGAGTAGCGCGATCACCACCACCATCACGACCACAATCACAATGAACGCTGTTGTAAGGACGGAGTAAGAGTGAGTGACTATCACCGTGTTGGGAGTGATGGGTTGCTCGCTACCACTTGGATTGATGCTCGCAAGGTTTGTTCCAATAAGCCACACTTGTGTCGTGTATTTGAGCTGTGCTGGTAGATTATTGACTGTTGTGTTATAAACAGTTGTGTTTGTGGAGTAAAGCAAAAGACCACTTTTTGCGTCGTAAACGTATTTGCCGCTAATCTGCGTGCTCGCTAAAGGAGAATATTGTGTGAGCATTATTATTGCGGGCGCATTAAAGTGTATCGAACCTTGGGAATACTGATACGACGAAACCCTGTAAACCGTAAAGTTTACACCGCCTATTATTTGGCTTTTGTTTGGCGCGTTTGGTGAAATTATGAAGAACGGTCTAACTGAAAAGTTACCAGTTAATTCAGATCCAGAAACGGTGGTTCCAGCTACTGGCAAAGGTTTAACGAGCGCCTTTAACTTGGCGTAGTTTGGCAAAACGGATACTTTGTTTATCGAAATTAGCAGGTTTACTTGGTAATAGTTTCCAAGGAAATCTTTTTGGGATAAACCGCTGACCTGAACTGAAAAACTCATGTTGTAACCCGTGTATGCAATCACGCTGTTATTAAAAATCACGAAAACTCTGTACTCTTCTGTGTAGTTCGCAACGGTGCCCAAAGGAGTACCCACGTAAACCAACTTTGTTATCGTGGTAGTTGGGTCGTTTTGAGCATGGAAAACAGGAACTGAAACCAAAAGCGCGAACAAAGACGCAAGTAAAATGGCGACAAATCCACGACTCAATTTTTTATCACTTCGCACAATAACCAGAGGATGTAAATATACTTTGCTAGTAACTGTTACGCCAATTTAGTAAGCGCATTTACTCTGTCCGCGAATGCGGTTATGTGAGACATTAGCTCGCTCACATCTTCTGCGTGAACACTCTTTCCACCAGTCTTTGCGGTGCACTCTTCGATCACCGCCTTGTCACTTTCTTCGATTTTTCCTATTGTGAGAAAGTGAATTTCCACTCCTTTAGAGAACGCGTACAGCGCGCACGCAACTGGGTCTGGTCCGGCGTTGAAAGTGCCGTCGGTCAGAACTATGAGCCTTTTGTTCAATCCTTTTTGTTCTTCTCCAAATAGTTTTGTTGCTTCTATGATCGCGTCTCCTAAGTTAGTGGCTTCGCCCAACACCCTAAGCTCTTGGACAATTGAAATGAGCTTTTTTAAGTCTGAGCTCAAATCGGAAACAGGAAGTGCGTAGCCGTAAAACGCGACTATGCCAATTCTGTCCATTGGGCATGTGGAAAGCCTCACTTCGATGAACCTCTTGAGCGCGGCCTTTGCTACATCGAACCTCGATGGCTCGTAGTCCCTCGCCCTCATGCTGATAGAGGAGTCGAGCGCGATCACCACATCCTCAAATTTTGAAGACACTCTAACCACCCTTCAGCTTTTGCGCAAGCGCAGAAAGCTCTGTAGGTGTGAGCGGAAGGGAATATCCTAGAGAGAACTCAGACTCAAGCGCAAAGCGTGCTTCTCTTTCGCTTGTTTTGTTTGAACTAAGAAGATAAACAATGAATGACACGCTAGAAGCTACTGCACAACCAGAAATTCTCGCTACATCTCTTACTCTTTGGTCGTCGCTAATCAGTAAAGCCTTGATTTTTAAGGCGCTCAAAACAGAGGAAGCTTCGCCAATAGAAAGCCCATTTTTTGCCGCAAACTCTTCAGCGCCCCTTATGCCTTTTACAACGGAAAGCCTGCTTTCGTCTCCTCCTAGTAGCGTGAGCACACTTCTTCTTGTGTCAAAAGGGATTTCGTCAAGCTGTTGCTCCGCAATAAAAAACGATTTTTCGCTTAAAGAAACAAAATCAAGCTTAAGGTACCTACCCAGAACCGCAAGCGGAAGGAGCTCAAAGAGAAGAGAATCGGCGCTTTCGATCGCTTTCACTTCGCTTTCAAGCTCTCCTAGGCTTTCGACCCCAAGTTTGGGCTTTAGTCCTCTCCTTTGTAAAAGTGCAAGCATTTCGTCGCATGAAAGGTCGGCGATTTCACAACAAAAACCTAGACTCACTGAGCCTTTTAAGTACATGTCAAGCGCAATCTTTGTGATGTCGGTTTGCTCTAGCAGCCTTCGAACTGCGTCTCTTACTGCTTCAGACTTTGTGGCGTAAAGCCCAAGTCCCACAAGTAGGTCAAGCTTTCGCTCTAAGTAGCCGTCTATTTCGATAGTGGTGGTCATTGGTCATAATAATCAACGTATCCATATTAACTTTGTTTTTACACAAAGTTGTATGCGTACCGAATATCGATGAATAAGTTTGTCATCACGTCACACTCGATGTTTCATACAAAGAATGAAGTCGGGGATGTTCAAAATTTTTAAGGTTACTGAAATATATATTGTTATATTCTTTTTGTGATTACTGTACAATTTTTAAAATCGTATAATATCTTTTTTGATAATAAGAAAAGTTAATATAGAAGTTTACATAATTGGCGTTGATGTAGTATGAGCGTTAGAAAGGGAAGTCTGAGTTATCTAGTGGTCACTCTTTTGGCGATTGCATCGATAACCGGTTCACTGACAGCTATGAGTGTGTTGAGTCAAACACCAGCCAATGCTTCTCAACAACCGCAGTATGTAAGTATTCCTGGTAGCGTACTACCAATAGTGAGCTCAGCAAAAACGGTCGGAAATGCACCTTCTAACACACTAGTGAGTTTTGCGATTATACTACCGCTTCAAAACCGCGACCAGCTTGCGCAACTAATCACTCAGATTTACAACCCACAGTCCCCGCTTTACCACCACTATCTTACGCCCGATCAATTCCATTCGATGTTTTCTCCGAGTGAATCGCAGTATCAAGCAGTTGTGAACTACCTTGAATCGCAGGGCTTACAAGTGACATACACTAGCGCAAACAGGCTGATCGTGGGAGCTCAGGGCACGGTTTCACAGGTAAGCCAAGCGCTTAAAACAACAATACAGCTTTATAGCTACAAAGGACAAGTGTTCTACGCGAATTCCCAACCCGTTGAGTTACCCTCAAATTTGCAGGTGGCCGCGGTTTTCGGACTTACCAACTACACCCTGTTTACACCCCAAGTGATCAACCTGAACAAAACGATAAAGCCCATGCAAATCAGTACGTCATGCACCACAGCTTTTGGATGTGGGTTTCAAGACGGTCCTTATATCCCTCAGCAAATTCAACAGGCATACTCACTCACACAGCTTTACTCTTCTGGGTACAACGGTACTGGTATCACGATAGGAATTGTAGACGCGTACACAGCACCAGGTGTTCAGCAAGACCTTAATCAATTCGACGCCGACTTTTCCTTGCCGAACACTCAGATAAACGTGATTTATCCCACAGGTGTACCAGTTGCCTCCGGCTTGGTTACAGGTTGGATATTAGAAACTCTGCTTGATACGCAGTGGGCTCACGCAGCGGCTCCCGGTGCAAAAATCAACTTATATCTTGCTTTCGACGCTGGAGACTCTCTTTTTGAAGCTGTGAACTACGCGGTGGATAGCGGCGCGGTTAATGTGATAACTCAGAGCTGGGGAGCGTTCGAGCCTTTCCTGACAAAACAAGTGGTCTTCGCCCTCGACCAGATTTATCAGCAGGCAGCGGCAGAAGGCATTTCTGTGTTCGCGTCCTCTGGCGACTCTTCTGCGGACAACCACTTGGGCTTTCCGAACGTGATATATCCTGCAAGCGACCCCTATGTCACCTCAGTTGGTGGAACAACGCTTTACGCTCAGGCGGTAAGCTCAATCACGTCTTCTCCACCATTTTCGACTGGCGGTGGCAGAATCAACGAAACCGCTTGGAGCACCAACGTTTTCTTTGGCTGGGGCACGGGTGGCGGCTCAAGCGAAATATTCTCTTGTCCGACTTACCAAGCAAGCGTGTGCGGAATTCAGGGCACAAGCGGTAGAATTGTGCCCGACGTTGCGGCGGACGCCGACCCATTCACACCAGTGTTGTTAACGCCTACAGCATCTTCGGATTTGACATCTACTATAGTAGGAGGGACAAGCCTTTCTTCGCCGCTTTGGGCTGCGACAACCGCGGTTTTAGACAGCGATTTACAAGCTCACGGCAAACTGCCAGCTGGTTTCCTTAATCCGTTTCTGTATAGCGAAGGCATGAATCTATACCAAAACCCAGGACTCGGAGAAAATGGAGCGTTTAAAGCGTTGAACGATATTGTTGACGGTAACAACGGCGCAAGCCCAATCACAAACGGGATAGCAAACGTTCTGGGCTTTAGCGCGACCAAAGGGTACGACCCCGTGTCAGGTTGGGGAACACCTGTGGCAACAGGACTTGCGAGCGCGCTTTTAAGTGTAAGAGTCAACGCGCTTGAAGTGATACCTCCTTCAGTGAACACGAATGCACTACCCGCCCAAGTAGTGGTTGAAGGTAGCACGAACGAACCAGCTGGCTCAACGGTAACCATAACTTCCACACCGAGGCTGTTTTCACCCATAACCACCACAGTCAATTCGACAGGAGGGTTCAGCGCAAGATTTACGGTTCAACAGGGAACCGCTTCGGGTGTGTACGAAATCTCTGCATACTTTGGCTCAACCTTGCTAGCGTCCGTTAACTTTGTCGTAGGCCCAGTGCTACAACTTTCACCCCAGGTGGTTCACGAGGGTGTTAGCGTTACACTCCAAGGATTGGGGTTTGCACCAAACACACAGTTGAACGTCACCGCTGACTTTACCCCACCACTGAGTTTCACTCTGACCACAAACTCCACAGGAGGCTTTTCGCTAAGCTTCACAGTTCCACCAAGCCCTGCGATAACCGTTGACGTAGTCGCAAAGGATGCGATGGGTAACAGCGCAAGAGCCCTACTCAAACTCCTACCCGCTATAGCTCTCTCATCGTATTCTGGATCACCCGGCACAAGCATTTCGATAACGGGTGTGACCTTTAGCTCGTCTGTGCCCGTGGCGGTGTTCTTCGGAAACCAACAAGTAGCCAACTTCACCACAAATGGTAACGGCGACTTCACCGGTGTGTTCACGGTACCCAACGTTCCCGCAGGGACATACACCGTTACCGCGGTGGACCTACTCAACTACTCAGCCTCAACCAGCTTCACCGTGAGCATACCCGCTGTAGTAGCGGCGACGCTTGCAAGCCAGCTGTTCTACATGCTCATAACCTCACAAGCTCCAGCAAGCCAAGCGTTCTTCACGAATTCGAGCACGGCGCAGGTTGGCATAATCAAGCTGTACCTCGCTGGTAACGGAATGGTACAAGTCTCGCTTGGAACCAGCGTGTTCTCGTCAAACCTGTTCTCCGCAAACATCCAGGTGAACGGCACAGGCTGGTACACGGTCGTTCTTCCATCGCCGATTACGCTGAACGCAAACTCTGTGTACTTCTTGAGCGTGTCAAACGTCTCTGGCTCGGTGTACTGGGCCTATTCAACGCAACAGTACTACACGTACGTACTCAACACAGGTCCAAGATATTACTATAACGCAGTCGGATTGCAGCAAACAACTCTGTCATCTTGGATATACGAAATCTACGAGTGACCACCCCTTTTTTCTTTTTGAAGAAAAAACCAGTTTTTTTCTAGGTTTTTACAAGTCAATAGCTTTCCTTATATATTTACTCGTGGTTTGTTGGTTACCCTAAAAGGGTGTACAAAATGGACGAAAAAAAGTGTTTTCTGTCAAAAGTGTTACTGGTAGCAATCCTCGCCTCGCTGGTGATTCCTTTCGCAACTAGTTACGCCTCAGCTACCGCGAGTTCTGGTGCTACCGCTCAGGTTCTCCCCACGGTAGTTGGACCAGGAAACGCTGTACTCGTGAACACGAGCCTCAACGCATTTACAGGCGGTTCGGTTGAAATTTACCTGAGTACAAACAACTTGGCAACGATCTCCTCCACCGACACCCTGCTTGCCACTGTTCCGCTCAACTCAAACCACGCTCTACTAAACCAGAACGTTACTATCCCATCTAGTGCCTCAAGAGGATACTACTACCTAAAACTCACTGACGACAAAGGTGCAACGGTTGTGGTTTCAAACAAGTTCCTTGTGCAGACGATAACTCCACCTTCGCTATTCGTGTGTGACTACACGATTTTCCAGCAAACTGGTGTCGTAGGTTCTCAAGGCTACCCGGGCGACACAGTTAGAGTATGTGGCTCAAACTTCCTTCCGAATGAGCCAGTCAAGATTTACCTGATTGATGAGCTCATTTCGTCAAATGGAACACCCGTGATTAAGACTTATCCTGGACCCACTACTGACTCAAACGGCAACTTCCATGCCAATGTGATTTTACCCACAGACTTGATCACTGGTACTTACCTCTTTGTCGCGATTAACGGTGGCGACTTGTACAGGTTCGGAGCCAGCGCAACCTTCCAAGTGCTTCCGGTTATATACCCAGACCTCTACCAGTACGCTCCCCCCGGCACGCAGAACGCTTACAACCTGTATAGTGTAAGAGCTGACTCAGCCTATCAGACTCTAGTGTTCTACGGTTTCGGTCTTCCCACAGGTACATTAGAAAGCGTACAGATCGAAAACGCACAGGGTCAAGTGGTCGCGACGGGCGTTTTCCCGCAAACTCAAACGAGCGGAGGCGTGTTCTCAGGGCCCTACACAACTGCGCCAAACTTCACGAAGGTGATGCCACTTCCTAACAACAAAATAGGCGTTAACGTAACAATTGTTCAACCACTCGCACCAGGCTTTGGCTATGTAGCGGTTTTCGACATCTCTGGCGTGAGTATAACAAGCTACCCGTTCATAGCGTCTGTTCCGACGAACGGTCTATTTAGCGCTCAAATCTCGCCGTCTTCAGGCTCTGGGCCAATCGACGTTCAGATACAAGCAATCGGACTCATTGCAGGAGACCCATTCCACCCGTCACCCTTTGCTGGTGCTGGTTCTGTCGTCGCCCAGCTACTTGCACCAATCTTGAACACCCAAGTGGGTTTTGCCATAGCGGACAAAAACGGTGCAGCAGTGTTCTCTCTCTCTTCGAATGGTGTTGGTATACCGAACGGTACGTATCCAGTTGAGTTACAGGATTACTACGCAAGCGGCGCTTACGTTCCAAAAGTGGTGGCCTACTATACAGCGACTCCTTCGTTTGGTGTTCAAGACATCTATAACGGATACAACACATTTGGTTACGTAGGTGACACGCTGTTACTCGATGGTTTGGCAAGCAACTTCGGAAGCTTCCCCTCTGCATTCCAGGCGACTTCTGTGACCTTCACCTCTGCCGCTAATGGATACTCAGTCACTGTC
>NEXD01000078.1 GCA_003019595.1 Candidatus Marsarchaeota G1 archaeon BE_D
TATTCCAAAGCTCTCCAAGTATTTGGTTCACAGCGTCCCTGTATTCTCGTAGCAGGGGCTCGAGCTCCTCTCCACACTCGTGTTGGAGTGTATAGCTCCTTAACACCTCGAACAGCCTCCCTGTGTTCGCGGCCTGAGGGCGTGCACCCGCTCACACATCCACAGGTATATTTCGTAAACCTATATAAACCTCCATACACCGAAACTGCTGACAACGGCTTTCGGAGCTCTTCCAAGGATTTATCGCCTCAGGTGGGTTTCCCGCGGCGCTCAAAGAGTACGCCAAATATGGCAAGGTGTCTGAGGCTACTCGCAGGAGTCTGCTAGACTGGCTTAGAGGGGACTGGTCAAGGGCTTGACGGAGTGATCGCTATATGAAAGAGGTGCTGAATTTCATCCTTCGATCTAGGTGCTCACTGTGAGCTGGCTGGGTGTTCCCAAAAACACTTCGATAGACTCCCCGAACACCGCCCAAGCGTACATCGAAACACTTGAGAACCTGCTTGTAGCCATGGTGCTCGAACACGTGGACGCTTCGGGTAAGGTTTAACACAGAAAGAATAAGAAAATACACTTCATAGACCCACTACTTTACCATGTTTTCTCAAGTTACTCATTTACTCCAGTGGATGAGCCATGCCTAGTGGAGGCGACCGTGGCGGTTCATCTTGGGTGCAGTGCACCTGTTTACTATTGGCGCGACTCGGGTGAAGTGGACGTGGTTGTCATGGACAATGGCGTGCAAACCTGAGTTGTGGTGAAATGGGACTACCATCCCTCTTCAAACGAAGGGACATAACGCACTACATCATCCTAGACAAGGAGCTTATCCCCGTTTTCCTGGCATCCTTGGCAAACTAGCATGAAAGCAAAATTTTCTGGATTGTGACCAGATATGAATTTTCCACAACTTCCACGCTCAGTCATCGCTTATCAAGACATCATCGAAATTTGTATAAATTCTCATTAATATTGTATTGAATTATGCCACATCCTTGGTAAAAACTAAAGGTATTCCCAAACACCACTTCCTTTGTAGTTGTACACAATTGTTTTTGGCGCCGATATGTACTCGATTGAGTACCCTATTCCTTCCCTTCCTATTCCAGAATTTTTGCGGCCTCCAAAGGGGTAATACCCAATTCCGTGTCTTGGATAGTCGTTTATGTAAACCGTTCCTACTTCAAGATGGCGCATTGCGTATCTTAGCTTGAAAATGTCGCGACCAAAAATCGCCGCATCAAGCCCGTAACTACGCGCATTCGCAAACTCCACAGCTTCTTCGACGCCTCTTACACCAACTAAAAGCGCAACCGGTGCAAAAATCTCCTTCTGGTAAAGCTCTGTTTGTCTTACCAAAGCTTTTGGTATTTCAACAAGCGTTGGTTCCACGTAAGTTGGACCTAGCCTTTTTCCGCCTACAATGACAGAACCTCCCTTCTTCACAGCGTCTTCTATCGCGTGCATCATCGTATCAGCAGCCGAAGGTTCAATCAGAGGACCGACGTCCACCGATTCGTCTCTTGGGTCTCCCACCTTCACTTTTGAAAGTTCTTCCACAAGTCTTCTTCTGAGCTTTTCGTAAACCTCTTCTTCCACAAGTATCAGCTTTATCGCGTCACACCTTTGACCGCTATAGCTATAAACTCCTCGTGCAATTCTTTTTGCTGCCCACTCCGTGTCAGCGTCGTGCATCACGATCGCGCAGTCTCCTCCACCAAGCTCCATTAAAAACTGCTTTATTCCGGCTTGCCTTACTACTGAAATACCTGTTTCAGTGCTACCTGTGAGCGTTATAGCAGAAATCCTACTGTCGGACACAACTATTCCCATTTCACTTCCTCTTAGCGTGAGAAGCGCAAAAGACCTTTTGGGAACACCCGCAAGCTCAATGAGTTTAGATAGCAGAATTGTGGAAATCGGGTCTGAGGATGCGGGTTTTAGCGCAACCGCATTACCAGAAAGAAAGGAATAAGTGAACTTGTTTACACTGTCGAGAAGAGGATAGTTAAATGGAACGATTGCAAGAACCACGCCTACAGGCTCACGCCTTACGAGCGCTTCTGTTTCTGTTGTTTCGTCACTCCAGTCGCCTGGTACAAACTCGCCCTGAATCTTTTTTACGTCTAGCTCTGAAATTCTTAACCTTTCGATCGAAGCATCAACTTCTGCTTTTGCGCTTACCACGGGTTTTCCAGCATCAAGTATGAGCGTGTTAATGAATTGCTGCCTGTTTTGTTCGATTAAATCCGCAAGTTTTCTTAGTATTGCAAGCCTTTTATAGCCTGGTAAGTTTCTTGCGTCCCACCTGCCATAGGTGTAAAGCGTGCCAAGTGCGCGTTCGACACATTCTTCGGAAAGCTTGGGCACTTTGGCGATCGTTGAAAGGTCTATGCAGGACTTGACATCTATCCATTCATCACCTTCTACCCAATCTCCACACACAAAACACTTAAAACGAGCAACTCCCTTTTCATCGATCTCAAAAATGTCCTGAAATTCATCGGATTTTATATCAAGTCTTGCGGCTTTTGATATCGGTGGTGTGAATGGCATACCCATTTACATTGCACGAATCAATATAAGGGTTTAAAGCTCAGTTATTTCGTATCCTTTTACCATTAAAGCGTAAACGATCCTTGACCTGTGACACCTATTTCGATCTTTTTCCAAACACAAAAACGCGTAATTCGGTTTGTAACTTTTGAGAACACTTAAAAGGGTGCAAAGCCTTGGTAAAACAAATCTGTCATACCACGCCCAAAGCTCCTTATAGCAACCCGATTTTACTGCGGCAATCCTAAGAGGTCGTGGGCAACCAAGATCTTTTGCGCAAATATACGAAATTCCGCTTTCTTTTAATTTCAAAAAAAGGTTATGCATTTCAAATTCCGCTTTCTTACTAAAAGGGTTTTCCCTTGTGTCAACAAGCGTTTTCACATCACTTGAGATAAGAAGTGTCAAGAGTTGGTCGATCGACCTTCTTTCGTAATAAGTGGCAAAAAACACAATAACACTTTTTTTAGCAAAAATTAAGTTCTTGCACGATTTCCTCATAATGTAAATCTTTTAAACAATTAAACTGGTACACAGACAAATTTAAAAGCAAATGCACGCTTATTGCTTGATAAATATGGTGCAGGCGTACTGCGTCAAGTGTAGACAAAAGAGAGAAATCAAAAACCCGAAAAACGTAACACTGAAGAACAAGAGAATCGCGGTAAAAGGTGTATGCCCCGTTTGCGGAACCGCGCTTTATAGAATAGGCGCAAAAGTTTGAACGGGGTCTTTCCTCTTTTTTAGCCTTTTGTCGCAAAGTTTAATCCTTTTAACAGGTACTCCTGTGTGTAAAGCGCAAGCGCGATCACAGGAAGGCTCAGAATCACTCCCGCCGAAGCAAGCTGAGGCCACACGTTGTAACCCACGCTTGAGCCTAGGCTGTTTGGGTCAAAATACGTAGCGAAAATGGTCACTGTGAGCGAGCCAGTTGGTGGAAAGTTAAACTCATACGGAGTTTGAGAAAGAACGAGCGGCACAAGCAAAAGGTGCCAAGAGACGATAAACGAAATTAGCATCGTCGCAAGCAAACCAGGTCTTATAAGAGGAAGCACGATTTCGTAAAATGAGCGAAAAGGAGAGTAGCCGTCAACGCTCGCCGCTTCTTCATAGTGTCTTGGAAGAGAGGACAGAAAGTTTGAAAGAATCCATGTTGAAAACGGAACAGTAAAAATCGGCGCGGAAATCATGAGTGCAAGCCAAGTGTTAAGCGCGTTGAGTTTGTAAAAAATGAAGTAAAGCCCGAACACGAAGCTTGCAGAAGGAAGAGCGTAAAGGTAAATGCTCAAGTTGAGTAGCCATTTGGTGTTAAACCTTGACACAGAATAAGCCGCGGGTGATGCAAGCAAAACCGTGATCGCCATCGCCACAAGAGAAACCGCAAGAGAAGTTACAACATAGGGTGCGGCTTGTTGCGCTGTTTGAACAAAGGGCGAAAGGTCAAGCTTGAGCGGCAAAAGAAGCGGGGGATTTACGAAATCTAGGCTTTGGGCTCTCGTTGCAATAAGCGCCATCCAGTACACAGGAAATAGCAGAAACACGAGTGTCACGAAAGACACCACGTAAACCAGCGCTTTAAAAACGAAATCTGGAACTCTAAAAAACAACGAAACACGCCTTCTGAAATTGCCGCCACCTCTTGTGGTGACCCTGATTAAAAGAATCGAAAACACGCTCACAAACGCGGTGAGCAAAACTCCAGCTGCAAGCCCCTGTGCCACCTCGTTTTGGTAAAATATCTCAAACCACACGAGAAAGGGTAAAGTTGCCATGGAATACGCGTAACCGCTGTTTAAAATGTAAGGAAGGTCGAAGTTTCCGAACGCTATAATCAGGGTCATCAAAAACGCGGTGAGAATCGCGCCCTTTGACATGGGAAGCGCAAGCGAAGTATAGTAGTGCCAAGCGCCCATTCCGTCCACTTGCGCAGCCTCCCTTATTTGCTCTTGAACGCTTCTTAATGCAGCAAGACAGATTATAAAAGCGAGGGGAACACTACTCCAGACGCTCACGATCGTCGCGCTGTAAATCTGTAGCGAAGGGTTTCCAAGCCAGTTTAAGCGAGGAAGCGAAAGAAGGCTCAAAAAGTAGTTCAGTGGACCGTAAATTGGGTCGTATATCGTGGTCCAAATGAGCGCGCTTGCAGTAAACGGAATCGTGTAAGGCAAGTAGCCCAGAAGCGTGAGCGCTCTTCTTCCGCGTTTCATGCTGTCCACAAGAATCGCAAGATTTAGCCCTAAAAGCGTAGAAATGGAAGCCGTTCCAAAGGAAAAAATCAAAGTGTTTAGGATGACACGCCAAAGCTCTGGAAACTCGAATAACGCTATGTACGAACTAAAGTTGAGACTAGGAGAAGAGAAGTAAACAGAAAGCGCAAGAGGAAACAGCGCAAAGATTAGCAGGTATCCCAGAGCTGGTGCGAAAAACAGCTTACTGTGGCCACGGAATGGATGTTCCGTTTTCTTCAAAAAGGAACACACCTCTTTTTACCACCTCGAAGCACACTTCGGCGCCAACCGAAACCTCTTTTTGAGAAAGACACCTTAACTCTACACCGTCGAGATCCAAGTAAACCACACTCTCTCTTCCTGCGTATTCCACCGCCGAAACCCTGGCACGGTTTGGTCCGCTACCCAAAACGATGCTCTCGGGTCTTATTCCCACTGTGATCTTTTTTCCTTTTGGTAACGGAAATGGTAGTGTGATCGGTTTGGTTTTTTCTCCATCGGGTTGCATTTCGATCAGGTTGAGCGGAGGAGAACCTAGAAACGATGCCACAAACTCGTCCTTTGGGTTTTCGTAAACTTCGCGAGGCGAACCAACCTGTAGCACAACACCTCTGTTCATCACTGCGATCCTGTCTGATATCGAAAGCGCTTCAGACTGGTCGTGTGTCACGTAAATCGTGGTTATTCCGAATTCCTTTTGAACGCTTTTCACAAATTTTCTTGCGCTAAACCTGAGCTGCGCATCCAAGTTGGAAAGAGGTTCGTCCAAAAGAAACAGAGCGGGCTTTTTGATGAGCGCGCGTGCGAGCGCAACCCTTTGCTGCTGACCACCCGAGATTTCAGAAGGGTATCTGTCAAGAAGGTTCGATATTTCAAGCTTTTGCGCAAGCGCTTCAGCTTCTTGAAAAGCCTCGCTCTTAGGCACACCTTTTACAAGCAAAGGGGATGCGATGTTTTCCAAAACGCTCTTATTAGGATAAAGCGCGTAGTTTTGAAAAACCATTCCGACGTTTCTTTTTGCAGGTTCATGCTCGTCCACGAGTTTGCCTTCGATATACACGTTTCCTTCATCTTGCTTCACCAAACCAGCAATTATCCTAAGAAGCGTGGTTTTGCCCGAACCAGAAGGGCCAACGATTGAAAAAAGCTCGCCCTTTTCCACTTCGATGGACACGTCTTTCAAAACCTGTGTTTTTCCAAAGCTTTTGCCCACTCGCTTTAGAACTAAACTCATCGTGATTGAATTAAAAAAGGTGTAATAAAGTGTTTTGTTAGCCACCCACGTCCTGAACCCATAGCTTCGCTGCTGTGTTGAGCGCCTGATAAGCGGACTGGACGCTGCCATCTCCTTGTAAAAAGTTGTAAACTTGTTGGTTGAAGTCTGGGATGAGCTTGGGATAGGTTTGAGGCACGTTCGGTGGGTTTGCCCATCCGACTGTTGCGGTTTGGTACACATCTTTTACAAGCTCTCTTTGCCACGCCGAAAGCGTTGTATTCGAAAGTATCATTTGAACCGCTTTTGCGGAAATCGGAAATTCGCCAGTCAAGTAGTAGAGCTTTGCGTTTATCGCGGGTGACACAAGAAACTGAACAAACTCAGCGGCAAGCTGCTTGTGTAAAGAGTACTTGCTCACGCCCAAAAAGTCGGTTCCAGTTTCCGCGTAACCACCAGGAAACGTGGACACGCTGTACTTACCGTAAATTGTGCTGTTTATAAGCGTCGGATTTTCTGGTGTGAACATTATCGCACCAGCGGCGTTGCCCTTTGAGAAAAGAACGCCGATTGTTCCATAGTTCACCTCTGAGAACGGTTGAGGGTCGTACTTTGTCAAGTTGTACATTATTTCAAGCGCCTGCACACCAGCCGAATTGTTGAACGAAGGAAGTGGTGGCTTTCCTGGGGGTGCGCTTCCCATAAACATTATGTTGTAGTTGGTTATTCCTCCTATACTTCCACCGTTTAGAGTTTGGTTTCTTTCGTAGAACCATCCAAAGATCGCAGGGAAGGTGTCGATGATGTCGTGTTGCAACTGGTCGTCTATCAGTATACCATATTTCACGACGTGCATTTGGTCCACAAGAAAGTGGTCGGCCCAAATCGCAACACTCCAGTTAGGCCAGTAGTGGGGGTCAAGGGAAACGTGGTATTCGGAATAGAAAGTTTGGTTGAGCGTAGAGTTGTCGAAGATGTCTGTTCGGTAAAAGATCGCAAACGTAGACGCGTCATAAGGAACACCTATCACCTCTGTTTTGCCAGTTGTCACGTTTCTGTAAAGACCACCAAACGAAAGCTGGTAGTAGGGAATGTCGCTCAGGTTGAGAGTAAAGTACTGTGAAAGGTTTACGAGATAAGGCTCAACGCCGATGTGGAAGTGAATCCTACTATGTCGTAAGTGGACGAACCCGTTTTAAGAGAAGTTATTTCGTTTGTAAGGTACTGCGAAAACGAAAAGCTCACAATTTTGATCGTCACCCCTGGGTGCTGCGCTTCAAAAACGCTTGCGGCGTACTGCATCCACTCGTTTGCCGGGTCGCTAAAGGTCACAAGTGTGAGCGTCACAGGAGTCGTTGTCGCAGATGTGATCAAGGATGAGCTTGACGCGCTTGGAGTAATTGTTGTGCTTTTGTGTGTGAGCGCAATAGCAGCGCCCACCACAGCGATAATCACCACGATCACCACAACGGCCAACACAACTCTACTAATCGCTTTTGACATTTCAAGGTGGAGAAAACGGTGTTTCAAATAAAGTTTTCTGACGCTAAAAAATATAAGAGCGAAAAAGAATTCACATTCATGAAAGTAAAAAGGATTTACGACCTTTCTGCGCCTTTAAAGACGCACATGCCCGTATGGCCCACGTCTCCACTTCCTGTGATTTCTCCAGTGGGCATCGCCGCGCGTGACGGTTACAACGTGGAGTCGTTGTCTTTTCTCACACACACGGGGACGCACATCGACGCGCCGTACCACTTTATCGAAAACGGTGTTACGGTAGACCGCATTCCACTAGAAACGCTGATTTCACAAGGCTACTGCATTCGTCCAAACATTTCGGGCGTGGAAATCACAAGAAGCGAGCTTGAACGAAAGTGGAAGAGTGAGTACGACGGAAAAACGCTACTTATCCACACAGGTTGGAGCAAAAAAAGGTCGTTTACAAGAGAGTTCTTGTACAACTTTCCTGGCTTGTCGGACGACGCCGCAGAGTTTATCCTTGAACGCGGGACAAAGGTCGTGGGAATAGACACGCTTGGCATCGAACCATTCTCACACACCGATTTTCGGGTGCACAAAAAACTTCTTTCGCGCGGTGTAGTTTTTATAGAAGACTTATGGGGACTTGAGCAACTCTCAGAGGGTGTTCCCTACCTTGTGGTCGCTCTGCCAGTAAAGATCGAAGGCGCAAGCGGCGCTATGGCAAGAGTGGTCGCGTTGGAGGTAGAGTGGTAAACTACCCCGCCCTTACGGACGGGGCTTTGGGGTTTCCAGTGACCTTTTCGGCACACCTTCATTTCCCCTTCAGGGTGTTTACGCACCCCCGACCCGTACCTCTCGTTAAGGCACGGGCTATGTTAATAGACGAGTTCAGGTCGCGGTTATATACCATACCGCACTTAGGACACCTATACTCTCTACCGTCCGTGCGGGTAACATACCCACACCTGTGGCAAGTCTTTGACGTGTTCTTAGGATTCACGTAAACGACCTTGACGCCCTGTAACTTCGCTTTGTATTCTATCATCTTCTGTAATTTCCTAAACGGCAGGGAGTGAAACCTCTTATTGAGCTTCTTGCCCTTCTTGAAGTTCTCCCTGATCCTCGTGAGCTTCTCCGTCACTATCACTGGTGAAGGGAATTGTTTGGCGTACTCGACAATTCTTCTTGGATATGACGTGAAGTCCGTGATCCACCATCCTCCTCTCTTTTCCACTCAACCTCTTGACCACGTCCAGCCTC
>NEXD01000079.1 GCA_003019595.1 Candidatus Marsarchaeota G1 archaeon BE_D
GCCTTTATCGTGGAAAAGGGAACTAGCGGATTCCTCACAGGTCAAAGGTTTGAGTCCATGGGAATGAGAGGAATTGGCTGGGGCGAACTGGTTTTTCGAGAGTGCGTGGTTCCAAAGGAGAACGTGATACAAGACGGCGTAAGAGCGATAAATTCGGGTGGCCACTTGGGAATGCTAGGTGCGTCCGCAATCAGCTTAGCGCTTTCAAAAGCCGCTTTCGAGGTTTGCAAAACCCACGTGAAAACGAGAACAATTTCTGGTCAAGCGCTCGGGCAAAGAGAGGGTGTGAGAGCTTTACTCTCGGAAATGAGTAGCGACATAGAGGCGATGAACCAAGTAATCAAGTTTGGCGTGGACGCATTTCAGAGAGATTCCTATCCCGACTTGCTTAAAGTGAAAAATTTTGTGACTGAAAGCTGTTTAAGGGTTCTCGACAAGGCGCTGAGAATTACCGGCGCGCACGGTTATAGCACCTTATTACCTATTGAAAGGTACTACCGAGACGCGCGCGCACCGCTACTACACTTCCAAACTCTTGAACTAGGAAAGAACGTTCTTGGCTCAATCCTTCAAACTTAAAGCCGCATTTCAAAGCGCTTACGCTTTATCTACCACGCTTAAGCCAAAGTCGAACGAGTAATCAAGTGTAAAATTTCACAGAAAGCACAGTTACCAATTTTCATCAAGCGCTGTCATGTAAAAGCGCAACATTTTACGCGTTAACCACCGTTTTGGTCTATCAAGTGAATCACTCGGCTTACCAAATTCGCTCTACTTAAAATACTCCTTGTGCAAAGCTGTTAACATGGAAGACAAACTCTTTAAAAGAGTGCTTGTTGCAGTCGACGGATCAGAAAACTCAAAGCGCGCGCTTAATATCGCAATCGAAATCGCAAAGGCTTTTTCCTCTGAGCTTTTCGTGATAAACGTGGTCCCCCCACCTGTTTACTACGGTGACACGATGGGTTCACCAGTTCCACTACCCGCAATCCAAGAGTACTACAACTACGCTCAAAACGCATCGAAAAAGCTCGTAGAGGATTCGGTCGAAGAGTGTAGGAAAAAAGGGGTTGACGCAAAGGGTTTTTCGGTTGATGGAGTGAGCTCTGTGGTCGACGCGATCGTTCAGTTTGCCGAAAAAGAAAAGGTCGAGCTCATCGTCGTAGGAACGCGCGGGTTGAGTGGCCTTAAAAAGCTCATACTCGGAAGTGTGTCAAGTGGCGTTGTGTCTCAGGCGCCCTGTTCGGTGCTTGTGGTAAAGTGACGGAAAAGATAAAGCGCTTTCTTTTGCAGATCCTTGATGACGAAAAAAGGGTTTTCGAAATACTCGAAGGCGGTTTTAGAGCGGTGACGCCAGAAGCGATAGAAATGTGGGTTAAAGAGAGGGTTTCGCTTTTACCGCCTTCTTTAAAGAAGCTTTACTTCGAAAACGAAGAGCTCGCCCCTCTTACGAAAAGGGTTTTAATGCGCTACCAAGGGCTCATCGAGTATTATCTCGCAAACCCCGAAAACACCCTTCGAAGGCTTTGCGAAGCGAATCCAGAAAACGCAAAACTCGTCTTAAAAGAGCCTTACAAAGGGTACATTTTGAACGAGCTCAAATCGGCTTACGAATACATAAAGCGCTTTCTAGGCTCGGAAAGCTAATATTTTTCAAAGAATGTGAAAAAGCGTGGAGCTATCCGAGCTTTTGATGGTGGAACACGCCGCTTTAAGGATAAGGCTACACGAGCTACTCGAAACACAAAGCCAAGAGCTATTTCAAAAGGCAAACCGCTTTGTTTTGGAGTGCCACGCAAAAGTGGAAGACGAAGTGTTCTTTCCCGTCCTTTACTCGCAGATTTCGGAGAGTTTGAAAAAACTAGAAGCCGACCACAAGCTAATTCTCACTCTTTCTTCTAGCCTTCTAAACTTTGTTAAACAAGGAAAAGAGGAGTTGTTCCGAAAAAGGGTTAAAACCTACGTAACAACGGTGCTCGAACACAATCAGCAAGAAGAAATACTCGTTTTTCCTTACTGGAAGAGCGTTTCAAACGACACCGCAAAAAGCGCGTTGGAACACGCAAAAAGGATTATTCAAGCTTTTGGCGTGGATGAGTACCTTGAGTTCACGGGGATGTCAAAGCAATTTTTCGACTCGCTTTAAAGCGCGCTTTTTGCGCCAAGAGGCACGTACTTTGCCTCTTTTCCGAGTTTGATTCTAACGTCCACGGCCTTCACACCTTGTGGCAAAACGATTAGCGGGTTGATGTCCATTTCAAGAATTTGCGGAACTTCTTCCACAAGCGCGCCAATCCTTGCTATCACGTCTTTTACACTCTTCGTGTCGTATTGCACCCCACCTCTATAGCCCGTAAGAATTGGATAAAGCTTAAGGCTTTCAATAAGTTCGTCCACATCTCTTTGCGTGAGTGGTGTGAGCTTTACTGAAACGTCCTTCACAAGCTGTGTGAGAGTGCCACCAAAGCCGCACGCGACCACAGCACCAAAGGTTGGGTCTTGCGTCACGCCTAGTAGCAGTTCAACTCCGCCCTTTACCATTTCCTGAACCAAGAAACCTTCGGGCGCGCTACCCATTTTCTTTAAGCGCTCTTCCATCTCAAGCGCTGCCTGCTCGACCTCTTCTGGTTTTAAGGAAAGTTTTACCGCGCCAACATCCGACTTGTGAATCACTTTTGAAGAAAGCGCTTTGAGCGCGACCTCCGCTTGCAACTCTCTTGCTCTTTCCAACGCTTCTTTTGGGGTTTTCGCAAAAAACGTGCGCGCACAGGGTATTCCGTAAAGCTCAAGAAGCTCAAACGCCTCTTTTGCGAAAAGCCACTCTTCGCCACGCTTTAACGCGTTGGCAACAAGCGCTAGCGCGTGTGCTCGTTTTGTTCCTTGTGGGCTAACAAAAGGAGAAGGTGGTAAGTCTTTCCACTTTGCGTACTGAACCACTTTTGAAAGCGCAAAAACCGCGTCTTCGGGAAACGGGTAAGAAGGAACGCTCGTTTCTTTTGATTTCAAAAGCTCAGGAATTCCCTTTTCTCCCAAAAACACACTCAAAACGGTTACACCTTTTACTTCACTTGCGGCTTGGACTATGCTCTGCGCCACCTCTTCTTTGTTTATCACAAGAGGTGGAACAAAGATCACAAGAATCGAGTGAACCGAGGGGTCTTTGGACACGCTTTTGATCGCTTTGTAGTAGTGCTCTGGTGTCGCTTCGGCGGACATGTCCACGGGGTTTCTCGTGGACGCGATTTTCGGAAGAAAAGTCCTTAGCTCTTCCTGTACAGTTTTTGAAAGCTCTGGAACGGAAAGCGAGTTTGCTTCGCAAGCGTCGGCCGCAAGAATTCCCGCACCTCCTGCGTTTGTGATTATCGCGACGCCATCTCCACGTGGAAGTGGCTGAGACGAAAGAAGGGCGGCGACATCGAACATCTGAGAAAGCGTGTCAGTTCGAATCACCCCACACTGCTTGAAAAGCGCGTCCACCGTGACATCGGATGCGGAAAGCATCGCTCCCGTGTGAGATTGCGCGGCTCGCGCCCCCGCGCGTGAGCGACCCGCCTTGACCACAACAATTGGCTTTGTTTTTGAAACACGCCGGGCTATTCTCGCAAACTTTCTCGGATTTCCAAAGGATTCGAGGTAAAGAAGGATCACTTTGGTGTTTTCGTCTTCTTCCCAGTATTCAAGAAGGTCGTTACCAGAAATGTCCGCCTTGTTTCCCACAGAAACAAAGCTTGACACGCCCAACCCAAGCTTTGTGGCGTAGTCCATTACGCTTATTCCGAGCGCGCCAGACTGAGAAAGGAAGCCCAAAGAGCCTTGTAGCGGTTTTTGCGGTGAAAACTGCGCATTGAGACTCACTTTTGGGTGTGTGTTCACAATTCCCATGCAGTTTGGACCAATAAGCCTTGCACCAGCATCTCTACAAGTCTTGAGAAGCTCTTCTTGAAGCGCCCTGCCCTCTTCTCCGATTTCCGCAAAACCTGACGATATCACCACGAACGCCCTTACTCCTTTTTCGATGCACTCGCGCACAACGTGTGTAACGTCTTGCGCGGGCACCGCTATTATCGCAAGCTCAACTTCTTCTTGGATGTGCTTTATCGAGGGGTACGCCCGAACCGACTGAACCGCTTTCGCGTTTTTGTTCACGGGGTAGCACACGCCTGTAAACCCACTCTGTATTATGTTGTAAAAGAGTTCACCGCCAATCGTTCCTCTAAATCGCGAGGCGCCTATCACCGCGACAGACGAAGGCTCGAGAAACTTTTTTATCGCTCGCCTCACCGCAATCGCCTCTCTTTTGTCGAACGCCTCAAGCGCCTCAGGAAGCTTGCTTGTCGGATAGCGCACGACGATCAAACCAGGCTTTACGTCAACCGTATACGGAAAACCCAAGTTTTTGAGAAGCTGTAACATTATGACGTTTTCTGGTAAAACCAGCGCCTCAACCTCTTGTATTCCATCCCTGTAAGCGAGTTCTGTGATCATTCCAACGAGAATCGTTCCAAGACCCTTTCGCTGTTCGCTGTCGGCGACGACAACGCCCACTTCCGCTTTTGTATCAAGCTTTCTGTACATCGCGTGTGCTATCACCTTACCTTCGCGTAGCGCGATGAGCGCTCGTCCATCGTTTTCTGGTAAAAGAGCGTCAGCGTTTGGCTTAGAAAACCCAAGAAACCTTTTGTAAAGAGTTTCCTGTGAGAGCGAGTTTAAAAAATCCAGAATCAAAGGCGCGTCTTCTTTTGTGGCTATCCTGACTCTCACAGTCGAGCCGTCTAAAAGAACAACGTCTGCGAGTTTGAAAGACACACTCAAAAAATCAGAAGCCTCTATAAAAACTGTTGTACCTAAAAGCGATCGGGTCGACGACTCCTAGGCTTGCCGTGCTCTTTCCCTCGTTGCAAACGAAAAGCGTGTAGCCACCCTTTTTCAAACTGAAAGAAAAGGTAGCAGAGCTTTGTGGCCCAAGCGTGTACACAAAGCTTGCGTTTTCGGCGACAAAAAGGGTGATCGAGGAGTTTGCGTAGTACGTTCCTGTGAGAACGCCCTGTCTTGGCGCGTAAAACTTCTTTGAAACGCACGCACTATGATGGACCACGAGAGTTTCACCAGCGTTAAACAAAACCACCTCATGGAAAGAAAGAAAAAGGTAAAGCAAAAAAAGCGCTATCGGAATTAAAGCAAAAAAGAGTTTTCTTTGCACACTCTAAGTTGTTATTACATTTAATAATGTTTTACGATGAGCGTGTGATGCTGTGCGGATAAGCACTGCAGCCACAAGGCTAAATGATGACGCATAATGCCCACCACATATTCCGTTCTTCAATTACAAAAAGGTTTGAGCCCAAGGTTTTGCTCAACGCTTTTTAAGCCTTAGATAGCTTCTTTAAGACCTAGCGTAAGTCGTATGATTGAGACAAAAACCGAACTTGGACTTCGAGAGCACTGGGTCATCGTGGTTAACTGTGGTAGTGTGTAACGACAAGTTGCGGTTGATGCGCACATGAGACAACCAGTTTAGCGTCTTACGAGCCGCACAAAACTCAGACTTCAAGGCTGGAAGGTGTCTAGATACCAGTTATCTGCACTGATATAAGACTCTTGCTACCGCAAAGCCTGTGATTCGAAAAGGTTTCAGAACCACTTCGCCCTTTGAGAAGTTGTGTTGACTCCTTGGTCACTTTGAACAACGGGCTGTTCTGCAACAACACAAAAAACTCTTTCGCAGGCTTATAATGCACTAGTGAACCAACTGGAGATGTGTGACCACATAGTTGAGCTGTACTAGGCCCACTAAGAAGGTGACTTGTCACAAGCGACAAATGCGAAAGCAGTAAGGAAATCGACGTTCTTGTAATCGAGCTGAAGACACTCGAAAACTACCATATAGACTCCGCATTTTCATTAAGTTCTAACAATAACGCTTGTAGCTCTAAGGATTGTGGCAAACAGAGGTGGACACTCAAACAAAACTTCAACACAAATTTTGAAGTTTATAGGCGAAGAGGAGTTTTGATAAACCAATGCTTGGGCTAGCTTAGACGTAACAAGCGATGTAGGCTATAGGAAGACGGCAAGCTGGGGATTGAGAAGCACTCAGTGCACCACGACGGGCTTGAAATAAACATCTGGCTTGCGATATAATCAGTGCGTTCAGAGACACGAAATAATGCTCATACTAAACAAATACTAATACACTTTATTCCTTCACGTATCCTCGAGAGTTTTCAAAGTGTCAAGGAATGCTTACCGCTCTTATCTCTTTTCTTTTGAGTCCACAGAACGTTTATCCGACTCAAACTTTCTAAGAAAATCCTTTTTAAGCTCCTCTATCGCCCGCTTGTCCACCATCGCAGGATGGAAAAGTGGATAATATGTCACAGGTCCCGTTGATCTTTTACGCGCGTTCATACTCTCCGTATCAATCACTTATCGACACCTGTTGATATGCCTTACGAATTATCTCTTTCTGTGATTTGATGAGTTTATCATAGACCCTTCTTGCGGTGTCGACAAGGCTCTGCTGGTTCGGGATACCGCGGATACCCTTATTATCCAGAATCATTATATCGGTGTTTTTACCCACCCCGTGAGATTCTTCCGCCTGAATTTTCGCAAGCAAAGCTTTGGTCAAATTAATCTTAATATCGTCCGCTGGGTCGTAACCCATATGCACAAGCGTCCACCAGGCGGAATCGGAGCCTGTTCCCACGGTCGCGAAGCCAAGCTTGGAAAGCTCAGATATCTCTGGGGAGGAATATGGAGTGTAGGAAAACGTGGGTTGCTGTAAGATGAGTTTGAGCGAATCACCCTCCCGTACCACCAGAACCACGTGTAGACTATTGGATAAATTTTGTCTGATAGTCATCGCCTCTCCTACGAACTGATGAGTAGGATTCCTCTCCATTAAGTCAAGAAACCTCGCCGCGTCCATACCCATTGGCTTTAGCACCGCGTCTGTGATCTTATCGACTATTATTCCAGAAACACAATCAGAGACAATTTGCTTTACATCATCGAAACACTTTGCGTTTTCACATTTAGCCCTAAGTTTGCCAAAGAATTCTTCGATCAGTGCCTCGCTTCCAGCCGCAACCCCAGCAATCTTAAGGCTGTCATCTCTGACTTTCTCAAGTTTTGAAACGTTGTACTCAACACCTATGGCGCCCCAAGAAATCATCCTGTCGGCAACGAGAATAGCCCGCTCTTGCTCACCGCTGATTCGGTACTTTACTATTATCCCCACAGTCAAGGCTGACTCTACCAAACTTTATTTGCAGCTGTGTAATAAATGTACCATACATAAATTGTGTCTGGATGATCTGCGGATAAAAAACTTCCACACCAAGATTGCGCGCTTATCAATTATTCACCAAGTGTTGCCAAAAATGTTAAAACAGAGATTACTTCATTTGACAAAAAGCTTACAAGCTTGGTTATAAAGTGTGGTTTAAGGGTATTCAAACTTGAGCTTGCGAGTATGGGTGATGAATATTAACCGATGGCAATTCAACACATAACTTAAAAGTTGCTCGATAACGTGTTCTACTTTGTAAAAGCGAAGATCCCATAACGAAACCACTTAATAGCTTAGATTTTGCTTGTTACAAGCAACACATAAGTGCTTATTTCAAGTAACGCTTAGTTGGGTTTAGGTGATTGAAAAAGGCGCAAGATTCGTGAAAATAACAAAATAAGCTTAAGGGTTTCAACTACAAAACTGTGATACCCAGTAAATTGGCGTCGTCCAAAGTAGCGAACTTTAGCAATGCGATAAGCCAAATCACTTAAAAAAACTTTACTCAAACCTTAAATACGCAAAAAGTCAAAACACTTTCATGAACAACATAAATTTGGAGAAACTAAGAGAAACCATTGAGAAACTAAGCAAAGACCCTAGTCTACGAAGAACCAAGCAAACCGTTAGCGGCGAGTGGAACACAAGCGACCCCACAAAGCCCCAGTTCAAGTCGAGCATAAAAACCGAAAAAGGAGAGTACACGCTTTTTGCGGATTTGCCAGTGCCTCAAGGAGGAAGCGCGCTTGCGCCAGCTCCTATTCCTTACTGCCTGTTTGGTATCGCGTCTTGCTTTGCTTCGACACTCGTCACAGTGGCCACATTAGAAGGAAAAAGATTGACAGACTCAAGCTCGACATAA
>NEXD01000080.1 GCA_003019595.1 Candidatus Marsarchaeota G1 archaeon BE_D
TGTGAGCGTGAATTCTGAAATTCAAAAATAACAAGCTCGTAAAGCTCGTTTAAAACTTTGTCTATGTGATGGTCAGAACCGTCTCCTATAACTCTTCTTATATTATAAGAGCGCTCTGGAAAAAGCCTTCCCGCAAGGCTTCCAATTCTTGCGCAAACCTTTCTACCTTCTGAGTTCAAAAATCCGCGTGTGAGAAAAATTCTCCAACCTTCGCGTGCTTCTTCAATAAGCGCTTTAAGTTCGCTCAACTCGCGTATTCTTTTTGTATCTTTTTGCATCGAACAACTCAACTTAAAGCGAAAAATAAGGGTTATTACCATTGATTTCAAATTTTAATGAGGTATATATCACTTTATAGTAAAGTATTTAAAAGTGGCTCCCTTAACTAAAGGGAATGCGTAAATCAAAAAAAGCGGTTTCGCCAGTGGTTGCAACCGTAATTCTAATAGCGGTTTTTATAGCTGTTGTATCCGCCGCTCTAAGCTTTGCGGAAGTTGAGCTTTCAAGTTATTATGCGCAATCGGATTTGCAACAGTCGAGTACACTTGCGTCTCAAGTAGCGCAAGGGATAAATGCGGTGGCGCTAACTTTTGGTAGAAGCGTAAGTATAGGTTATAGTTTTAAATACGCATCTATTGCGGTTATACCAAATGTTGTTAAATATGTAATCCAAATTTCTTCATCTGAATGTCCGAATAACATGTGTTATGTTTATGCTTATACTGGAATGCTTGTGATCGCTATTCCAGCCCATTATTACTCGCTAGGCAATGACTATATGAGCACCATTTATCCTGCAAGTTTTCCTATAACCAAAACGTTTGTATCTAAAGGTGGTTCTGGGTCTATCGCCCTCGCTTTTACAAAAGAGTTTGAAAGTAATGGCATCGAGTTCTTGTACACTGTTGTTGTTCCCGTACCTCTTGAGGTGAACACCACACAGAGCATAGGTGGGTCTCAGAAAATTCCAGTAGTAAGACTGTACTTTGTTCAGCTTTCAAATTTGGCTCAGCAATATCCACTACCTTCGAATTGCACAGCAAACCCACCTAAAGCGAGCGTTTCAATTTTGAGTTTAAAGAGCGGTTATATTACAGTTCAAGGCCAGGGTTCACAGGTCTGTTCGGTTATTGGTGTGACAAGTATATCGATTCAGTGGTATCCCATGAGTACGCTTTATTCTTCTCAGTTCTTTAACTTTCCACAGACAGGCCAGGTTATTGTATTTCCTAATGGAAACGCAGAGCTTCAGGTGTACATAGGCGATGTAGGAGTTGGCGGTCCGTGATTTTCGAGGTGTATTGATATGCCAGACGTTGTGATCGGAAACGTAATTCTTACTGTAGCGCTGGCAATCGCACTTCTTCTATTTGTCGCAGCTTCTTCAGGTATCTCGCTCATATACACCGTTAGAACTAGGGGTGAGCTTTTGCAAAGTGTTGCAGAGCAAATAGCGCAAATAATTCAACAGAGCTACTTGGTGGTCAACAACTCTGAAATTAGTGTCGGAAGTAATGTGACGCAGGTCTTAGGTCTTCCCGTTCAGATTGCGGGTTATGGTTACACGATAGTTGTCAAAACTTCACCATTGTTACTAGGCAACACTGTTGATAAACACGTCACAGTGCTTACAGTGACTATAGCTCTGACAGGCACATATGGTAGCGCTTCTTCGTCCGTTCTTTTAGGGTCTAACGTCTACTGGTACACGCAAACTGCTGTTACGGTTACGCAAGGCTTGGGATTATTGTTGGACAAGTGTGCCGGCGTTTTGCCAAATCATCCTATCTGCCAAGGATATGATGTCATCGGCTTTGCCTTTTTGGTCAATTCAAAAGCGGTGTCTTAGGTGATGCAAAGTGGTCAGTGAAATGATCGACTATATCGCCGCAGCAGTAGGAATCGTGATCGTATTTATTGGCGGCGTGTTCATTTTCGGGGGAATGCTTACAAACGGTGTTGCAAATCTTGAGCAAAAAAATAGCATTATGCAGGCGCAGTCACTTTTTGATTACATTTTACTGACACCAGGTTATCCCTCGAACTGGGGTTCCAACTCTAGTTTGACAGCACCAAAGGCGTTTGGGCTCGCAAACGCGCAAGCAACGCAGCCATACACCTTAAGCCAAGCGGATGTAATGCGACTGCTTGTATCGAGCTCTCAGTTTCAAAAGAATGCCATTCAGATCGGCGGAAAGACTTACCTTAACCTTACTGAGGGGCTCTTTTCAATTCTCGTTCCTGTTGGAAAGACCATAAACTATACTTACGTTAAAAAAGTTTTGGGAATATACGGCTCGTACGAATTTTATCTTAGCTTGACGCCAGCGCTCAATGTATCAGTTCATCCCGTTTCGACTTCTCAAGGCGTCAAGTTCAGCGTTAAAGTCACAAACTTTTTTGGCGCTCCCTTGCCCTTAGCGACGCTTACTGGTTCGTTGATTTATCTTTCCCAAACCTCTCAGGGTGGTTGCCCTAATAAGAACGGTGCAAATTGTCCATCACTGATTTACTATTCTACTGCAACGGCCACAACTAATCTTAGCGGAGTTGGAATCTTAAGTTTTAACACTCAGGTTCAACCCCAAAGCTACGCGCTAATAGTTCAAGCGTCTTCGTCCAATCTTATAGGCTATGGTTACTATTCTAGTGTCACCCCTTCACATTTAGAAGCGTATGCACTACTGCAACCTGGTTCAGATAACGTCACTTTGATGCAACACTGTGCGGTGGTCACAACCGCGCCTTGTGGAGTAGACTACTTTAATGTTTCAAATTTAATTCAAAACAATTCGGGTGGATTTAGCATTATAAACCTGACGTGTACCCGTTACTGGATTAATGGTGGAAAAGGTGTGGGAAATGTCCACTCCAATTCCACCTGTTCTGGTTTACTGTATAATGGCTTTCTTTTGGTGTCGATCAAACAAACGGGTAATGGTCAACAATCAAACACGATACTCGAAATTTTTCCACTTAACGTAGCTTTTGCAAATCTCTTTGTGAACTTCGGTCTTAATCCTGTTTCTACTCACGCAATTAGCGTCACTACACTTACACGCGTAGTCGTAATTTCTGGTGTAAGTTACATCGCAACCTTTGCGTACTGGCCTGACCAAGCTCAAGCTTACGGTGGGCTTTCATGATGCGAACAATTGAAGTGATTCTTGCGATTGCGGTTTTAATAGGCGGAATTCTTAGCGTTACACTTTACGCAAATTACCAGCCAGTGGAGGCAAACTATGCGCCTTTATTACAAAATCTTGGATACTCGGCAGTTCAAACGCTACAGCGCTCACAAGTGTTACAGCTTGCGGCGTTTGATCCCGCTAATCAGTTTTATGTAAGCGAGCTACAGGATGCTCTCAACAACCTGTTTCCTGCAAACGTGGTTTACAGGTTAATTGTGTACAACGTCACCAATCTTACCCAATACGGTGTAAACAGCGTAAATTACGATCCAGTTCTAAACATAAGCGACTACACGGGAAACAAACCCGTTTTTACTTACAGCTCCAGTTTCGTGATCTCACCCGTAAACTTTAGCTATTTCCAGAAAACCAATTCAGCTCAGGTGACTGTTTTCATTTTAAACACAAGCGACGCTGCGTATAGCACACGCTTTTATGCGATAGCGAATTCACTTAAACAGCTGTTTACTTCAAGACCTTACTTTAAACAGGTAGTCACGATAAACAACACAGACCAATTTCACAACTTGATGTTTAGCGGTAGCTTTACTTGTAGCGGAGGGCCTGGCTGTCACCCTGCGAGTGCCACCTACTATGTGAAGAATTCGGTGGTGATAAACACGTTTTCACCCTTTACGAGTGGTGATGTTCCTATCTCAAATGGTGACGCTTCTACCTATATTAATCAATATTTCGATCAAGGTGGTTACGCATACTACGCCTATCGGTTGGGGCAACAGGTTTCGGAATACAACATAACGTGGGTGAGTCTAAACTACGACTTTCAGCAAGTGTCTAACATGGAAACAACAGTTTTTAATTCAAATGTTTGTGGCAGTTATCCGTCGTTTGAAACCGTGGGATATTGTAATGTGTTTGCGTATAATGCTCTTTGTCCAAATAATAACGAAGCTGAGTACTACTTTGTCGAAGGGCTTGCGGGAAATCCAAATCCTTATCCTAGTTGCAAAACAATTCAAACATCTACTTCTGCTCAAACAACCTCTCTCACCCCACTTGCGGTGTCTTATGAAAACTACTACGGCGTTTATCCTGGGGCGGTGCAGAGCACTTCAGAAGCTTACGCGCAAATTTCAGACTTAATACACGTTCTCGATATAACTTACCCGGTAGAAGGCTACTACACTGACTCGATATGGAAATCACCTGCTCCTACAGGAGGCTACTTTATTCTGTTTGGGCTTTCTGGCTTTGATGCAAGACTTGTCCTTCTTACTTTGCTCGTGTTTTACCACCCACTACTATTACCTCTTTCCAGCTTTACTTCATCCAATTTTGTGAGGCTCGTAGTTCTTCAACTGGGTGAAGTATAATGCCAAGAGCAAAAAAGAAAAGCGGACAGTTCATCATCATAGCCGCGGTTCTGATCCTTATCATTATGCTGTCCGCTGTGATATTCCTTTACTCCAATTTACCATCGCAAACCTTAGTGGTTAAAGACGTTGCGGTTGCGACAAACTCGATTTTAAATAGCATAAACTCAGTTTACTCCGCTGGCGCCTCCATGTACTCAACAATATTAAACGTCACAGGTAACTACACTTACGCGGCTCTACAGGCTCGCTCGGTAATGCTTTCGGGTCTCGGTAAACTTGTGACGCTTTATGCAAGCTACGGTCTTTCGCTTTCCACACCGAGTATATCGTTTAAGGCGGTTTGGTACTCACCTTACAGTTACACACTATCGCAAGGAGGTTTGGTGTTCAACCTTTCGAACTACGGCGTGTACGGTGTAAACGTCTCTGTGACACAGGAGCTTGCGGTTCAGGTTGTGTGCCAAACAAGCTGTATCAACTCAAAAGGTTTGGCAACACTAAGAGTGTACAGGGAGTTTGGAAAACCTGATACAGACCTTCAAAGCAACATGTTTTACTTTCTTGTGTTTAACCAAACGCTGAGCGAGTGGGTGAAGGCTTCGCCTACTAGCTTTACGAATTACGGAAATGGGACTTATGCTCTTGGTGTGCCTTCTACAAGCGGTAGCAGAGGCTTTCTTGTGGGTTTGAGAGATTCAAGAGGAATACTCGTTATCGCTTCAAGTTTCACAAAAATAGTTTACAACTTGAACTGGGGGTTAACTCAAACTCAAGCTGGAAACTTAGCGTTTGTGCCTTGGACGCTACAGATTCTCACAAATGGCGACGTCCAGCTTTTGGGACAAAGCGTTTTAAGCGGAAGCGGGCAACCTGTGCCGCCCGTTCCCGTTAAAGACATACGCGTAAACGTGACCGTAGGAAGCAAAAGCGCGCAGGTGCCCTTCCAAGTCGAAGACTGGACGTTCAATTATACCCAGCCTTTGGGGTTAACAGGTAATTACACGCTGTTTTCAAACTTTCAAATGATCGTTACAAACATAAACACATCAGTGAATTCTGTCACGGTATATTGGAATGGCACTGACACCGCCCGACCGTCTAAGTACTCTGTGCCCGCCAACTTTAATTACTTTGTGAACACAAATAATTGTGGAAATTACTGTATCGTGGAAGTGAGTAATGGGCTACTTGCGTTTCAGTTTGTAGATAACGGTGGTTTTTGTGCGGCTACAAAACCTGATACTCTAGGTATTAATGTTTCTAATCAATATGGAAATCTAGGATCCATCAACTTTGAAGTTGTGAACAGTCAGAATATGGAAACAGACTGCAACTTTGGATTTGTAGTATTACCAGGCGCAGTAAGAGAGATAGCAATCGGTGGTTTTGTTTATGGTGAATTTTTATGTTGTGATCAACCAATTACCGCTTATAACATGTTTCCCACTATGGTGTTTTTAATACCAGCAAAAGCGCCTTACATCACAACTTTTGCAATCACTAGGTTCGGAAGTGTTAGTACTGGTTATAACAGGCAAATAACGGGTTACACTTTGGAGACGCTATCTGGTTCGGAGACGCTATCTGGTTCTTATAGCGTATACGTTCAAACAACTACAAATCTTAATCAAAACCAGTGGAGTTCGACTCCTGGCGCTTACTGCGTGTACACCCAAGGACAGAATTACTGCTCAACTCAAGGCACTTACACTTATCATCTGTGGTCTGCCATTTGTTCAAGTGTCAATAACCCAAAGCAAGGTAGTGACCCTTGTAATGCACAAAAACCTAACTCAGGTATTCTCATGGCTAATTCTTTACTTTCTTCGCTGTACAACCTCGTGTTGACAGAGCAGCCTTCGTCACCGTACGCAGGTATAAACCTCAGTTCGCGCTCAATCTCAGTTTCCCCATTTATAGAATTAAATAGCGCCGTACTTTCATTCAATAGCGCCTACACCTTAACCTGGACAGGCTTTCTGTGGTTCTGGCCAGGCACACAAACTGTTGGGAGCACCCAATATAACCTTGACCCGTACATCGTGTCAACGATTTTCAGTTCGCCCCCGACGGTGTCTGTGAGTGTAGCTTAGTTTAAAAATCATCCTCACTTTTTCGTAAAACGAGTTGCGAATAAAAGGATTTAAAAGACTTCACAAAAAGAGTATCAGTATGCGAATTCCTCCAGACCTAAAGCAGGTTCTACTGAGCGTCGCAAGCATTTCGGTTTTTGCGATACTTCTCATTTTGGGTAAAACCTTCTTAATTTGGATTTACATCGGTTTGACTTTTGCTGTGATTTTCGGCTACTCGATTTATCGAACTTCAAAAACCATCCCGGTTTTCAAAGAAAACGGTAAGGAAGCGGCGCAGATCAAAAAAGACTACAAGGACAAAGTTCTCTTTAGACAGACCGCAAAAGACACCCAACCTTTTATGGCCGATTACGAAATGGAAAGGTTACAACTAAGTAAAAAGATGTTAATCCTAATGATGGTTCCTTTTGCGGTGCTCATTGTGCTTTATATAGCGCTTCCCACGGTTTTAAGGCTCGTTTTCCACATCTTTCTTTCAAGACTTCAAATCACTGAGCTTTACGTCGCATCTGCTTTGGCATCAGTTGGCGCAAGCCTGCTAGTTCGTAGGAGGCTTGGACTAAGCGCCGCGTCCCTTTCTTCGGGAACGCAGATCGTTTACGCTCCTCGTGCGTATCACATAACGCCAAAGGGCGTGATTTTCGATCCGCCAATGCGTGTTCCAAATGTAGAAGTTTCGGTTCTCAAGTTTCCCGCACGCGTAAAAAGGGTTGAAAGAGAAAGAAAGTTTATCGAGCTTGAATCGCTTGCGGACGACGTGCCCGCTCAGATCAAGCTTGTAAGGCTTTACACAAAGGACGTTGACCGCCTGCTTTCAGTTCTAAAAAGTCACGCAGAAGTCGAACTTGAAGAACAGCTTGCAACTTCTTAGGTGTTTTTCTTATGTCAACCGAAAAAAAGTTTTGGGTGGAAAAGCTTGCGGAAGAAGTGCGCGAAAAATTCAAGGTTTCACTCTATCGCACGGAAAACGGCGTTGGCGCTTCAGGAATCCCCCATATCGGTAGTATCAGCGACGCTGTGCGCTCTTACGGCGTGAAACTTGCGCTCGAAGAGTTTGGGCTAAAAGCTGAGCACATCGCTTTTTCAGACGACAAAGACGGCTTAAGAAAGGTTCCACACGGCTTTCCTGAAGAGCTGAAAAACCACATAGGTAAACCCGTTACGTCAGTACCAGATCCCTTTCGTTGTCACGAAAGCTATGGCGACCACATGAGCTCAATGCTACTAGACGCGTTAGACACTTTTGGAATTAAGTACACGTTTATGTCTGGAACGCGCGTTTACAAGTCGGGCTTGCTCACCCCTCAAATCCACGCGATACTTGTGAATGCAAAAAAAGTTGGAGAAATCATTCTTGAAGTCACTGGGCAGGAAAAGTACATGCGCGTCCTTCCGTATCTACCAGTTTGCGCAAACTGTGGTAGAATCTACACCACAGAAGCCGTAAGCTACGACCCAAATACACGCTCCGTGGAATACGTGTGTGTTGGAGGGGGAGATTGCTGGGCAAGTGGTACGAAGG
>NEXD01000081.1 GCA_003019595.1 Candidatus Marsarchaeota G1 archaeon BE_D
TCAAACATTCTCAAAACTTAAGGCCGTTGTTAAAATCGAGTGTTAAGGAACTACGTAGAAGTATGATTGAACCGTGGTAACACTCGGTTATCGTGGTGAGTTGCGTTGAAGCGTGGTGGTAAACCCTTGTGGGCCATGGTTGATGGTATCTAGATTAAGGGAGTGATGAGCTTGGTACTCAGGTGCGGGAAACAGTTATCCGGATACTATCAAGCATGGTTGGCATAAATATTAATCAGTCTGAGCGACTTACGTGAACAACAAAACTTAGCCTTATTCGAAGACTAAGAAAAAGGTGCTTGGTTAATCCAGATTATCCTTATTATTCGTAAAGAACCGTGATACCACGATACTGTGGTTCGAACTTCTAAAACCACTGCACTATTTGGTCTAAGAAGCTAGTGATGGCACGCTCCACGATTGGCATAAAATCATGAGACACAATCTAACATTCGGTTTTTTTTAATTTACTTAAAAATTAGAATCAAGATAGATATATTTTTATTCATCTGTTTGTATATAATTAACCAATATTACTATAATAGTCAACTAAGTTATCAAGATCATTAGAAATATTCCTTGAGGGAATCCATTTTAAGATTTCTTTTGCTTTACCAATATCCGCAATATATTTTTTAGCGTCAACTTTTCGGTACGGTAAAAATTCAATTTTGCCACCCAATCTTTCTGTTACCATTTCTGCGAGTTTTGCTATAGTGATCCCAATACCAGTTCCAATATTAAAAACTTCATATTTAATATTGCTGATTTGCTTTATAGATTTTATAAAAGCATTAACAACATCTTTCACACTAACGTAGTCTAGAACTTGTTCTCCTCCGTAAACAATTATTTTATTATACTTTTTCGCGCCTATAATGAATCGGGGGATGGCTCTATCTATTCTATCACCGATTCCGTAAACGTTTGATAAACGTAGTACTATGGTTGGGACGGAACTTTTATATTCTAAAATCTTTTCAGCATATAATTTTGACATACCATATAAGTTTATAGGGTTTGTTGGTGCTCTCTCATTAACAGGTAAAGAGAGTGGTTCACCATAAACGTCTCTACTGGATGCAAAAATGATAGGTATCTCCTTCTTTAAGGCAAATTTGAGAACTCTATATGTTCCAATAATGTTGTCTTGTATACAATTCTCCAGATTACCTTCACACCATAATATAGTAGATTTAGCCGCTAAGTGAATTATTAGCTCATATTTACACGAAGTATTTATTTTATCAATATCCTTTATATCTTTACTAATTATATTTACATAATCTTCTTTAAAAAGAGGGGAAACGTTTTCAAAGGAATCAATTATATCTATTTCATAGCCAGATTCATAAAGAGTTTTAACGAGATGTGATCCAATAAAACCTGCTGCACCAGTTACTAAGATTTTATTCATCCTTAATTCACCAAATAGTCACTAAAAATATATTTTTCTATAATGTTGTTGGAATTTAAATATTCAAATTTTGCATTTCTTCCTTCTAGTCTTAGTTTCGGAAATTTTTCAGACAAAAACTTAACAAGCCTATTATATTCATTTTTATAATCTAACTTAAAAAGCGGGTAAGAATAAGGATCCCTGATAGTCACTTTATTTACTATATCACCTTTAAAGCTATTCGTCGAAAGTTTAATCAATCCTTCACCAACTAGTTCTTCGAACGCCTTATCACAGATTTTATCAGCAAATTCCCATTTCCCATCATTTGGGTTAGAAGGAATTTCAATTACGATGGCAGTACACTCACTATTTCTTAATTGTGGATGGTAATATTTTGCATCATACACTCTTGCAGCCAATAATCTTTTTTCATGAAGATAGAGCCAACTGTATTTTTCAAATTGAGTATTACCACGAAAAAGAAATTCTCCAAAAATTATTCCTCTATAATTTAAATTGATATTTACTTTCATGTCAGAAATTAGTGTGTCCAAACTCCCTGTATAATATACTTTGTCTGCTACAATTTCCTTTTCTACGTTGTTTGAATCACGTATGGTGAGTATCATTTGTAGATCCTTATTTTCAAAATGAGTAACCTTTTTATTATATTCTTTTTTAACATTTCTTTTAAAAACATTTTGTGCCAAAGCTCTTGCTATTGTCATAAAGCCACCATCTTTTGGATAAATTTCTTCGGTGTAGCCACTATTGACGGTATAATGTGAATAAGTAGGTTTATCACCTATATACAAAGCTTTTGGCACAAGAACCGGGTCTAATAATTTACCCTTTAATCCCCACCATTTTTCACTATATTCCCCAAAAAATTCCCAGTAAAGATCATACCCTATCCAGTTTATCATAATTTCCTCAAAATTATTACCTGTTTGGCTCTCAACTTTTTTAAAGGTGTATGTTATATTTTTGATCTTAGATAGCATATCGATGTTTTTTTTGGGAATCACTGGAATAACGTTTTCAAAAATTTTTCCGTATTTAAAAATGCGCGGTTTACTTTCGATATTTATAAAATTAAAATTTAATAATTCTTTCACAAATTTCATCACTGCTTCTTCTTTGCTTCTAAATATATGTGGTCCTAAGTCTATATGAAAATTACCAAGATTAGTAGAAAAAACATGACCTCCCTCGTAGTTTTCTTTTTCTAATAATATCAGATTATTATCCATCGAACTTAGTTTAAACGCTATTGAAAGTCCTGTTAGGCCTGCACCTATTATTATCGTCTTAGTCATCTTCGACTACTTCATACTCAAAATTATATAAGTATTACTTGATTGCATAGATGGTGTCCAGATACCTATGTGAGCGGTTTGTAAACCCAGCGCGAGCCACAACACCTCCCCCCACCACCCAAAACAGGCGTGGTGCCACCTCAAGGAGGAGGGAAAAGAGTGTATACCAGTTACCATTCGGAGCCAAAACCCCAGCCGCTGTCAAACTTCTCCGACACCTTGTTAGTGGGCCAAGCCGCACTTAAGAGCACGGGCAGGGGACACGCTCATCCCCCAAACCAGCTTTTATACCTTTATGGAAAAGAAGTTATAAAAAGTAAAAAAGTGCTTTAGCATTGCGTTCAAAGTGTGTATGTGAAGTTTTTCTGCATTAATGTTGTTTGAAAGAATCTTCGTTCTTCTTTTTAAAGTCCTGAAAAATCTCTCTATCCTGCTTCTCCAAACGTGATAATAATCAAGCTCAAGGAGCTCAAAAACCCAACTATACCATGGACGTCCACCACAAATGTTGGTTTGTTCGTGCATTTCTTTAATACTTCAGAAATAGCATCGCATCAAAAGCGTTTCTCCCTTTCGTAGCCTTTATAGCCAAAAGCTCCCTCGTTTCCACATCCACGACTGCCCATACACTGTATTTCCGTTAACCTTAAGCTTCGTTCCATCAACGGCAGTCTCCTTTCTTTTTGAGGAATATCAAGCATTACAGAAGAGAACGCCCTTGCCCAGTACAATACTGAGGCGTGAGATATGCCAAAAAGTTCAGCTGTCACGAGGATAGGCCCAACATGCATAGCAACAGAGCTAACGCTTTTTCTTCGATTTTTTATACGTTTAAATACACCATTATTGCGGATCGTTTCTGTTAGTGTTTTGATTGGGTCTATATAACACTGATGGAAGCGATCCGCACCTTAACTTTTACCTGAAATCCTTATTTGACCAATATTGTGTTAATAAACATATCTGCTGGGGGTCATTACAGTGAAACAATTAAAATTATGCTAACAAAACGAATAATACGATGCATATTACCTAAAAACTGTGGAGTTAAGGTTATAAATAAGGGGTGTCTATACGCATTCATGAAAAATATAGGCGTTATAATTTCTGCTTATAATAGAAAGAAATATATTAAATACGCGCTCCATTCAGTATTATCTCAATCACTTCCTAAGGAGCTATATGATATAATTGTAATTAAAAATTATAAAGATGAGGATATTGATAATTATATAACTGCTAACAATGTAAAAAGCATTGTAGCTAGTAATGAAACTACATATGGTAAACGAATTTTAATGGCTTTAGAACAGGTGGAGGGTAGAGTAATAACTTTTTTAGAAGATGATGATCTTTACGAAAAAGATAGGCTTCTTCATATTTATAATGCATTTGAAAATCAAGATAAGTTTATTTATTTTCATAATAACGCAACTCCCATTAATTCAGATGGAAAAGTTATAGACTCTGTAAAAATTATTAATTATTATGATCCTTATCCTTTAAGGAATAAACTATATTTTAGAGCTCGTGACACTATATACAAATTAAAACCATGGCCTACCTATTTTACGTCCAATCCAAGTAGTCAGGCCATAGATCGCGAGCTTCTAGAAAAATGGAAAATGATTTTAGAACAGCTTGACACATTTATAGATCCCTTTTTGTTTATTATCTCTTTAATAGAAGATGCTTACGTTATAAACGACCCAGCAAAACTTACATTAATAAGACTTCATGAAAATAACGATTCAAGTACTCTTTTTAATAGATCATTTGAAGAGATCGTTGAGAAAAAACGACATTTTCTAATGCGAGCTTATACAGCGGTAAAAATTGTTCATAAAGAGTTTTATGGAAAATTTGGAAAAATAATAGACTCAGTATTAGAGTCAACGTACTTATGGATCCTCTTTAATGCATCTACTTGGCCAAGTAAATATATTTATCTAGGAGAAAGAATATCCATAATGGACGTATCAAAGTATATTAAAGCCAAAAAAAGTTTGAATATGCCTATCAGATATAAAGACCTTTTTGCAGCAGTAGCTTTAGCAAACATTCCTGATTCCCTTAAAGAGTTCATCCTAAAAAATACGTATAAGATAATTCCCATACCATAAATAGGTGCTAGCAGAAGATGTAAATGAGCATCTAAGCATGGAAGCCTTTTATTTCTCATAAATAGATAGATAACCTTACAAATTATTCATAATAAGATTTTATTTATGGTTACCTTATTTTTATTCTAACCTTGGTCAAATATTTTTAGAACTTAAGCTAGTGAATTATATTAGATGTTCGTGACTAGTCTATAAGCCACGCCAATTGTATCTACCAAACATTAATTATTAAAAAAGGATGGGTTCATTAACTTTATTAGTTCATAAGTATTTTTAAATAATTTATCTATTTTTTTATCATCATAATTATTTATGGTTATTTCTAAAGCGGTTTGAAGAGCTAACTTTGCTATCATTGGATAATTAAACAAAGATATTTTAGTAATTTGTTTATAATATGTAGATAATTGATCAATATCAATCGGTACTATTCTGTTGACGATTGCTGGCGATAAGTAATATTCAAAAATTTTTGTGAAATCGTCGATCCAAGTCTTTGATCTACTCAGCGAGTCCTTACTTTTCGGGTGTAAAACGTTTATTTCCTTTAAAGATAGTACCTCAAGACCTCTCTCTGTACAAACCAAAGCCAGATAAGATTCGTTTAAGATGCCTTTTTTTAAAAATTCTGGGATCCTAAACCCCTTAACGGCCTCCTTTCTCCAAGCCATATTTACGCCTATCGGTGTTAGTGTTCTAAACCTTTTCAGTGTTTGAAATATTACAGTGGGTTTAAGAGTGATAATTCCCGCCCGATTAAAAAACGTGGTATAACCATAGAGATTTTGTGTGAGTGGTTTAGAGTCCAAAAAATAACTAGAGAGATACAAAAAAAGAGTTCTATTAAAAAATGGTGGTAAATAGTTCACAAAACCTGTGGCTAAGCCAATCTTATTGTCCATCAAAGCTAAAACATATTTTTCTATAACGTGTTTGTCTAGAATAGCATCATCATCGGTGGAAATGTTTATCTCTCTACATACATCAAGTGCAGTGTTGATAGCGTTTACAAAACCGCTTCCGTTTTGAATACAAATTGAAAAATCAAGCTTAGACTCTTCTAAAAGCGCAAACAATCTTTCTTTAGAATTTCTCGTAAGATTAGGTGTAATTATGATAACTTTAAAATCTTTATATGTTTGACTAGTTAGACTATTTAGAAGTGCTCTTAACGATTTTTCTCTTTTAAACAATGTGGGGACGGTCACCGAAACGTCCATACACATTCGCCTTCTTGATTTGTGTATTAGTTATAACTAATTTTAATTTCTTTGATTTAGTGCTTCCAATCAATAAGGCCAATGATAAGCTTAAAGGAATATAATTCGTTATTCCAGAATAATAGTCGGTCGTCGGGAGATTTATACTCACAGTAGCTGATGATCTGTCTGGAACAATTAACACACCCAAAAAGTTTCCCCATACTGGGACAATTGAACTTAATGCATCACCGCTTTTGATTTCATAAGCAAAATTGACTGTGGTTGGAAATTCTAACACGATGGGTTTTTTGTCAAGTGATTCAAACGTGAGTCGAACGATATTCGTTTGCACATCAGCGTTGTATTGCCCCTCTATTGTTACATTTTTTAGAACATCATTAAGACTGGAGTCCGCAGTTATGACCTGCTTTTCTTTAAGTAACTGTTGTATTGCTTGTTTTGCTTTTTGAGCTTGTTCTTGCGTCAGAATCAATATTAGATTGATTGACTGAACCCCGCTTTTATTCATGATTTTTAATACGTTGTTTTCTCCTTGAATAGTTAAATTCACCCATCTATAGTATGGAATGGAACTATAAGTTGAGAAAGTTTGGCTTACGTTTCCAAACATCACATTAAGATTTCCACCCAATGGCGAATAAAGTATGTTTAAAGCTATATAATATTTTTCGTTGTTATTCGGAAGTTTTAATGGAATTGTTATAACTTGGTTTGGGTGAACAGATTCTGCATATCCGACATAACTTCCATAGCCGAATTGAAGTGAAAGAGCGTCATCGGGTATCTCTTCTGAATAGTATGCTGCTTGCGGATCGTTCGAGTTAAAAACTTGAAACCATCCGTTGTCTGGTTCATTAAACGCATATACTGCTGGAGTTATCACGTCAACATTTTTTGACCAGTAAAGGTAGGTATCGAGTAAATCTGTAAAAGAGTAGTGCGAACCAAAAAGAATGATTTGAGAATAATTCAAAGCATTAACAAAATGTTTTGAATCGGCAAAATATGAGTCATAAAAAATTGGGATGAAACTGGGGTTGTTAATGTTTAAATTCTGTACGGTAACGTTGAAATTAACGTTTGAAGGATCAGCTCGATAGGCCTGAAATGCTACATATTTAAAATGATTAAAAGTAAAGTTCGTTGTAAGCATTCCGCATGCGTCATTTAAACATCCGAATAATATAGATTGGTTTAATCTTTCGTTTATGATATAAATCCGTCCCATGAATTTAATAATACTTTGATTTATCTCTTGGCTTACTAGTCCAAACCATTCATTGTTTAGGTTATAGCTTATTGATGAAGTATATTGATTAAATCCGAAACCAAAGAAATTGTTTGACGAACCAAACCATGGTTGTGTTGAGTTTGAAATCCCGAATAAATATGCTCCAGTAAAGTTACTTGGAAAGCGAATTTCGCCTTTTATTATCACTTCAAGTACACTTTGTTTAAAATCATTTGAGTCAAGCTGATTATGATTATAAATCGGAAAATATTGTAATGCAGAGTTCTTTTGTGCGTAGTATATTATTAAAGAAGAGTTAGAAACTATATAAGAGTTACTTAGTAAGAAATCATCAAAAGTGGTTTCCGAGCCAATAACGAAAATCGGATAGCCCACTTTCACATTAGATCGATTGAAGTTTTGCGCGTAACTCAGATTCGAATTGATGCTTTGTGGTTGAATAAAAACGGGTGTTTGTCTTGTTGGAAAAATATATGTTCCTGCTGGAATAGTTTGGAAGAACTGTTCGAAATACGGAGTTTGTAAAACTTCTTGAAAGTTCACGTAAAAAGGATAATTTGGATTTTGTGTTCCCATACCGTTTGGAAATAAGACTGTGGGAAAGTATCCATATGGGTTGGACAGGTAAATCCACTGATTGTAATTCACGTTATTAACACTTGAAAGATAGTTATATACTTCATTAAAAGCTGTGTATCCGTAAGGCTGGACGGTGCTTGGCACGACGAAATGGGGTGGATAGTCTGATACTGGTGCAATCAT
>NEXD01000082.1 GCA_003019595.1 Candidatus Marsarchaeota G1 archaeon BE_D
CCCACAACCTTCGTACCACTTGCCAGCAATCTCTCCTCCAACACACACGTATTCCACGGAGCGTGCATTGGGGTCGTAGCTTACGGCTTCTGTGGTGTAGATTCTACCACAGTTTGCGCAAACTGGTAGATACGGAAGGACGTGCGTGTACTTTTCCTGCCCAGTGACTTCAAGAATGATTTCTCCAACCTTTTTTGCATTCACAAGTATCGCGTGGATTTGGGGGTTGAGCAAGCCCGACTTGTAAACGCGCGTTCCAGACATAAACTTGTACTCAATTCCAAAAGTGTCTAACGCGTCTAGTAGCATTGAGCTCATATGGTCGCCATAGCTTTCGTGACAACGAAAGGGATCTGGTACTGACGTAACGGGTTTACCTATGTGGTTTTTCAGCTCTTCAGGAAAGCCGTGTGGAACCTTTCTTAAGCCGTCTTTGTCGTCTGAAAAAGCGATGTGTTCAGCTTTTAGCCCAAACTCTTCGAGCGCAAGTTTCACGCCGTAAGAGCGCACAGCGTCGCTGATACTACCGATATGGGGGATTCCTGAAGCGCCAACGCCGTTTTCCGTACGATAAAGTGAAACCTTGAATTTTTCGCGCACTTCTTCCGCAAGCTTTTCCACCCAAAACTTTTTTTCGGTTGACACAACAAAACCCCTTTATGCTGTGGCAAGCTGTTCTTCCACTTCTGCGTGACTTTTTAGAACTGAAAGCAGGCGGTCAACGTCCTTTGTGTAAAGTCTTACAAGCTTGATCTGAGCGGGCACGTCGTCCGCAAGCGATTCAAGCTCGATAAACTTTCTTTCTCTTTCAACCCTTTTTACGCGTGCGGGAAACTTGAGAACCGAAACTTCTACATTTGGAACACGCATTGGCGGATCGAAAATCACGCCCTTTGGGGTGATGTAGTACGCACGAGGAGCGTAAACGATCTGCGTTCCCGAAGAAAGGGACGCGGCACTCAACCCAAGTCTCCTACGAACTAGCAGGCTTGCACCTACTGAGGCGAGCGCGGATGCGACGTATAGCTCTGTGATCTGAAGCCTTGAAAGAACGATATGGAAAGCGAACCTTAAAACCGCAGGAAGCGCGATGTAAAGCGCGATTAGCACCACAAAAGGCACCATCATGAGAATGAGCATCTTTTTGCTAAGCTGCAGCCTTTCCATTTCGTAATCGGCCATAAAAGGTTGGGTGTCTTTTGCGGTCTGTCTAAAGAGAACTTTGTCTTTGTAGTCTTTTTTGATCTGCGCCGCTTCCTTACCGTTTTCTTTGAAAACCGGGATTGTTTTTGAAGTTCGATAAATCGAGTAGCCGAAAATCACAGCAAAAGTCAAACCGATGTAAATCCAAATTAAGAAGGTTTTTCCTAGAATCAAGAGTATCGCAAAAACCGAAATGCTTGCGACGCTCAGTAGAACCTGCTTTAGGTCTGGAGGAATTCGCATACTGATACTCTTTTTGTGAAGTCTTTTAAATCCTTTTATCGCTTTCACTCAATTCGAGTAGTAACATTTTTCTAATTTGTTGAGCAGCAATAGTCATAATCAATCAGCTTGCGCTTGCTGTTATTGTTATTGAATTTGTGCCTACTAAATAGCGTAGAACGTACGGATTTAAAGAAGAGCTACCGAACCAAAGTTCTCCTGTCCAAGCGATTGTGTAAGCCGTCGAAAATTGTAGTTGATTGTTGTTTTTCACGTTTGCGAGATACGGGTCAATTTCGATACATGGTGAAAGAGGCTTGCAACTTTGGCCAGCGAAAACTCCAGCGTAAGGCTGATTTTGGATACTAGGAAAGTTGTAAAGGCTTTGTAGGTTGTTCTGCGTCATAAGAAAACCAATTGATAGCCTATTACACTTTGTTGGGTCGGGATTTTGCGAGTTTCCATTGTAACTACAAAACATTCCCCAGAAGTGGGCGTTGGAACTTTGCTGATTATAGTAATCACCATAATTACTAGAATAACTATCTAAATAATTATTACTATTACTATTACCATTATCAATAAAGATCTGAATATTTCCAAAAGATGGCTTCAATTGAACAAACATTAAATCGTTCACCGTTCTAGTTTGAGTCGTGGCAACGAAGAAGGCTCTTACAAAAACTTGTGTTAAGTTGCTCTTCCAAGGTATCAAAGTCACAACTTGGAAATACACGCTGTAGGCGCTCCCAAAACCAGCTGAATTTTCAGGTTCCACTTGTAATATGTCTCGCACAACACCATTTACGATTGTGAATGTAAAACCTCCTCCTGAAAACGAAACGACATTATCTGCTCTTACATAGTATATCACGCCCAAATTGCGTCCATTTTCATCAGTAACACTAATTTGTACACCGCTATTTTGTATATTGAATATTAGCAATCCATTGTTAATGATATTCTTCGATATGCTATCTTGCGCAAAACGGTACTTATTAACAAAAGATTTTGGTATCGCGTATGGCGTCTGATTTTGCGAGTCCAATCCTTTCCAGTACACAGTAACCGAAGTAACGCTTGTGTTCACTTCTGTAACGATCATTTGAAAGTTAGAAAACAAGGTAAGATTTCCGCTTAGACCCAACGGGACAGTATAACCAGAAGCCCAGTCTTCAACTTGAAACGGAACTTGGTAGGACTTACCTCCTTTCACAGTTTCGTTTACAATCAAATCTTTTACAGGAACTGGTGGAATAGGGTAGTTTGTGCTACTCAAAATGTTTTCGCCCAACATAGAAACCGTGCCATTGTTGAAAATCTCAAACATTATAGGCACACTAGGAGAAATAGAGGGGGGCCAAGTAATTGCGTAATTCACTTTGGAATAACTTGTAAGATATACAAGAATACCACGGTTGTCGATAATTCCTAATACGAAAGCTTTAGCTGAAACGCCTGATGGAATTTGCAACGAATAAGTCCCGTTACCGTAGTTTGCCACCGAAGTGACCGGTTGCTTGATCCATCTTGAAAGAGTATTACTGAAAACTTCGAAGAAAAAGTTTTGCGGTGAAAGAGAAGTTATCGGTCCTGTCTCACTGAACACATAAACGATTGCTTGTTGACTCGATAAACAGCGGGGTGGACAAACAACTTGTGCACCAAGTTCCTGCGTTGCGTTGATCGTAAGACCAGAAAGCCCGAGCTGCGTCAAATTATAAGAAACTGAACCCTTTGCTATTGTGTAAGAATAAGGAGCGTACCAATAAGCAATGAGTTTTGGTTTGGAAGCACTCAGTGTCAAACCGTAAGTAAAGTAAAGGGTCAAAAGACGGTTAAACCCAAGCGTGGCAAGCTGAGAAGCCTGAATTCTGGCATAAGTGTAGTTTCCAGTCACGTTTAAAATCGATGAATAATAAGAAGCGCTGGCTGCGTAAACCGATTGAATTGACTTTTGTACTGAGTTTATAATTGGTAGGAAATTTTGCGCACTAAAAGAAAAAGTTGGAAGATTGCTATACAAAAACACAATGGTTGAAATCATAACTAAAAGAATCAAAACGGCGGCAATAATCAGAAACTGACCTCTTTTTTTGCTCCTCATTATATTTCACCTAACTTGAGAATTACTAGTCTAGTGTAACCCGTCGCAAGATAGTTTGTGGTGGGTATTACAGGAGGGTGGAAAAGCGCAAACAGCGCTAGCGCCGTGACACGAATGTCTGGGATCCTTACTAATCCAATATCGACAAAGTATCCGCCTTTGGCGGTTTTATAAACTTCGGCTGGATAACACACGGTATTACCGCAACTGTAATGGCTCACAATTTCTAAATACGGTTGAAGACCACATGATTGCATTTGGGTTTGATTCATTGCTCTTGACGCAGTCTGATACGGATTAACATAAATTCCGTAGTAGTTTTCAATTAATTGTATATTTGATGGAATTGGCGTAGTGTTTTGTGCACCTGGCTTTGGCGCACTACAACTCACACCGTTTAATCCTTCAAGAAAGTTTTGTAAGCCGGGGGATCCTATTCCGCATATTCCTATAACTCCATAGTAAGGATCACCTGCAGGACAATTCGTAGAATTAAAAACTGAAATCGCATTCTGATTGATATTACTTACTTCATAAAAAGGCCACCCTACCACCGAAACCCAAGTTATATTATAAACACTCACGTTTTGTCCTAATGAGTAGTCATACTTGGTAAAATCATTTTTATATTTATTAACTGCGTCAATAGATATCGGTACAGACTCTCCAAAAACGTTTATAATTATGGAGTTTTGAGCGCTATAAACTCTTCCTTTGCTTTGTAGACTGCCGAAAGAGAGGAGCTGATTCATTTGCGCGGTGTTGTTAATAGTTACCACTTGAGCAAAGTATTGTCGCACAGTGAAAATCTGTTTAAGTGCCAACGCAAGCGAAGAGCCAGTGTAACCCGTGATCCACCAGCCTTCGGCATCGCTTGTGTTTAAGATAAACAGCGTTGCTGGATAGGGATGAGGTTTAATGTTATATGAGAGATTTAACGGTGAAATTACATAGCTTATTGTGACTGTAAACCTAGGTGAACGCCCAGAGAAGTTACTAATGTTCCATACTGGAACGTAACTTGTGCTGTTTGCGCCGTTTATACTTCGTTGTAAAACATTGTAAACCGTTAGGTTGTAAACCACGTTAGACGGAAGAGATGCCAAAAAAGCAGATTCTAGTTGACCCACGAAAATCGGGTTATTAGGGTTAAAGGCTGCTTGCTGAAGCACGCCACTTGCGGTCATTCGCTGTAGCAATGAATACCCCAACTGTGTTAGTTGCGCGCTTGAAATAGTTTGTGGTGGAGGTACGCTCAAATAAGCGGTAAGACCAGCAACTCCTCCTATGAGGATTGCAATCGCAATAATCACTTCAATTGTTCGCATCATTTTTTATCCCCCGTACACTGGTCCATAATCCGACCAGTACACAACGTTTACTGCGTAACTCACACCTCCTATCTGAACCACTCGTGAAAGGGTGAAAGCGGCAACTGAGCCTTTTGGATTTGCGCCATAAACAACTGCACCACCTACTTGATTCAGCCCTAGTGGAACTAACAAAATCTGTGGATCTGAATTGATTTGGCTATTACCCACTTGTTGAATCGCTATTGCGATAAAGCCATCAATCAGCTGAAAGTTACACGTCGCGTATTTTTTGGTGTTACCCTGACCCTGTCCAGCGTTGATCGAATTAGAAGAACAAACTAGTTGTTTTAAAGAGTAGCCACTTGCCCCATTCGGAATAAGCAGCGTCGCATTGAACACGTCGACGCCACAAGGTGGTGAATTTTGGACAGCACAGTGTTGCGTTATATTAACTTGGTTGGGATATAGCGCAACGTAAGCCAAGGTTTGAGACGGATTTATATTAGTGTAATATCCTTTACCAGTAAGACCACCCGCATTCACAGTAACCAAAACGTAATACCCTACATTCATATTCGTTGGGGCGTTACTAAAAACGAGCTTTGCCGAACCCTGTTGATTTGCGCTTGTAGTGTTCGAAAAAGTCAAAATCTCAGACGGTGAGTTTGGATTAGTTTTTTGTGGAAAAATAAGAATTCCGGTAACGCTAGCATATTCCATTGGAACGCCCGAATAAGAGTTCACAAGCACGTTGAAACTTCTAGGCGAATTCAAAGGGATAACCCTGACACTAAGCAATGGCTGAATAGTTATTTGAAACTCAAATTTTCCTGTTATATTGAGTATTTGCTTTACGTATGTGTAATTCACGTAATAATTCTTTGGCACGATAACTAGTGTGCCAGTTGTATTTTCAACATAGTAGTTAGTATTTCCTATTGTCTGAATAAACGGCTTTATCAGTCGGTTGACAGAAAAGGCGCTTAGTGTATAAGGTTGTGAATATGGTGCAGCAAGCCCAAACGCAGAAGGAGTTTGATAGCTCGTTCCCCAGTTTGCTGGAGAACCTGTGGTCAATAGTATGTAATCAAAAAGGCTTTGTGCTTGTAGCGCTTGATTTCTTATCGTGGCGTAAGCGACGCCGTTTGTCACCATGCCATTAAAGAAGAACACCGCCGCAACAAAAACCAGAACGATGCCGACTGCGGCTGCCACATAATCGATCATTTCGCTAACCATTTGGTACCACCCGTAATACTCTAACTTGCAAGACTTATCACCACCCTATTCGGATTGGCAGAACACGTAGGCACACTGGAGCTAGAAGGACACTTGTAAACGACCAAATAAACGCTACTTGTGACAGCTACCGGAACCGTATGAGTATTTGTTCCGCATTTCACTGTATAAGGCGAGTTAGCACCTGTAAAGTTGTAAAGCGCAAAATTAGACCCAAGAATCACGTTTGAAGAAGCGTAGCCAATAGTTCCTATAAGTGAAATGTTCACCGTAAGAATGACCCTTGTCTCTTTGTTGCTAGGAAAGCTACACAAATACTTTGCGTTTAAAACTATTTTGTACGGATAACCATCTAAAGCATTAGGCAAGCCTAGCGTTTTTACTACGAATTTCGTATCGCTTGGTAGCTGGCTAGAATTTACAACAAGATACACCTGTTGGATTATTTGTGCGACGTTCGAAGCCTCGCTCGTAATCAAAGAATTTCTTATTCTAATAGTGTAAAGCGTTGCTAGCCCAGAAGCGGCTGACACAAAAAGAAGAAGGGCGATCGCCAAAGCCGCTGTGAGTATCACGTTACCTATAACTACATCTGGCATTTGTCAACACCCTTATGAACCATTAACTCCTACATCTCCTATGAACACTTGCACTTGCCAGCTACTTGTGCTTCCAGAACACGCTTTCGATGGACAATTCAAAGTTGTTAAGGTAGAAGGAAACACAAAAAATGAATTGCTTCCTACAGGATAAAATTGCGAATAAGGAGGTACTCCTTGAACAGAGATCTGAACAGACTTCACCCCTGAATACGAACAAACAGTTTGCGATCCGCCTTGTAATGATAAGAATCCAGATGTCAAATTAAATTTCACCACTTTTTGTGTTGGAGGATTCTGGGTTGCGCAATTTGTTGGCAAAGGAAGAGGTGTTTTGTAGTAAGAAAGTTGAAGCAAATAAATTCTTGTTATGTACTGCGTTGTCGATTGAGAACCTATACTTGATGTCAAAGTGAGGTTCAAAGAAAGAGGTATAGGAACTACCACCGAATCCAAAAACACCCCGCCACCCTTGCCACCAGTTTGATACTCGCGCATAAACGCAAAGCCCATTGAGCCAGAGCCGCCAAAACTGCTCAAACTTTTGTAACTAGGTGGATAAACGATAGAATAAAAATTACTTCCTAAGCTATAATAATGTCCAGAAATTGCCACAAGAACAAAACCTGTATACGTTGAAAGCGTAATAGGCGATCCAGACACGAAAGTTAAAGTTACCGAGTATTGTATTGCGACTGGAATTAATGCAACCGATGCGTACTTAAACGCATAACCGATGCTAACGCTTCTTCCGAAAGTGAAGCCAACGTTCTCGAGAGATTCAGCCAAACTCAGTACGAAATTTTGGGACTGGTTGAAATCCGATTGCGCATAATAGCTCGACAGTTCAACCGTGGCGAAACTTAAGGCTGCTGCAACAACCGCTATAAAAACCGCTATAAGAATTATTGTTGCGACAACTGGCGATACCGCTTTTTTTGATTTGCGCATTCCCATTAGTTAGGTTAACCACTTTTAAATACTTTACTATAAAGTGTTATATATCTAAAAAATTTGAAATTCCGATAGTTCTTGGATTGTGCTTTAAAAAGCTTATTTTTTGCTTTAAGCCAAAACTCTCAATGGGAAAAGACACGAAACGACTGCGCGAGTTAAACGAGCTCAAGTGTCTGATCGAGGAAACGCGCGAAGGCTGGGGGATTTTCCTTACTCGTGGGCTTTTGAACTCAGAAGGTAGAAAGGTTTGCGCAAGAATTGGAAGCCTTGCGGGAAGGCTTTTTCCAGAGCGCTCTTATAACGTAAAGAGAATAATAGGAGACGGCTCAGACTATCACATAGACAAAGTTTTAAACGAGCTTTACGAGCTTATTCTTTGCGAATTTCAGAATTCACGCTCACACA
>NEXD01000083.1 GCA_003019595.1 Candidatus Marsarchaeota G1 archaeon BE_D
ATAGGCGGCGTTGTGTATGCATTAGCAAGTTATCCACCATATTTTGTTAACCTAAGTGTGCAACTTGTATCAGTAAACACCATGCAAAACGTATACTCGTACACGCTAGTGTACCACTATGTGGTAAACGATGAGCGCATCACTCCTTTACTCAGTGTTACGGCAATTCCAAGTTCTAAAGTACTTCTTCAAAATGGTAAGATTCTTATTTTTTCAAGTTCACAAAACGTGAATCTCACTATTGAGATTGCTTCAGGGTTGGTGATAAATTGCCTTCTAAAAGCTTAGAAGCTCTGCTTGTGCTTTCCGTGACACTAGCGCTATCTTTCGCCTTGCTTTCCCAAACAACTCTAAAAAACGATGCTTGTGGAGTAAATCCGCTTTCAGAAATCAATTTAGCGATTCAAACTGCGGTTAGCGCTCCCTTTTCTAATCAAAGTGTAAAGATACCAGTAAGCGGGTTAGTCGTTTTTAAAGGAAATTGGGTGGTTTTTTCAGGTTGTTACACTTCTTTTGCTAACTTAGTAGACCCTAATCACATAATCGCGTATTATAACTCTACTTCAATTGAATACAAAATTTATTTCGATAGTTTGTTTGCATCAACTCCAGCAACACTTAGTATTAGCTATGAAAAAAACGTTCACAAAATCGTTATCAAGTTGTTTTAGTCGGTTGCGACATTCTAGTTAAGCGCATAACGAATATTAATATGTGCAAAAAGTAGTTATCAGACACTAATGAATTCAACAACAGATCGATCCATCCAACATCCTTTTGAAAACTCATTAAGATGGTTAGAAGAGCAGATTAATCAAAAAGGTGTTCAAAAAACAAACTTAGATTCTCTTCTTTATGCTCTAAAGGCGCTTAAGTTAAATGGAAGGGACAATCCAGAAGTAGTAAGCGCTTTGTTCAGCGCTCTAAAGGAAGACCTCAATTTTAAATTAAAAGTGATGATCGATCTACCTCAAGCAGACCCAGAAGCTTATTTAAATTTAATAGAGTTCAGTCATGAATATGATACGAAACTCGAAAGCGAACTTTCGAATTCCGTTCTTGATGACGCAAAAAGACTTCAATTACCTGATGGGGCGATTTTGGGAAATCATTTGGCTTTTACGTATCTTCTGATACACGTAGCTCCAAACGAAAATACGACGAAACTTGCGCTTGAGTACACGAAAAAAGCTTTTGAAGAAAAGGTTTTGCCAGATTCTGCAAAAATAAAACCGAAAGACGTGTTACTCTATACCAAAATTTTTCTTGCTAAAGGCCTTCTGAAGCCCGAACACGCATCGACCATGTCTTTTGCCCTTTCTAAAAATCAAAAGGAGGATGGGAGCGTAGGTACTGTAGAAGACACGATTTATACATTTAGAACGCTTGCTGTACTGGACAGCGTTGGCTATTCGGATAACATAAAAAGAGCGATAGAGTTCATTAAAACAAAAATTGATCAAAAAGGCTCGATCGATAAAGATCTTAGGCTAACATCTCTTTTTCTCTTAGGTTGGGCTGAAGTTTCTCAAACTTTGTCACGCCTTAATCAGCTACTTGAGTCAACTGAAGTCATCACTTCTAAAGCTGCGTTTTCGGTAAAAGGCATAATCGAAGCCACGTTAAAGAAGGCACAAACTCAGATATTAATGATAAACGTCACTTCCAAAAATCTTCTTGAAATAGTTCTTGCGCAGTTAACTTCAAAGAACGCTCTATCCTTAATATACGTTCATTCTAAGACACTTAAGCCTGAGCTTATACAAAATGAGAGAATTAAGATAAAACAAATTGACATGCAAGTCGCCCCCATTGTTTTGATCGACAAAAAAACCTTACTAATTCTTCCTCAAGATCAAGAGAGCGTATTTTCAGAAAACTGCGTAGTTTTGCTTATAAATGATCAGGAGCTTGCAAGAAAGCTCGCTATGCTATTTGATAAAGAATAAATCCAACTAAGACCAAATCTCCTCAAGCAAGCCGATTTTATGACTTGCAGAGAAACGGTTAAATATTTATTTACTATATAATTTTTACGAAATTGTCGACCGAAATTCACACTTATAAAACAGCATCAGAGCTTGTAAAGGAGTTAGACGACGAAATATCTAGAATCAAGTCGCTATTGGGCGATTATTTAAGAAGGCTTGATGAAGTAAGGGTAAAGCTCGAAAAAATGAAAAAAACTCAAGAAGCGCTGACCAAGCTAACAGGAGGTAAGGTGACTGGAATAAAAGCGTCACAAGACTCACAAGTTTTAGACCTTATGGGGCTACGCGTGGTTGTCAATGCCTCGCCAGAGGAAGAAGCTTCTACACTTGAAGAATCTATAAAAACGCTTCAAGACAAGCTAAATACTCTGCAGCGTGTAAGAAAGGCTTTGGAGCCTCTCTCTACATTAGAGGAAGCGGGCACTTCGATTACTGTTGTTAAGAACGACGGTATACCCACAAAAATTTTGCTGAAACTTTAGCTCTTTTTGAGCACGCGAATTTTCCATTGAGACTTCTCTTTATGTATTCCAATAGCGCCTTTTGTTGCCATTGCGCCCAAAACAAGTGCGACACGGTCCCGCCTTAGTCTGTCTGCGTTGTGTCTTGCAAGGTATGACAGCAATCTCTTAAAAGTGACCTCGCCGGATACCAAAAGATAACTATACACTACCCTTTCTATCCTTTCGTCAGGATTCTCGGCCACAGATATCAAAATGCAAATAGATATATAAACTTATTTGTGAAAGTATTTCATACTACTCAGAAAAGAGAAAAACAGTCTATACATATAACCGTGCAATCAAAGAAACTTAGGTGATGCCATAGAGATGCTCATAGTCGATGAGCATTAAACGCTATCAAAGCCAAAAAGCTAAGACGTTATTTCACGCCGTGTTGGTAACACGTTAGCAAGCGTATAATCCAAGCCGCGGGAGTTTATCCGGCACAATCACGTTATTTGTTTAGAGTCTTTAAAAGCAATTAGTTCATGAACGAAAGATATACCAGTAAAGATGAACGTTAGACTGGTCGAACTCATTAAAAGCTCACTATCAAACATAATGGATAACAAGAGCAAAAATATTGATAAAGCTGTGAGAATCACAATTCTTATTGGTTTATAGCGTGACAGTAAAAGAACAATGCAAGCTGAAAACATGGTTCCAAGAAATATGCTTATAACGTGAAATTCGTGGAAAATAAGAATTTTAACTAAGATTAAAGAAAGCGGGATCAGCAATACTGGTGACAGAACAAACCATATGCCAAAAAATTTTTTCCAGTAACCTTCGGTGACAAGATCTAAGATGCGTAATGTAACGAGCCACTCACAAAACAATAGAGAAAAAACCAAATACGGAGAACCTTTTAAAGCCATTCCAATAAACGCAAGCAAATAAGACATGTAAGACACGCAAACAGTCATGCTTGTTATTAATAAATGGTATGTTCGCATAATCGAATATAATCGCTTTACACGCTATTTATGCTTTATTGCACCGCTTTGAGATTACGAACAAATGGGCTCTGTAAAAATGTTATTCAGACGGTGAAAACTCGATCTAGTCTGGAGCAAATGGTTATTAAACGTGAATATGATCGAAGTTTTAATTCGCAAGCGTTAATAGTATAACGTCCAAAAACCAAACTAATTATGGCTAATACAGCGTGGCTTCTGAGGTACTACTCTTCTCTGGCGTTTGTGAAAATACTAGATTCCGACCAAGGAGGAGCTTTTTCGATCGGCGCTAAATTTGTGTCGCACGTCGCTCCAAGCGTGCTATTCACAAAAGTCGAGCAAGGTGAAATTAATATCACAAATAGTAACCGCTAGTAGTTTGATTAGGAGGCTAGAGAAAAGTGTACTAATTACCTATTAGAATTGTAATCGGGTCGAAATATAATATGTGTCCCAGTCTAAATTCAATAGATATGACCCATTAACCGTAGGTCCACGCTTATTCAAAAAGTTATTCGAGTATTCCGAAGCCGCGGTCATACGTCATTTATTAGAACTTAAACACCCTTTATCATGTTTAAACTCCGCAATTAACCTGTGATAACCATTGCTCTATTTTGTGTTCGGACTAATTTTTCAACCAATGCACTATGAAGCCTGCTTACACTCTTGAAATTAGAAACCTTCATATAAAATTTGCTTGCTATACAAGGACGACAAACCTCGCCACTTAGTGGTAAAAAAGTTTTTAAACACATACTTATAATTTGCGCCCCTCTTCTTTGGTCAACCTCTTGGAGATGAGAAACAGGGGCAGGCTTCTTCAACAATGCCAAAGGAAGGTGTGCACGAAGTAGCGTTCAAGAAAAATAGGATTAACGTAGTTAGATCTCTGCATAATGGTTTCTAGTATAGAAAACTAAAGAAAAAACTTGCGGATAAATCTGCAAGACTCTTCAATGAGATCGTTTACCAGAGAAGACAGCAATACTTCCGTGATGGCAAACTGGCTTTCAGAGTCACGCGAAACAAGTATTATAAGAGGCGCAAGGAGAAAATCGGAGTTAACACTCAAGCGGTAATGCGAAAAGAACAATGGAGCTTTGGAAGACTGAATCCTCCGCTGTCCTTTCTGCGGGTTTACTCTCGACCGCGATTTGAACGCGCGTTTCTCCTAAAAAGGGTAGGGTGAGAGTCGCCCTGTGTGTCCGAGAGGCTCCACCCAATACTTTACGGTTGTTGAAGAGATGGGGTAATAAGGTAGGAAGCTCCACTCTTCAGGACGGCGTGGCTCACAGAAACTTTGGTTTTTGGATTGGTGATTTTTCTATAACACGCTTCTATCCGTTTATGCTTCTATTAGCGGGAGTATCGATCTATACGTGTAATCGTTAGTTCCATATGTAAAGAAAAGGGGTACCATATATCTGAAGATTTTCATTAGGATTATTACGAGTTGTTTTTGGCTTACCCTAACGACATCTCGTACCTTAAAACATCAATACACAATGATACTTTATAGGATTGTGTCTGAATAAGAGTTTTCCACATTCAGATTTTACACTCACTAATGCTCTATCCAGACACGTCTTTTCCCAAAGCGAACAAAACTCTTAAGGAAACAACATATGCAAAGTGTCAAAAATTGTTTAAAACGAAAAACTCTTTTAAACTTGGCTGTCTAAAGATTTCAAGTTAAGTCTTAATTCAGATACGGCAACCCCGACTTCTTTCATAAACTCTCCATATTCATCTTCTGTAAGATCAGCACTTAGGACTCCTAAAAGATACGTGGCCACGGTGAATAGGTCATCTGCATCTGCATTCATATTTTCTAAAACTTTACTCACCGAAAGCAACAATGTTGTAGTTTTGTCTTCAGAAGGTTCTTTACTCATTGCAAAAGAAATTTACTTTGTACTCTATAATAAGCTCTTGGTTTTATAGTTTAAGCTCTCTTACGATATCAATCTGCTTTGGTATCTTTTCTGGCGCAAGTTTAGTTTTACAATAGTTTAAAATGTCTTGAACGCTCACTTTTTCACCAGGTTTAATGACTACACTTGCCTTTAGTTGCTTTTCTCCTTTTTTATCCTGCGAAATGGTGACCGAGCTCTCCTTAACAGCTGGATGGGCATTAAGCACTCTTTCTATTTCGCGCGTCCAAATTCTTTTTCCATTTATGACGATTGATTCTTCAAGACTCCCCAAAAGATAAAAGTAACCGTCTTGGTCAAAGTACACACCTATTGTTGTTATGAGTCGTCCTTCGTTGTCGAATGGTTGAGTTGCTTGTTGACCAAAGTAACCCGCCATAACTTGAGGACCTTTAATCGCCAAAATTCCTTCTTTATTGACCTCAAGCGGCCTAAGAGTGTCTTGGTCTAGAACAGTAACTTCTGTGTCAGGTAAGGGCAAACCTATCGAACCCGTTTTTTGGGCGTTCGGTGAATTTGCGTGAGTGAAAGCGCACGCTTCAATCAAGCCGTAACACTCTATTATTTTAACTGAACCTCCTGAATTTTTCAGCATATTTTCGAAACTTGCTTTGATAGCTGGAGGAATTTCACCAGTTATACACACACAACTCTTTAAACTACTAAGGTTTCGCTTCTTTGCTTCCTCGCAAGACGCAAGTGAATCGAGCATTCTTGGGGTCGCGGGTAAAAAGCTCACAGAATCCTTTTCAATTGTTTTTACCGCTTCGTCTGCTATGAATAGTGGAAGAACGCTTAACGCGGCGCCTGAAACTAAGGACGATAGCAGAGTAGAAACCAACCCTCTTGTACTTGTGAAAGGAATTGCGGCTAAGATCACTTCGGCTTGTGTTAAAGCGAACCAGTGTGAAAATTGCATTGCGTTGCTAATAAGGTTTTTGTGTGTGAGTATCACGCCCTTATTGTCTGATTTGTACTGAATTAGTGCGATATCCGACACGGTTGACTCTACACTTTTTTCATCGTTTGGCGCCTCAAATACGAGCTTTGACCAGCCTAATGTTTCTCTTTTTTTGGATTTTATTTTAAAAGTCGAACCGCTCAACGCTTGTTGGATCGGGGGCAACACTTCAAACAAGTTTGTCGTTATAACATGCGCAACGCTCGCTTTACCCAGTTTTGAAATAGCCGACTCAAACGCTGAGTACAAGTCTCTTTCTTCTACCAAATCACCACAAAGGATGGCAGCGTACGGTTGTACCTCTTTGATTGCTTTTTCAAACGTTTCAGCACCGCTCAAAAAATCCATGCAAACTGGAATGCCTCCGGCTTTCAAGATTCCAAAGAATGAAATCGCAAATTGAGGAGAATTAGGCATGGAAAGAAGAACACGATCTCCTTTCTTGAGCCTAAGTTCGTTGAGTGAAACAGCAAAACTTGTAGATAGTCTATCTAAATCCAACCAGTCTACTATAAGTCCCAAGAAGCTAAAAGCTTTAGTTTTGGGATTCTGAGAAACTTTGCGTTCTAAAAGTGCTTGTAGTGTAGCATTGGGATAAGATAAAGAGTATTTCGGCCCTTGTGGATAGAAGTTTTGCGAGTTTTTTATATCACTCATCTATTAAAAGTTGTGTTGTATGCTTAAAAATGTTTTTAGTAATCTACTGCTTGTTACTGCCAAACCATTGTATCACTTTATTTGCGGCGTTTTTACCTGGTATTCCGGTAACACCACCACCGGGATGTGAGCCGGAGCCGCACAGAAAAACTCCTTTAATTGGCGTCGCGTAATTGTTGCACTCCGGTAAAGGTCTAAAAACGAAAAGTTGATCTGGTGTCATATCAAGGTGAAAGATGTTTCCTCCCCAAATGCCAAATCTGCGTTCTATATCAAGTGCAGTAAGTAATTGATACTTGATTGGCTTAAAGTTCGGCGCGTATTCTCTTAAGGTATCCAAAATAAGTATGGCGTACTCTTCTTTGAAATCATCTAATTTCTTATCGTAGGGAAGATACTGTCCAAAAATTGAAAAGGAATACTTTCCTTGTGGTGCAACAGTAGGATCTAATGACGATTGAATGTTAACTTCAAACCATGGTTTTTTGGAATAACCGTAAACCAAAGCGTCGCGATAAGCTTGTTCCGCATAGTCTACGCTAGGTAAAATCACTTCTGAAGCGATGTGCTCAGGTTGTAGCGATTTTCCATTTCCAAAATCAGGAAGTTCTTCCAAATACCCAACCATTTTAAAGGAAACCCCAGTCGATTTGAGCGAGTTCACCCTTTTTTTAAAGTCAGATTCAAGCTCCGCATTTCTGAGTAGTTTAAGAAAAGTTGTCTTCGGATCTGCATTAGAAACCACAGCTTTTGATTGAATTGTTTTGCCATCTTTCAACTTTATTCCTTCAACCTTTCCGTTTTTTACTAAAATTTCGTCAACTTCAGTGGTTGTGTAGATCGACACACCGTAATGCTCAGCGGCTTTTTTCATAGCCTGCGTTACTCCACCCATCCCTCCTTCGACGTATCCCCAAGCACCTTGAACGCCATTTACAGAACCAAGGACGTGATGCGCTAGGACGTACGCAGTTCCTGGAGTTGAAGGTGCGGCGAACGTTCCGAC
>NEXD01000084.1 GCA_003019595.1 Candidatus Marsarchaeota G1 archaeon BE_D
GAAGATTCCAAAACTCGCAAAAATGCGTCACCGAATTGTGTCCGTTTTACGCTCGCACAGTTAGGCGGGAGTGGCCGATAATGTGCGCTATTTTGTGAGGCCGTTTTCCACGTGTCCAAAGCATTTCTGTCACGTTGATTGCGAAAGACAGCGTGGAAAGTAGTAGCGCTTCGCAGTTGTTACCGCGACGTTCCGAATTTTCCAATTCTGATGTGAATTGTAAAGTCGTTGGGTTGGTTATCATATATGGTGAACGCTCTATCAGCCGCTATTATGTCGTGTAAAATTCCCGCTTTTTGCACCTATATTCAAGTGGCGCGTTCTTTATTTGGGTCTTGTAGCCTTCGGCTTATAGCTATTTGCTACGCAAGCTGGTTTAAATCCTTGTTTTTGCCCTGAAACCTCATAATCTTTTCTGCTACAATTTGGTCTCTGATCGGCATTTCATAAACCCAAGTAAGCCTTAGGGCTGATTCATGGTGCGTAAGCGCTACGATGTAGGATTACGCGCTCAACAAGCGTTACCCGCACAGCATTTGTAGCGCTTGCCTTAAATCGCACAAACCGCTCATTTAACCGCGTGCAAGCGTTTTTACGGCGCGTTCACCTGCGCTTAACTCGCCTTCGGTTGGCACGTTTTTCACCCAATTCTGAACTTATATTTATGAATATATATTCATAAATATATGATAGAAAGAAGAGAGTGCGTCGAACTACGTTCATTAAGCGGTTGGAGTCTCGTTTACGGTAGAAGAAAGGTTGGAAAGACGTACTTGGTCACGCGCTGTGTTGCGCACGACTCGTATTACGTTGTCACAAGGCAGATGGACGTGTTGAAAGGTGACGAAAGGTTGGAGATGGGAAAAGCGATAGCGCAAATCGCAAAAGAGCTGAAAGCGGGAAAAAGCGTGATACTCGATGAATTCCAGCGTGTTCCCGAGAGTTTGTGGGATGTGCTCTCAGCTCAGCACCCAAACGGTAAGCTTATGCTTCTTGCAAGCTCGCTTGGCATCACAAGAAAGGTGTTCGACAAAAACAGCTCTCTCTTAGGCTTGGTTTTACCTTACAGAATGGACGTGATACACTACTCGGATGCGCTTGCGCACTTTGGAGAACCGCTTATCGCTTTACTTTTCAGGGACCCTTGGGTTGTCACCCATGTTTCAAGCTGGGCCGATGTGTCGCGTAATCCTCAAAGGTTTTACTATGTGGTAAAAGGGTTAATCGGGGAAGTGTTTCAAGAAGAGGAAAGAATGTTCACGCAGATCTACGAAGCGATTCTAGTAAGTGTCGCCGAAGGTGAGTGGAACAGCTCAATCATCGCTTCAAGGCTACAGTCAACTCTGAGTGTGAACGGTTCAACCGTTTCTTCTTACTTAGACTCGCTTTACAAAATGGGTTTGGTAAAGAAGATCAGGGTGTTTAGAGGTGGAAGAGGGGTTGAGTGGTACTACACACTCAGCTCCCCTATTATGTCTGCGGTGCTTTACGCCGAAGCAAAGCACAGAATTTCGGACAACGACCAAGAAGTGGACTTGACGCGTCCAATAGCAAGAGAGCTACAGTTTTCAGTGGGAGAGCTTCTCGCAGAAAAACACGGGGCGCAGCTTGCGTACAGCCCAAAAGAAGACATAGATATCGTGCTCTTAAAACACGGAAAACCAATAGCGGGGTACGAGCTAAAAATCGGTGAAATCGAAAAGGCCGAAGCGGAAAAGGCGATTTGGAAAATTAGAAGCGCGGGTATCCCGAAAGCTGGGCTTGTGAGCCTTGCGTCAAAGCCACCGCCTTCTGACGAAAGCCTTACTTCAGAAGACTTGGTGGAAATCGCAAGGCAAATTCGTAAAAAGTGGCAAAAGTAGTCGTAGTGCGCTTTTACGGTTGGAGCGTTTACAATTTTTTATAAAGCTTCCAAGCGGGATAAAAGCATAAACACACATGCGGAAAAGATTAGCCGTGTGTAAGGACTCATTTAGAGACGTTTCAAAAACCATGGCGTGTTGAAAATTAGAGGTTGTGTGCAAGCTTTACAACACACGCTGAAGAAGTACCAAAGAAACAAGCTCGCGCTGAACAAAAACGAAGACAACTTGGATTTAAGAAAAAACAAGTTAGCAAACAACTCGCACAGTTTGCCTTGTGAAAAGTTTTGAGGGACTAGTGACAAACCCAAGAAGCCTTACAAGTTTCTTTGATCTACCCCGAAAGCTTAAGGCGAAAATAAGCTTAGTAAGGAGTACGAACACTTGAAGGAGCACAGGCAAGACTTGTTTTTCAAGTTTGGGGCACTCCTTGGAGGAGCATGACGACTAATCTTGCAAGGATTTAAACACCAAGGATCCAAAAAAGCAGCAAGAAGGCCGAAGCCTTACTCTTTTGAACTAAGAACACTCGAGCGTTTGTGAAACTTGGTAAAGCTGTTCTCGCACTCTTTCAATAGCTCCCGCAAACGTTTGCGGAAAAATCAACCAGCACCCTAAAACACCTAATCTTCTACTGTGCGTTTTGCTGTTTCACGCTCGACCGTGATCTCAACGCTTCTTTAATCCTTCCAAAACGCGCAGGGTGGGTGCCACCCGCGGTAGCCTGTTTCGCCCAATACCTCCTCTACCCTCTCTTGGGTTGAGGACGCAAGGTGGGGCAATGATTCAGGAAGCTCCACCAAGCGGGGTAGCTCACAAGGTTGTAAATTAAACACAAGCTTGAACTAGCCTTTTCCAGCTTCTCCTACCTTCCAAAAATCTCGTAAACTAGAAGCTTATGCTCTCCTATCTTGGATTTTGACTTGTGGATTAGCTCGCTCAGCGCTTCGATTTAAAAATTAGCACAAGCCCATAAACTTTTACGCCTTAAAAAGTCTAGAGGATATGCTTTCTTTCGAAAGTAGCCAAGTGAGCCTCTTTTGTGGTTCGTAAACGTAGATCAAGGGCACCAAGTACTTCTGCGCAAGCTCATAAAATGCGATCGTCGCAGGTTTTGTGGCCGAAGTGCAGTCCATCACCACGACACCGCTTTCCAGAAGTTTCACAAGCTCTTTTTCGACTTTGCGTTTCACGCTTTCGATATCCGAAATTTCTTCTATCTCTCCAATTTTACCCAAAACTATCCAGTGAAAAGATAGGCTATTCCAGTCGTTCAAAGCGTCAAGCGACGTGACAACATATGCGTCATCAAAAGAAAACCCCTCGTTTTCAAGTAGACTCAAAGCGACCTGAGGTTCAGCTTCTTTTCTTGAATCCTTTTTTCCAAGCAATCCCAAGTAAAAAGTTTTCACTCTTTTTGTGCAAAACAAAAAGAGTAAAGGCGTCTTAAAGCGCAGGCGGTAAACACCCTTAACAGGATTTTCGATGACCCCAAGCCGCTTTAACACTTCGAGGTTGTGAACGAGCGTGTTACCTCCAAAGCCCACTGCGCTTTTCAAATCGCCAAAGCTTGCTTCACCACCCATTTCGGAAAGCGCGCGCACAAGCTTTTTCCTATTGTGTGTTTGTAGCGCTCTTGCGTAGTCAGGGACAGCGCACACAAAAACAAGTATCCGAGCACTCTTTTGAGTGTTGTTCATGAGAATTGCCTTTTTGCGATTCTTTCCATAGACTTGGCAAAAGCCACGTCTTAGCGCATCTCGAACGTTTTGCGCTTCTGAGCATTTTCGGATTCTTAAATCCAAGTTGTTTGCGTCAGCATAGCCAAAAACACAAAGAGAAAAACATCACCAAAGCTTGCCTTCGCGTCCGAAAGTGCGACTGTGATTTTTGAAGCAGCTTTTTTGTGTTTTCTACAGGTATTGCTTCTGTTGTAACGCTCAAAGGGTTTTTTAAAATCTTGTGAACTCTATGTGGACACACGCATTGACCACGATAAATTTTTTGGTATTCTAAAGAGTGTAAAACCAGCATAACACTTGCGAAACCCGTAAACTCGCGTGAAAAACCAGATTGTTCCGATTACTTGTTAATCGATATTTATTGTGTCAAGCTTGTTAAAGCTTATAATTTGAAAACACGATGCTATTATTCTTTAATGCGTGTAAGCTTTTCAAATTAAAGATACCAAAAAGCTACACAATTTGTAAAAATTTTTGATAACCGTTTTACTCGTTTAAGCTTCGTTTCGATGTCCGAATCAACACTCTACGTCTTACTACATTTACCGCTGTCCTTAAATAATTTCGTCCATAGACTTCGAAAGCTCGTTTGAGTCAAAGCAAACCGTAAAACCTCTTTGCGTCAATCAAAAGAGAGAGAAATCATCCTCTCCTTTGCGGTTTTCCTTGTTTTTCGCATTTATCACAAGCTTTGAGATTTTTTCTCCTCAGCGCTTCTCAAATCTGCGAGAAACTTTCCTATTCCCCTGCTTCGCACGGTGATTCCCGCCGCTATTTCGAGAACCTTTGAATAGTCTGGAATATAGTTCATCGCGCTCACTATTTCGTTATCGAGTGAAAACACACGCTCAAGTTTTTCAAAATTTTACAAGTTTCGTTGAACATTTTTTAGCCTTAAAAAGCACTTTCAAACCTGTGATTCATCGCTTTCAGCTTATAGCAAATCGGTCGACGCCCACTTTCAACAAGTACGCGCGTTGGTGGTTATGTTGGAGACTACAAATTTATATGAGTTTAACCATTAATAGGTGGGAAGCCCTTAGAGATTTTTAAAGCACTTCGGCTAAACAAAGACTTGTTTGGTAGGTTTTGAAATACTAGGAGCGTTTGTTGTAACGAACTACAAACAACTTTGAGGTAAAGCCTCCGTCAAGCGGTGTCCAAAAAATTTAAACTACCCTTGCATATCTTGCTAGCCTTTCAGCCGAAGCCTCGCTCAGCCCAACCGTGCCAAGCACCGTGTACCAGTTTCGCATTTTGTGCGCCATCGTGAGCGCCTTGACCACAACTGATTTATCGATGCCAAGCTCTGAGGCTGAAGTCGGTGCGCCCACTCTTTCAAGTAACTGTCTTACCCGTCCTCTTTCTCCCACCTGAAGATACTCCATGATTATCGACCCAAGTGCACAGTATTCGCCGTGAAGACCCTTATCACTGAGTTGCTCCATCGCAAAGCAGAAGAGGTGCTCTGAACCAGCGGCCACTCTCGTGGTACCAGCAATCTGCATAAGGTAACCATCGAACACTTCAGCCAAAAAAAGCGTCTCAATTCCGATATAGTTTTTCTTCGCGATGTCATCAAGTCTGCTTATCAACAACTCGACTTCATATGCGGCGAGTTTTGCCGCAAAGTCGTTGTACTTTTCTCCCGCAAGCCAAAAACCAAGCCTCCAGTCTGGAAGTGCGGTTATCTTAGAAAGCATATCCCCTATGCCAGCAGAAATAAATCTTGGAGGCTGTTTGCTCAAGATGTCATAGTCTCCGATCACAAGCGCTGGAAATGATGTGGGAATCGCTTGTTTTAGCCCTTTTTGCCAAAGAACTGAATACCCAGTGGCTATAGCGTCGCTTGAGAGCGTGGTCGGAACTGAAACAAGCGGAATTCCGAGTTTGTTTGCGGCGTACTTTGAGATGTCGATGATGGTACCACCGCCAACTCCTACTATAGCTTGAACACGTTTTTGCTTGAGTTCATCCACGAGCGCTTCGGAATCTCCCAGCGTAGCCCTAAACTCGCGAACAATAAGTGAGACGTCGTATCCTGTAGAGTTGAGCACGTCATACGCATCTCTTCCTGCAATGAGGTAAGTTGTGTTGCCACAAACAATCGCAACTCTTTTTGGGATGTTCTGTGATTCAAGTGCCTCATCAAGGTGCTTAATTGATCCAAGACCCGCTACTATACTCGATGTGAATTTAATAATTTTCAAGCGTGCCTCTCCCCGTGACGCGTTCATCGATGCTCGAATTCCTGAATAACGCAATACTATTTGTAAGCAAGGTTAATTTGCACTTAAAAATCGAAAGCGAGCTTGCGGTGTACTTTTTAAATGGTGTTATTTCGAACCTGGTTGGTTTCGACAACTTTATCAAGCCTATGCTTCTGCGTCGAAGCTTCCGGCCTTTGCGAGCACGTCGGGTTTTCTTCTTAAATAATACGCCGATATCGCAAGTCCGATACCCACCCACATAAGACCTATCATGGTGGCTGCTATATAACCATAGTTCAGAAGAGAAGGTGAAGAAAGGGCGGATGAAAGCGTTGACTGCACAGAGTAGTACACCACTATGAGCGCAAGTATTGAAGACACTGTAGGAACCACACCATGCGTCAAAACGTTGAACTTTTTGACTCTCAGCGCATAGGAAGTGAGTGCGCTATTTGCAAAAATGTGTACAAAAATTATGCCTATTCCAGAGACTGTGAGCAAAACGAGCGCACCGTTTACTGGACCGTATAGAAAGCCAAGAACGAGAGAAAGCGCGTACGCGATCACAAGCCATGCAAGAAGCGCATGGCTAGGCGTTCTGTGCTTTGGATGCACATAAGAAAACCACTTGGGCAAGATAATGCCATCCCTTGCCGCAGAATACCAGATACGGCTTACAGCGTTTGCCTTGGCAACTCCGTATGAGAAGTAGCTATTGATTGTAAAAATCGCAAGTAACACGAATCCCACTGGTCCTAAAAACTTGTCAAACACTATGAGACCTGGGTCAGGAGAGCTTGCGTATGTCGAAATGTTCCCAAGTCCCCACCCAACTGTAAGAGCGTATGAAGGAATTATGAGCGCTATTCCCGAAAGCAAGAATGCGTAAATCAAAGCCTTTCTTACGACTTTCTTTGCTTCAGAGATTTCCTCTGATACTGTTGTTACGGTGCCTAGTCCAGTAAAATCTAGTATAGAAAAGATCACTCCGAACAAAACGGCAGAAAGAGCACCGTGTGGAATTGTCAGCACAGAAAGCGTGTTCTTGTGGCCTAACTCAGCTATTATTATCAACGACCCTAAAAGTAGGAAGCCAGCCTCTGCGAATCCTGTGTACATCACATAGTTGAGAGAGGGTCTAATTCCGAGATAGGAGAGAACACCCATGTACACAGTTATCACAGTTGCGAACAACACCCAAAGGTACGGTATAGAGCTTAGTGTTGCAGAAAGTAGGAATAAGAATCCAGCAAGTCCTAGGATTCCAAAAGATGGTCCTGTGAGGTTTTCAGACATCCACGTAAACAGAGTAGCTGGTGCAAGCCAGCGAGATTTGCTACCCTCTGCGCTATACGCATAGTAACTTCCGGCGTTCGCCTTTATTTTGGCAAACTGGTAGGGGGTGTTCATCCATAATCCGTATATCAGCCAAGCAAAAAGCACCGCAAGTGTGGTCGCAGAGCCTGCAAAAGCCACCGTTCCGATAAGTAGCACGGCGACATCGCCAGCTGGTGCAACGAAAGAAAAAGATTGAAAAACTCCGTGCCAAAGGCCAACCGCTCCACGCTTAAGCCGTGGGCTTTGTTCTGCATTGTCAGCCATTGAACTTTCGCCTCCTATGCTTTTCATATCCTGTTGCAAAAAACCTAGCAAGCGCTAAATTGAAAACTTCGTTCAAAAACTCAAAAGACGTTCGTTCAAAAGTTACTATCATGCGAATCACCATTTGTTTCTTATTAATAAATTTTTTTGAAAAATTGAAGTGTCTTTGCAGTGGATAAAATCTAAATATGAATTTTACAAAACACAAGCTGAGCCTCAAAAAATTGCACAATTTACGAGTGACGCTACGTCTCTAGCGCCAAAACTTGCTAAATACACGCTCTAGTGCTTCTCAGTTTTGAATACTTTCCAAAAATTTTGGGATAAACATAAAGTTTATTAGCAAGAAAAGCAACTATTTGCCAATGTCGGACAAATCGTTACGAGATAAATTGCATGACTCTTCTAATGATTCGAGTGGGCAACAGGGCTTAGAACCTCTACAAAATCAATCGCGGCAATTGAGCGCCAATTTCAACGAAGACACCGCCCCAAACAAGGATTAATGAGTAATGCCGTAGGATTCTGGCATGC
>NEXD01000085.1 GCA_003019595.1 Candidatus Marsarchaeota G1 archaeon BE_D
AAGTATCTAGCTGAGAGGTCGAGGTACACGTACTCAGCGGGTTTAACTGTCACCCTGAGTTTTTCACCCTCAAGCTTAAGGAGGGTTTGCTTCACTCTTGCGAATAGCCTTCTTGCTGTGGGCTTATTCCTTTTTCTTTCTCCTTTAACATAGTTTTTCCTCCAGGATTTTAGTATTGAGTGTGCTGTCTTTATCGCTGAGTCAACCCAGTGCGCGGCGTAGTCCCAATCCACGAGGAGGCTTTCCCTGAGTTTCCTTTTGTACTTCCCGCTGTGGATGTCAACCTTGTACTTTGGTAGTAGCCTCCACTGCTTCTTACCCTTCACCTTCCTCCTCTCCCACTCTATGTTGTCCCAAAGCTCTTCAAGTGTTTGGTTTACAGCGTCCCTGTATTCTCGTAGCAGTGGTTCGAGCTCCTCTCCACGCTCATGTTGGAGTGTATAGCTCCTTAGCACCTCGAACAGCCTCCCTGTGTTCGCGACCTCAGGGCGTACACCCGCTCACACATCTATAGGTATATTTCGTAAACCTATATAAACCTCCATACACCGAAACTGCTGACAACGGCCACCCGACTGCTTCTTAGACGTAGTCCAGAATCAAGGGTGGAACGATGAAACTCTTGGGAGGAAAACCCTCGTCACGGTGGGAAAGAAGTCAGCCCATTTCAACTATATCTTTGCTTTGAAGTGTCATCGCGAGTTTTGCGGCTTCCTCTGGTGTGTCAACATAATATATCCTTCCAGTCGCCCTAGAGTCTAGTGTGTCCCCAAAACAAGCTTTTATCTTGTCCGAAGAAAAGCCTTTTCCTGTAAGAACAATCACAGGTTTTCCCATTGCGTACGCCATGAAGATTTCGATCATTGTGCCCACTTCCCCTCCTAGTGCAACAAGCACGTCGCAACTTCTACAAATCAACACGCTTCTTGCGCGAAATTCCATTCCTGTGTCCACCGATATGAATTCGCGAGTTTGTGGCGGTCTTGCCTTTGGCTCGCTAGGCAGAATAAAAACCACTTGAATTCCCCTTTTTGATGCGCTGTCCGCAACATCCTTCATAAGACCCCAATAACCGCCCACTATGAGCCTCGAGTTCTGTGGTAGTGAGTTCACAAACCTTTCAGCGATTTTCGAATCGGAAACTTGGCTTGATGCGGCTATACCGATGTTCAACAACTTTGACACAAAAAATTAAAGCGCTACGTTTTAAAAAGCTCGTTGATATTTTTCGAGCTGTAAGAACCTTTGACAAGAACCCTTTGCGTCACACGCGTGAGCTCTTCAAGCGCTTTGTTCACTTTGTGTTCAATTCTAGAGCCTTCGAAATCCAAGTAGAAGTAATACTCCCATCTCGATGAGCGTAAAGGCCTTGAGTAAATCATAAGAAGGTTGACGTCATTTTTTGCGAAAGCTTCGAGCGCTCTAAAGAGCGCACCGGGTTTGTGCTCCAAATTCATTATAAGTGTGCTCTTTTTTGCGCCAATCGGCGAGTCGCTGTGTGCCAAAACGAAAAACCTTGTGTAGCTTTCTCTGTCTTCGACGTGTCGCGCAACTATCTCAAGACCGTAGTGACGTGCGGCAAGTTCGGAGCAAATAGCCCCAACTTCGCTTTCACGCGCCGCAACCTCGGCCGCTTGGGACGTGCTCGGCACAGAGATCACCTCAAACTTGTTCTTAGCGATAAACGAGGACGCCTGAGAGAGTGCGTATGGGTTTGACGCTATATGAGTGAGCTTTTCGCTTTTTGGGTTTTTCGCAAGAACCAGATTGACTTTCATCACACCTTCTTCTTTCACAAAAATTTGTTCGTATTCCGCAAGCCCGTCCACTGTTTCGTTAACTGGTCCTTGAAGGCTATTTTCGATCGGAACGACTCCAACACTCTGTTCGTCACTTGCGACGCTTCTAAACACCTCGCTGATAGTTCTATTCAACGAAATCTCCGCTTTCTCAAAAAGTTTTAGAGCCGCCTCATGAGAAAAAGACCAAGATGGACCTAGCACGTGTACTCGCAAGGCGCTTCCCATACTTTTTTCTCCTAATTAAGACCTCCGCAAAAACAAAAATACTACCTTGTGAAATATATGTGTGATATGGACCAACTCAAGCTAATAAAACTCATGAACGAGCTTGCTTCTCAAGGAAAGCCCTTCGCTGTGGCCACGGTCGTCAAAACCGAAGGCTCTACGCTAGGAAAACCAGGTTTTAAGGTTATAATAGACTCCGACGGAAACGTGGTAGAAGGCACGCTAGGTGGGGCATGCCCTGAAAGCGCGATCGTCGACGCGGCGCTTGAAGCGATAAAAACAAAAAAACCACGCACTTTAAAAGTTTTCTTGGAAGACGTCGGTAGCGCTGTTACACAAGCGATAAAGAGCGCAAACCTTAACGAAGTCCATGTTGAAACCAATTGCGGAGGAAGAATGGAGATCTTTATCGAACCCTATACACCACCCGATAGGCTGGTTATAATATCCGACGGCGGACACAACGAAGTTGCGACTTCTCTCACCAAACTCGCGAAAATGGTGGGTTTTGAGGTACACGTGATTGACGCAACTGGAATGGTGGAAGGCGCGGACGAAATTCACAAAACGGAGGACATTTCGAAGTTTGAGTTCAAAGAAAGCGACTACGTCGTTTTGGTGACCATGGGAAGAATTGACATTGACGCTTTGACAGTGCTATCCAAAAAAAGGCTCGCTTTTTTGGGTTTAATGGCGTCAAAAAAGAGAATAGACGACGAGTTTGAAAAGCTTCGTCAAAAAGGCGTGGACGGCTCTTTCCTTTCTTCTATTCACGCACCAGTTGGCGCGGATATAGGCGCGCAGACTCCCAATGAAATTGCGCTCAGCATTTTAGCGGAGGTTGTCGCGGTAAAACACGGGAAACATCTTCCGCACAAGGGTTAAGACGCTTTACTCGCAAGTTCTATCCAATTTCCATCAGGGTCTTTGACAAAAGCGAGCACCCAGCCGCTGTCCACAAATGGGTGTAATGCTGGCTCAACCCCTTCTGCCAAAAGCCGTTTGAACACAGCTAGCGCGTCGTCCACTTCAAATCCCAAGTGGTCAAGCCCTTCTCCAGGTGTGTAAGGAGTGTCAAAGGGCGAACCACGCGGGTACCAGTTTAGCTCCAACACGAAATGTGTAACTGGGTCCTCTAGTTCGGCGAACACACCACCATGTTCCATTTTTCCCGTAGTCTTTAGCTTTAAGCCTAGCAAGCGAGTGTAAAAATCGATTGAGCTTTCAAGATTTGTGACTCGAATTCCAAAGTATTTTAGTGGCATGCTCTTTAAAACGCGCTAACTTATTAAATTTTTTTGGTGTGTATTTAATGGTGTCAAATTTGGTTATAGCAATGACGGTTGCGGGTTCAGATTCCGGAGGTGGTGCTGGAATACAGGCCGACCTTAAGACGTTCGCTGCGCTCGGCGTTCACGGAGTGAGCGTGATCACCTCTGTGACCGCTCAAAACACAAAGTCGGTGGACGCGGTTCAGGACATAAGCATCGAAGTGATACTCGCACAGTTACGCTCTATCAAGGCTGATATAGGCTTTCATGCGGCAAAAACCGGAATGCTTCACACAAGCGAAATAATCGAGGCGATTTCTTACGAACTAAAAGGAAGCTTGCTTTGCGTCGATCCTGTGATGGTTTCAAAAAGTGGTCACAAACTTTTAAAGGATGAGGCGGTTCGGTCTCTCAAAGAAAGCCTTCTACCTTTGGCGTATGTCGTAACACCAAATGCGGAAGAAGCTCGCGTTTTGAGCGGAGTTAAAGTCACAGATCTTGAAAGCGCAAAAGTAGCCGCAAAAGCGATAGCGCAGCTAGGGTGTAAAGCCGTGGTTGTAAAGGGTGGCCATTTTGGGGAGCGCGCTGTTGACACGCTTTACTTTAATGATGAGTTTTACCATTTTGAAAGCGAAAGAGTTCAAACAAAAACGGATCACGGAACTGGTTGCGTGTTCTCCGCGGCTATAACTGCATGCCTTGCGAAGGGAATGGATTTGATTCAAGCTGTAAATGTGGCAAAAAAGCTTGTCACCGTTGCGATAAAACACGGTTTTAAAATAGGAGAAGGCCATGGACCAGTTAACCCGATATTTTTGCTCTACCAAGAATCTCAAAGGTACCAAGCGCTTTTGAGCTTAGAAAAGGCGATTTCCGAGCTTGAATCTCTCAAAGGGTTTGGTGTGCTTATACCGGAAAGTCAAACAAACTTCGTTTACGCGCTAGAAGGCGCGAGTGAGATTTCTGACGTGCTCGGAGTTCCAGGTAGAATTGTGAGATTCAAAGACGACGCAAAAGCGGTATGGGCACCACGTTTTGGTGCTTCAAAACACGTTGCCAATTTGGTTCTCACAGCGCAAAAGTTTGACGAAAGCGTAAGGTCTGCGATAAACTTGGCTTACTCTCAAAAAATTCTGAGTATCGTGAGAGGACTAGGGTATAGCGTGTCTTTTTTTGATCGTGCAGAGGAACCAGCTGATGTAGCACGTGTTGAAGGAAGGTCAATGATCTGGGGAACAGAGGTTGCGATAAAAACGCTTGGAAGGGTGCCAGACGTGATCGTCGACAAAGGAGGGTTTGGCAAAGAACCGATGATTTTTGTTTTGGGAAAAGACCCAAAAGACGTTCTTGAGAAAACAAAGAAAATTTTTCAAGCGCTGAAAGCGGGCTAGCCTGCGGAAACAGTCTGCACACTGAAACGACCGTTCTTTGAAATCCAAAGCTCCACCTTGATGTTCTGCGCTTTGAAGCTTGCGGCAAACCCCTCAAGCAGCTTTCTTTCTTTTGGCGAAACGTAATTCTTCTTTACCTGAATGAGCTTTACGTGGTCGGGAAAAATCGCCGTAATGTCCACAGGTCCGTGGCTTCCGTAGCTTCTTACAACCCATATCGCACCCTGTTTTAGTAGCTTTCTGATCACGTAGTACTCTCTTGCTCTCCCTCTTACGTAGTTTCTGTTTTTGGGCTTCTTTTTTCTTTTGTACTTAAACGCTCTTACAGGCGCTTTGTTGGAATAACCCTTTTTTGCGCGCATTGTGTAAAAAGCTCGCACAAAAAATTAAGCGTTTAGCGCATCCGCCTTAGGTACAGAAGCGCGCCTATTCCTATTAGAACAAGCGCGATTGCGATTGACGCCGAAAGGTCCAAATCTATCATCGACTGCGGCTTTGTGATCACAATTTCATTACCCTGTGCAATTGCGTAACCCGGCACAGAAATCTCGGCCGATGGGTCATAAGTGAGCCTTAAAGCGTACACGTTTCCGTTGACACTCAAAGAAAGGTTTAGCGCGGTCACGCTTTGAACGCTCTTTGAGAATGTGGTGGTGTTTGTCGATGGGTCATACGTTCTCTTCCATTCACTAATTGGCGTGTTTAGCGAAGACAGGTTTATTGTCGACGTGCCTTGTAAGTCTTCAAGTGGAAGGAACTGAGTAATTCCCTTGTGTAAAAGAGGTGCCATTAGCATAAAGTTCGCGCTGTTAATATCAAAACGCTCGTCTTCAAAGTCGATCTCCAATGGTCCTTTTATCACGAAGCTTTTCCAAGCGAAGTTTCCTATGATTGTTTGACGGGTTCGGTTGAAAATTCCTGTGGCGTACCCGCTAAACACAACGCTTTTACTCACCACAAGCTCGGTTGAATTGCCGAGTGCATGTAGGCTAAAGCTTACACTAAGGTTTTCAAGCGTGATATTCGAATACGCGCTTCTAAGATACGCCTGAAACCTTTGAAAAACCTCGGAATCACGTGGCACATTTGCAACCGAAAAAGCCACCGAATAGTTAAGGCTCCTTAACACAAAAGAGGTCGGTGAGTTTTCAGGGTATGTAAACACGAGCTGAGAGTTCGAAGCCAACACTATTTCCGCTTGTTTGTAGTTGCGTGAAACGTTTACGGTAAGCGTCGTCGCCGAAATGAGCGACGAAAAGGCGCACAGCAAAACCAAAAGAGCGATCACAAATAGCGTGCGCATAAAAAGGAATAGAAATGTAAACGTATTAATTTTATCGCAGGTGTCAGTACACGATCTTTTCTGGTTTAATCTTCATGATTACTCTCTTTTCTTTATGCGAGCTCCAAGGGTATTTTTCTTTACCAAGGTATTTTTTTGCGAGTTTGTCGATGTGCTCGTTTGCACCGTTTTCTGTGATTTCGACAACCCTACCGTAAATCACCACTTTGCTATACGGGTTTTCGTGTTCTACGATCGCTAGCGCTACGCGTGGGTCGCGTTTCGCGTTTGCGGTTTTCGCTCTGTTTTTTGTGGTGTTGACCAAAACGTGTTCGCCATCGTGGTCAACCCATACAGGCGTAATTTGTGGGGAGCCATCTCGCTTAATAGTCGCAAGAAAGCCAAAGTTTTTGCCTTCGATAATTTTCCTCGCTTTTTCTTCAATTGGCATAATCTCTTACAAAAGTCAAAAGTTATAAACTTTTCAAATTCTATCGATCGGACAAAAATCACCGAATGAAGAACAGTGTAGTGGCACCAACGTTGCCGTTGTTACTTGTACGCTTCTTCGGCGAACTGATAAACTTTTTTATTGCTAGTGTTAAGCTTTAGTGGTGGACAAACAAATCCAAAAGTTAGCGCATTGATTAAAAATGGGTGTTTCGAGCGTCTACTCATAAAAATTTGTAAGCAACACAAAATTATAGAAAAAACGAAATCGCGAAGATCACTGTTTTTGGGTATCAAAAAGTGCTTAGCACAAAAAGTGCGTTGTGCAACAAGGATAAAATTTCATAAGAAATGGATTTAGCCAAGTGTAACAGCATCACTCAATAAGCGTAATGTCTTTACGATTTATGTGCATACAGGTAGATCATCAAGGAATAGGTTTCCTATTTTGCACAGACTGTGGCTTCATTGGTATTTATATTGCTTTACACTGTGCTTAAAATATGTCTTGGCCCTAAACGTCTAGATGGCCTCTCTGGATTTCCAAATTAGGGAACTCAAATGGGAGGACGCATTCGACGTCATAAGGAATTATCTTTCGCTAGTCGACGAACTTTCTGTGAACCTTTGGCTAGGTGTTACTACACCTCTCCAAAAGCCCGATTTACCTTACGAAGTCAAGTGGTTCGCAGATCTATACTCTTCTGTATTACAGGGTAACGCAGTAGCCTATGTTGCAGAAGCAGACGAAAGAGTAGTAGGCATGTGCGAAGTCAGAAGAAGGTCGACTAGAGCGGAATCCTGTCATGTCTCGGTTTGTATGTCAATAAAGAGTATGGGGAAAAGGAATAGGGAAGGGTTTCACTCTACGTAGGTATACGTAGGTACATATCGTTGTACCTGTCGTACACGTAGAGCTTGGGCTTCAGCGCATCATTTAGGAACCTCACGGGTTCACTGGTCCTCTTCCGCTTTCCCCCTGTCTCGACGCACCCACCCACTCACACGCCGGGGAAGGCATCATGGGGAGCGCCGAACATCCTCAGTCCCCCGCTTCCTGTGTGTGCGCGCACCCCTCAACCAGCGGAGGTCTTGGGTCTCTATCTACTACCAT
>NEXD01000086.1 GCA_003019595.1 Candidatus Marsarchaeota G1 archaeon BE_D
AAAGCTTTTGCTACTATTATAGCAAGCTCGGACCTGACAAGGTGCCGACGCCTGGCGTTGTACTCCACTGAAAGCGCTATTTCCTTTGCAAGATCGCCTCCTGTCTTTACGATCCTTATTACCGGCGGTTCGTCCTTTCCAAGGGAAATCCACGCAAGAAGCCGCTGGTGGCCCTCTATCACTTCGTGGTTCTCATTCACGACGATCGGTTCGAGAAGCCCGTTCTCGGCTATCGACTTCTTCAGGTCTTCAAACTCTTCCGCAGAAAGGGGCGGCCAGAGCTCGGCAAGCTCCTTCTTAACTTTTATTCCCCACTTATTATCGAAGTTCGCCATCGCGCTTTTCCGTCGACGACCGCATTTAAAACCCGTAGCGCTTTTTCGCAACTCTGACCTCCTCCCCGCCCCTAGAAGGGGCGAGGTTTTGGAAAGTGTATAATAAAAAATTCAGGAAGCACCCTAAGAGCTGGACTTTAACACAAGAGACCCCGTCCGTAAAGGCGGGGCAGTTCACAGCAGAACCTGTGTTCGAGACAGTTCGCGTCGAAGAAGGAATGGAGCCGCTCCGTTACGCTGGGATTTCGGAGAACACCTGCTCAAGCTCTATCCAGCCCTTCACCTGAACTCCGTCGTGCCTTTTGAGGAACTCTTCGAACTCGGCCGCCTGCCTGTCGTTTTCAAAGCTTCCCCTCCACGCAACCCTTCCTGCGAGAACCTCGAAGAACCTGTCCTTTCTCCTGTAAAACACCTTCGCCTGCGGGTTGTCAGCGATGTAGTCCTTCAGGTCCTCTATCCTTGAAAGCTCGATCGGCATACATGCTTTTGTTGTGTTCTCTTTTAAAGTCCGCAAGCTTGATGAAAAGCGGGTGGGTGCCTGTCGTCCACAGTATCCCGCTTCCGACCGAAAGCACGCTCATCGTCCTTGCTGTGAGCGTCTTCCTTTCGGTCTGAACGGAAAAGCTCTTTCCTTCCTTTCCGTGCGTCTTATTCATCCTCCTCACGAGGAGTTCGCCTATCGTGTCGTTCACGAGTTTGAGCGAGGCTTCATCCGTCGTCCTCAGGAATACGCGCGTGTTGAACGCAGATATTATCGCCTTCGCTTCCTGCTCTCCGTATTTGTCATACAGCTGGGCGACTGATTGGGTGGCGGCGACGACTATGCCGCCCAAGTCGCGCGTCATATTGAGAAACGTCTGCATCTCCTGCACCTTCGGAAAGGCGTGAAGCTCGTCGAGAAACACGTAAAGCTTCTTTCCCCTGAAGCGGGTCGAGAGAACTTCGGCCATCATGTTCGAAATCACGGCGGAGAACACAGGAAGCGCTGTCCTTTCTTCATCCATCCTGTACTCAAGAAACACGACCTTGAAGTTTGGGTCGTGAAGCTCTTCGGCCATCGACCAGTTGCCCCTTTCCGAAAACACAAGGGAGAACACGTCGCTTGTGTACATCCTGAACAGCGAAAGGACGCCCTGCGCCTGACCGGGGGAGCCTGAAGGGTTGATGTGCTCCGCCGCTTCCGAAGCCCTGTAAAAGGAGAGGAACTCGTGGAGCACCTTCCCGTTTTCCTGTGCGAGCTTTGCGACAACTTCGTTCGAAAGGTCTGAAAGCCCCCTCACGCCGTAGGAAGGAAGAAGGAAGCCGCCTTCCCCTCTTTCGATGAGCGCCGCTTCGATTATACAGCACGAAAGAAGGCCCTGAAAGACGCTCGTGGGCGCGTTGTGCGTGAAGTAAACGTCGTCCGCCGAACCCTTCACCATGTCCGCCCTCGTCCATATTATCCTCGTCGCGATGTTTTTCAGCCTGGCGTAAAGCTCTTTGTTAAGCCTCGTGAAGTCGTAGAACGTGGCGCTCGTCCTTCTTTCAACCTTCCTGAGAAGCATGTTCGTCTTCGGGATGACGGGCTTTTCGCCTCCAAGAATCTCCCTGAACACGTTCCACCTCACCGGGTTCATCGCGTAGTTTTCGCTCACGATGATGTAAGGCACGCCTTCCTGCTTTGCGAGCGCAAGGTAGTCGCCCTTCGGGTCGAAGACCACAACTTTCTCTCCCGGCTTCCTTCTTTCGAAGATGTCGCTCAGAAGCCACTTGAGCAGCGTCGTCTTCCCAGAGCCTATCGAACCCTGGACGTAAACGTGTCTCGAAAGAAGCTTTTCGGAAAGCGGTATCTCGCCTCCACCGGCCAGCCTGAGCTTTGCGACGGTTTCGCCTTCTGGGAGCGCCTTAAGAAAGCTCGAAAGCGTGCGCCCCTTCGGCCTCATGTCGAAGAGCAGGCTTTCCGATTTCGGGTCGATGAACGTCGAAAGGAACGCCCTGTAGCTTCTTTCTTCTTCGGAAGGAAAGAGCAGCATTTCACTCGCCCTCCGAAAGGATGGTAAGCCTGACCTCCCTTCCATCACATCGGAGAACGAGCTTCCCGTCCTCCTTTACCACTTTTGCCCTTGAGCGCATCTCGTACACTTCGGGCGTCACCTCTTCGCTCGGAACGGCGTAAACCTTGTGCCCGAACTTGAGCAGCACCTTTTTCAAAGGGATCGGCTCAGGCGGCGGGGCGGAAGAAGGAGAAAAGAGCCTGACCTTGGACTTCTCCTGCGCGTCGAGCGACTCAAGAATCTGCCTTACCCTTTCGAGCTTTTCGTGTGAAGTCCACACATGCACCTCTTTGAAGCGCTTCGTTGAAGGCTTCACCATGTTCGCCGCCACCTGCTCCGGGTGCGTTTCGACTTCGTTCGAGCTTTCGATTTCGACGGCGACCGGGTCGCCGCGCACGGCTATAAGGTCTGGCGCCCCGCCGGCGGGCGCCGCCGTCGTGACCGGAAAGACCCAGTAGCCCTGAGAGAGGTAGTGGAGCATGGCGGCCTTCGCTATCTCCCTTCCTTCTTCGCTCGGGGCGACGACCTCAAGCCCAAGGAAGAGCCCTCCCTCGTATTTCACGAAGAGCTTTTTCCTTTTTTGCTCAGCGTGACGAAGCCGGCCGCTGCGAGCTTCTTCGCAGCGCGCTCAAGCTCGCCCCTCTTTACACCTTTCTTCACGCCGACGGCTATCAGCTCGACCTCTCCATTTTCGAACGCTTCGTAGAGGATCGCCTGCTCAAGCGGAGAAAACCGGGCGCTCGCAAAGAAGTCCTTCACGTCGGCCTCTTCCGTCCTTTTCGGGATGAGCCTGAGCTCGGCCTCCTCCACCTCCCTTTCATGGTCGACCTGAACCATCACGGGAGAAAAGCTCTCCGCTATGCTTCTCGGCTGGCAGAAGAGGACGCAGGCGCCCTTTGGAAGGTAGGAGAGGACGGTTCCGAGCGCCTGCTCGAAATCCGGGTCGATGCTCTTCAACCTGTTCACGTCGTCCCCGTTTATCCTGAACACCATCTTCATGCTCGTGTTCGAAAACACGCTCTTGAGGATCCCTTCCCCGAGCTGCCCCGTGTGCTGGTGGGCGAGGATAAGGTGGAGGCCGTACTTTCTCGCCTCCGAAAGCATCACGTCGACTTGCGAGAGGTCGGCTATCCTCTGAAACTCGTCGATGATCACGAACACAGGCGTCTTTTCCTTTGAGCCGTACCTCGCCGTTACAAGGTACCACAGCTTCATGAGAAAGCCCGCCATGATGAGGTAGGAGGCCTCTGCGCCGACCTCGGAAAGCCCCGCGTTGATGCACACAATCCTTCCCCTTTCAAGGAAGACCGAGTCGTCGACGGTTTGACCAGAAAACACCCGCCTGAGCACCTTGTTCGTCGCGAGAAGCTCAAGCCTAGAAAGCGCCGAGACGAACGACGTCTGCTGGATCGACTGCAGAAACTTGAGCTTTGCGTCCCAGTCGCTCCCCGAAAGCTGAAGCGTCCCGTCCCTCAGGGCGAGTATCGTGTGGTACACGTCGGAGAAGGTCGGCTCGTCCGTTTTTTCGTAGAGGGCGTTCATCGCGTTCTGGAGTATGTACTTCACGAACACGGCGTTTTCTCCGAGCCAGAACACTTTGGTGAACATCTCCATTAAGTTGCTCAGGGCGAGAAGGCGCGCCTGATCGCTGCTGGAAAGCTTGGGAAGCTTGAGCGGGTTGACCGAAAAGGGGGAAAGCGTCGGGTGGAAGTAAAGCGCGCGCTCGCCGAAGAAGGCGGCGATCGTGTCGGCGAGCTCGCCGTGCGGGTCGAGGACGACCACAGCGCCCGCGTTTCTTTCGATGAGCTTTCTTGCGATGAGCCTCAGAGCGTTTGTCTTACCAGAACCCGTCGCGCCGATGATATAGCAGTGCCTTTCCAGGTCGCCTTCGTCAATCCTCACCTCCCTTCCCGTCGCCGTTTCGCCTATTCTGAACCCGTTCGGTCTGTGCGGAGGAAGGTCGGGAAGCGGAAGGCCTCTTGAAGGCTCGATCGGTAGCACACTCGGGTCGGGAACGGGGGCGAGCCTTTCAAGCCCGTCGAGCGTCAGGTTGAACGGCTTTTTTCCGAAAACCATCTTCCAGAACGAAGAGGAAGGAGGGGTGCTCAGGAACTTCAGGAGCTCTGGCGTCTTGACCCTCGCTTCCTTAAAAGCAAGGGGAAAGGAAAAACCGTGAACCACAAGCCTGTCCAGGAGCGCGCCCTCTGCCGTCTTGAGCTTTTCGTAGTCGAGGGAAAGGAGCCTGAGGTCGACGAGAACGGGCGTGTTCTTTATCTTTTCCCTGATCAGCTGTGCGTTTCTTGCGTAGTGAGCCGCCCTCCTCGTCTGTATCTTGTCCAGGTGGTAGACGTGGGAGGATATGAGCCGTGGTTCGGGGGCAGCCCAGAGGGCGAGCGCCGTTCCCTCTGGAAGAAGGGAGAGAAAGCTCTGCATGTCGAGAACCTCGACCGGCTGAAAGAAGGCGTGTTTTTTCCTGTAAAGAAGGCGCGCCCAGAAAGCGTAGTCCGTGTGCACTCCTTCGCTCTCCTTCACGCCGATAAAGCGCAGAAGGCTCTGTCTGGAGAGCATCGTCGCCAGGTTGACCGAAAGCCTTCCTCCCCTTTTTTCATACATCACGAAGAAGGGAAGACCGGCGAAGGATGCGAACCCCCTCTCTTCATAAGGCACCTTCGGGTTCACGGTGTACAGAAAGAGCTTTGCCATGCTTTTTATTCTTTTTAAAGTAAAAAAAGAGATATGAGGAGGTTTCTCGAAGTCGTGGTTCTCGACGAAATATCCATTCTTGACGAAAGGCTCAACCTGGGCGCATGGGGCGGGGTTTCGCTCAGGGCGCTCGGCTACCTCTTGATAGGCTCGGCGGTCGCGTACCCGCTCTTCAGAACCGGATTTCTTCCCAACGAAGTGATAGCAGTCATCGCGCTCTTCTTCTGCCTTGCGCTCGGCTTCTACCCCGCAAGGGCGTACAGGCTCGAATCGCTTCTCGTCGCTATGCTGCGTTTCTATTTAGCGAGGTCACGCGGGACTGAGAGACCGCCCCAACAAAAGCGAAAGGAACGCGGGGGAATGGAAAGGCGTACTCCCTGAACGTGAGCACCTCTCCGTCGTAGGGCGCCGGCCGGTAGAAACCCCACCACACGCCGAAGGGCAGCGACTCGTTGTTCGTCGCATCGAGCATCACGGCAAAGCCTCCCGAAAAAAGCGAGAGGTTCGGTTCTCCCTCAACGATGGAGGCCGGGTAAGGGGAAGGAACGAAGAAGCCGAAGAGGTGCGTTTTATTCGCAAAGAACCCCTTCGTCCAGTTCGTCGGAAAGAGGTACTGGGAAACAAGGAGCTGCTGCGCCGCCACCACGCTCTGGTTCCTTTTTTCGAAAGCAGGGCCTGCTCGTAAGAAAGGTTCGCGTTCGTCACGTTCATCGAAAGCCCTACCTCGCCCATGAGCACGACCGCTTCCCACGGGGAGTAGTCCCCTCCGCCCTTCTCTCTGATGTAAGAGGAGAGGGAGCGCGCAACTCCATAGTAGTACGCAGGGCCGTCGATGTACCCTTCGGCGTAGTTGTTCGCGTAGACGAGGGACTCGGGTGCGTGGTGGAAGACCCACTTCGGCGGCTGGCTCACGCTCGAAGTGAACGACCCTGCTATCTGGTAGTATTCATACGTGCATGTTTCGTTCGGTTGTTCGAGGCAGGGGCCAGACCCGAGCGTGATGTTCGGCTCGGAGGAAAGGGTCCACGAACCCATCACCCACTCACGCCTGATGAGCGTGCCGTTCCAGGTTATCGAGTCGTTCACGACGCCGCTGTCCGTCTCGCTTCCGAAAACGCCGGCGTATGTGTTGGCGCTCACCTGCATCGAGTCGATCACGGAGCCGCCGCAGCCGACCTTCTGCACACCTCCGCCGTTCTTGCTCACGAAGAGGCAGGGGTCGCTTCCGTTGTATATGTTTATGGGGACGTTGAGCGAAACCGTGCCCGCATAGTAGAAGACGACGGTGTTCCCTGTTTGCTCCTCAGTGACCACGTATTCGGAAACGGAAATCATTTCGTTGAGTTTTTCGTCGGTGAGGGAGATGTTCGCCGACGGCGGGTATTTGTAGTGGAAGGGGCGGGCGCTGAAGCCGTAAAACGTGAGCGAAAGGTTGTAACCCGCTATCGAAAGGTTTGCGGGGTCGAGGGGAAAGGGCGACACGTAGTACGTCGCGTTCCTTCCGTCGTAGGTAGCGTCGACGTAACCCGCAAGGTTTGAAGCGCTCCAGAAGGCCGCAGGGGAAATCTGGTCCGCGCTCAAACCGAGCACTTCGACCATCGCCTCCTTCATTGGTATCCCCAAAGGGTCTTCCCTGAAAACGGGGACGAAGGGACCGTACCCCGTCAGGTTGTTCACATCGACGGTCAGGGAAGATGCGGCTTCCAGAACCGAGGGAAGCGGAAAGCTCCAGTTCGCCTTTTCGGTCGGGCCGGAAGGAAGCGTCGGGTTCGCTGGTGGTGAAACAGGGTAGGGGGAGGGAGGGAAATGAGGGAGGGTCGGGTAAAAAAGCACGGCAAAAGCGTACATCGCAATAAGCGCGGCGGCAAACCAGAACGCCCAGCTCGCTTTCATGAAAAAAGAGAAGAAAAAGCAAGAAAAGAGACCGGTCCTCCCCGCTCCTCAAGGGCTTGCCGTTATCAGCAATACCGAAGCTTTCAGCGCAGGCGGCTGGAAAAGCTTAAAAGTGTCATTTCTTTTTCTTTTTTGGTATCCGTAAGGAATTAGAAGAGCCTTTACTTTCGGATGTATTCAATAATATATTCAATGTATCCTTTTTGAGGATTTAATAAGCCCCTCATATCTCTTTCTGTTAATCAGTTCCCATAGTTCTTCCGCATCTTCGCGACTTATGTGGATTCTTCGGGCAGACCCACCTGTTCTTACGTGAATTGGATGTACTTTTCTTTGTCGACCCTCTTGAAACCAACGATAGGCATGATTGGGAAAA
>NEXD01000087.1 GCA_003019595.1 Candidatus Marsarchaeota G1 archaeon BE_D
ATTCAAGTCACGGTTGTATACCATACCACACTTAGGACACCTCAGCTCCCTTTCCTTCAACGTGGGTAACATACCCACACCTGTGACTGGTGCTTTCAGGGAACATCCCCAATCTTTTTAATCTTATTCGTATTTATAGTTAACTCCTCGCCCTTACGGACGGGGTCTCTGGTGTTCGATGAAGCTTATGGTTTCTTTGTCCCCGCGCCAGTTTAGGGTTCTTTCATCTTCGTAGTCCCAGGTGATTATGTAGAGTCTTTTTGACTTGAAGATTTGGTTGGCGTTGATTAGGTTCCTCCACTCTCTTCGGTCAACCTCGTCGAAGCCATTTGCGTAGGTGACTTGTATTAGGCATTTCCCAGAGTCGGTCACGAAGTCCACTTCGTGGCCTTGTTGATCTTTGTAGTATGAGATTTCTCCCACTTTTCCCGAAAACTGTTTTTGTTTAAGCTTAAGAAACACAACGTTCTCCATGAGTCTACCTGTTTGTTTATGGGCGTCTGGAATGAGGTGGTTTATGAGACCTGTGTCGTTCAAGTATACTTTTGGTATGGAGAGCTCTGAGCGCCTCGGTGAAAAGTCGAACCTTTTCAGTGTGAAGCAGAAGAAGGCTTGCTCAGCGTAGTTTGTATACTTATACACTGTTTTTTTGCTTACGCTTATTCCCTGAGATTTGAGGGTGTTGTACACCTTGTTGACGGAGAAGGGTGCGGAAAAAGAGGCTGATACAAATCTTAGAAGTGTGCGTATGAGCCAAGCCTCCCTTATTTTGAATATTTCAACTATGTCTCGGTAGACCACAGAGTCCAAGTAGTCTCTGAAGAACAAGTTGGGGTCCATCTGCCCTAAGACGAGCTGGGGAAACCCCCCACTTCTTAGATATTGGGATAGCTGGCCAAGCATTGCGCTCTTTTCATACGTGGAGTAGTATTCCTTGGCTTCAAATCCTTTAAACTTGGTCACTTCACTAAACGAGAAGGGGAGGATGAGGATGTTTAGCGTTCTGCCTCTTAGCTGGGTGGCTACCTCCCTTGATACAAGCTTGGATGAGGATCCCGTGATGAATATGTTGTACCTCTTCTTTTCGTATAGCTCGTACACCCAGTTACTCCAGTGCTCAAAAGCCTGAACCTCGTCCAGAAAAACGTACTCAGGCTGTTTCCCATAGATTTCTGTGTGTTTGGCAACGCACGAGAGCACTTCTCTTCTTGGCATGGACCTCAAGCTTTCGTCTTCAAAATTAAGAAACAGGTATTCATCGTCGTTTAATTTGTTTGACTTTATAATATGGTATAGATAGTAGCTTTTCCCAGCTCTTCTTGGCCCAACGACTGCGATGACAAACTCTTTCGTATTGGCAAACGAGGTTTCCCTCTGGTAGACGGTCAGGTTTTTATGTCTTCTTTCTTGTTCAGCATATATTCATCTATCATTCTGTGTAGCATAGGGGGAAACAAATTTAAAAATCTTTCTCCCTTTAATGACACATATTGGTCAAATAGTGGCGAGCTACCCCAGCTCTTAAGGCGGAAGCTTCCTGCTTCACGACCAGACTCGATCCACGCTACAGGGTTACGGTGATCCCAGTCTCTACAGCCGTGCCTGCGCTCCGCGGGTGTGAGCGTTTTTTGTGGCTTAAAGCTTTAGGTGCGAATCCCGCCTTAAAGGTTTTGGAAGCATTGATTTTTCCATAAGTGGTTTCCGCACTCATTCATCGCTTATTCACACAGCATCGTTGAATTTTTGAGCAACAAGTGTTTTCATGACAACACCTGAAGAAATCATTGGATTAACAACTATTCATGATAAGCGACAGGCACGAGACGCTTATACAGACAGCGTCTACACAACGGTTTTCACGCTTGACCACAGCTTATCGCTTTCTAATCTAGGACATCATCTGTGAAAAGTCGTCACATTTAAACCACACTTTTTGTAAAATTATAAACGATGACAGAAAAAGTTCCGCTTGTTGGAATCGCTTTGGCTCTCATCCTTTTAGGCTTCTTTGTGATTTTTGTAGCCACACTTATGTCCCAACCGTATTTTCCAGCGACAAACAAAACGGGCTTCTTTGTGTTTCCCTTTGGTTTCGGTGTGATTTCTGGTGCCTCAGGATGGTTCGCTTTCGCTTTAACACTCGCGTTTCTTGTGATTTTCTTTGTGTTTGCGATTCTTTTTACCCTTGGTAGCTTTAGGTTCGCAAGAAGCACCGTGGAGTACGACAGGGCTGTCGAGGAACTTAGACTAAGATACGCAAGAGGCGAAATAACGAAAGAGCAGTTTGAACAAATGCTTAAAGACCTAAAGGAACACCGCTACGGCTAGCTTAAATATTTGTGGGCGCATTATAAAACGGTGCGCGTTGGTTTTCGCTTACGTTCTCATAAACGCCGAAGTGGGCTACGAAGATTCGGTGTTAGCAGAGGCAAAGAAGGTTCCAGAAGTGAAAACCGCTCACCTAGTTTACGGAGTGTACGACATTGTTCTACTTCTTGAAGCGCCCAACGTGGAGATGCTAAAGGACGTAATTACGAAAAAGATAAGAAAAATCCCAAACGTAAGGTCTACTCTTACGATGATGGTCGTAAAGTGAACGCTTTGCGCTGGATCGCCGTTGGAATAGATCTTGCGGCTTCTGAAACCAAAAACACAGGGGTTGCTGCGATCTCTGAGCACTTTGAAATTGACCACGCGATTGTTCACACCGATTCCGAAATAATTTCTTACGTGGAGGCAAAAAGCCCCATTTTGGTCGTAATCGACGCTCCACTTTCTCTTCCAAAACAAAGAAAAAGTTTGGACGAGCGCTCCGAGCACCATTTAAGGCAGTGCGACCGCGAACTTTTGAGAATGGGAATCAAGTTCTTTCCGATCACCCTCGGACCAATGAGACAACTCACAAAAAGAGGGATGGCGCTTGCGAAAGTGTTAAGAGAAAAGGGGTACAACGTGTTTGAAGGCTATCCGGGAGGCGCTCAAGACATTCTCGGAATTCCAAGAAAAAGTAAGGGGTTACACTTTTTGGTTCAAGGATTAAGGCGTCACCACTTAAACGTGGGAGAGTGGAGCGCGGATGAGCTTGATGCTGTGACATGCGCATATGTTGGCTTGCTTTACACAAAAAACCAAGCTAGGCTAATCGGAGACCCGAGCGAAGGCGAAATGCTTTTACCAATGCGTTGAATAAAAAACACGAAGTTGAGCAACCTCATTAAGGAAAGAATTGGAACAATTTCAAAAATGGAGCAAAAGTTTGAGCAAAAAGACGTTTCCTTCTTTGTTTCTCTTTTGCGCCACAAGGATCGAGTGATCAGGATAAGAGCTCTAAGCGCGCTCGAAGTGATAGGCGACCAAAGCGTCGTTCAAGAAATCGGAAGGGTTTTGCTAGAAGACGAGGATCCCGTGGTAAGACACGAAGCCGCTTTTGTGCTTGGGCAACTCGGATATAAAAGCGCACTTCCTTACCTTGAGCGCGCAGTGCTCGAGGATCCAGCTCCTATAGTCAGACACGAGTCAGCCGTGGCAATCGGTGTGATAGGTGATCAAAGCTCAAGAAAAACGCTTGAAAAAGTGATGAACTCAGACGCTGAAGAAATCGTGCGCTTTTCCGCTGAAATCGCGCTCACAAACCTAGAATTTCTACGTGAGACACGAACAAGTAGCAGGTTTTCCAAAATCGTTGGTGGCTAAAGTGTCCTCAGAAGACTTAAAGAAAAGAATTATTGAAATTGAAAGGAACATAAAGCTTTTAGAAAAAAGAAAGAAGCAGTTTGAAGAGAACACGAAAAAGATAATTTCTTCAGCGGCGTGTCCGTTGTGCCTCCAACCATTGTCTCTTGAATACAAGCACGACTACTTAGAAAGAATTGCGCGCTATACTCAAGAAATTGACATCCAACTTCGAACGCTTTACGCGCAGCTCGACGATTTAAAACTCAAGCTTCACTCAAACGTCTAATTCACCAAACATCGCTGGTGTCCTGGTGTGCCAGTCTGTCACGCTTTGATAGCGCTCAGCAAGGCCAATCAGCACACCTTCTTGATTCGGTTTTGAGACCAACTGAACGCCAATAGGCAAGTTTGCAAAACCACAAGGTACTACCAAAGCTGGAAAACCTAAGAAGTTAAAAGGCTCGAGGAACTTGACAAAGGGGTATAGCTCTTCAAGTGTCATTTTCTTAACTTCAGAAATTTTTGGTGCGACACTTGGCATTGTCGGAGTTACAAGCACATCAAAACGCCTAAATTCGTACGACACGCGCTTTACGGCTTTACTTCTAAATCTAATCGCTTCCACGTATTCAACTGCGCTTCTTTTTAGCCCTAGCTCAATTTGTTCGATTGAAAGGGGCAAATACTCTTTTTTGTGCTTTGGATAAATTTTTTTGTGAACGGTTGCAATTTCAGAAGTGTCTATAATAGAGTGTGCCGAGTTTATTTGCTCAAGTAATGGAAAACTCACTTCTTGCACTTCAGCCACGCTTTCTGACACAAGCTTATTCACGAAAGCTTCCAGCGCAGATTTTACATCTTTTTTGCATTCTGAAAGAAAGTTGCTTTCTAACCCCAGTTTTAGCGGAAACTTGCTACTACGTTTTACTCGATAACCCATGCCCTCTAATAGAAGAGGGAGGTCTGAAGCAAATCTGCACATCGGTCCAACATGGTCCAAAGACCATGATTCTGGAAAAACGCCTTGTGTCGAAATATTTGAGTATGTTGGTTTTAGACCAGTAATACCACACATAGACGCAGGGATTCTTATCGAACCGCCTGTGTCGGTACCAAGTGCGAAAACGGCCAAATCAGCCGCTATGCTCGCCGCAGAGCCACCGCTAGAGCCGCCAGGAATTCTTGTTATATCCCAAGGATTGCGAGTCGGAGGCGTCTCGATTCCCAATGCGAATTCGTGAGTGTTTGTTTTTCCAAGAACGAAAGCGCCAGCGCGCTTAAGATTTGCGACGATCTTAGCATCACGTTTTGGGATGTAGTTTTTAAAAATAACAGAGCCGTAAGTGGTGGGAATTTTCGCCGTGTCTATAAGATCTTTTACAGAAACAGGTAAGCCACACAAAAGCGCACTCTTGTTCAAAGACTTGGCGTGTTTTTCCGCGTCTGGATTGAGTGCGACATAGCTATTCAAAACTCCGTCGTGTTTCTTGATTCTTTGTATTAGCTTTTCAGTAAGCTCAAGCGGGTCGAGCCCACCTTTTTTTATGAGAGAAATTAAATTTGATATGCTTTTTTTCAAATACGCTCACTCCGGAGGAATCTCGCGAAACAGCGCGTCCACATCTATTCCTTGTTTTTTGCGCACCCACTTTATCACCCAGAAAAGCACAAAAGAAAACACAAGCACACCCGTGATAAGACCAACCGATTGAATGCTATTTGAACCAAGCGCGCTATCAACCCAGTTTTCGTATATAAAAGCGCCCATAAAAATCGCGTTTGCAAATCCGAGCACACTCATTAATGGAATTCCAGCGATTTTTTTGTTCGCTGGTGAGTGCTCATAAAGCTCACGCCTTCTATACGGAAAGATTATCGCAGCAATCGAAGTGAGAAGCTAAAAGCAACAGCGAAAAGCTGAGAAAAGAACCCCAACCAGTTTGTGTAAACATAAATCCATAGTGACAAAAGACTGATTAAAAGCGCAATGAGTGTCGATATCACTGGAACATGAAATCTTTCACTCACTTCGCCAAGTTTAGCTGGTGCGAGGCTGTCAAACGCAAATGCGAGCATCATTCTGCTTGCTATTATTTGGTTTTGAGGCATGTAAAAGATACCACCCAAAAAGAAGCCTATGGCAAATATTACTGACAAGATTACGCTTGGAGAAGCGAGTATAACAAAAGAAGAGTAGTAGGGAGGGAACACAATTTTGTAATACTGGGTTCCACTCAAGTTGCGGCGTAAACGAATTTCTCACCCACTGAGGAAAGATAAAGTTGTGCGGTAATCGCAAAAAGAACACCCACAACTATTGCGCCCAAAACGTTTGATATCAACCACGTTTTGATCTTGTTCGCCTGCTTGATTTCTCCAGCGATCATTGACGTGCCAAGAGACCATGTGTTAATTCCTGCCCACAAAACTATTCCGCTCAAAAAGGCGGTGAAAAACGGTCGTAGGGTATACCCTCCTTGTTTTGAAAAACTCGTCTATCATATAGTTATAAGTTCCCGCACCAAAGGTTTTGTCTATAAGATTGGAAAAACTCACAGGAGAGTTTGTGGCAAAAACACCAACTGTTATCAAAAAAGCGACAATCATGAAAGCGAACGCTATCGTTTGAAACGCAAAGTATACTCTGTTTCCAAGTAGCGTGATCAAAGTGAATGCTACAATAAAAATCGCACCGATCACAAAGCTATTATTCGGAGTAGAAAGTGTGTTCGCAAACGTGATTAAACTTGTTTTGTGAAGAACAACGCCCAAACTCACAAAAACCGATTGGAACGACCTTTGACCCTGTCCAGCCAAGTACCAGTGGAAGCCAGAGCGCCCAGTTGACGCCACTCATAAAACCCAAAGAGGGGTGGAGGCTTCGAGAGATGTACTGATAATCACCTCCAGACCTTGGGATTGCAAGCGAAAAGAACATATAAACCGCGGCGTTAAGCGTCGAAAGTAATGTGGCGATTAGTATTAGCTCTCGACGAAGTTTAGCCCCGGTGACACAAACATATACGACTGTAAAATGAAGGCCGCGGTCAACCCGACGGCATTTCCTGTCCAAATCACGTTGAACGCCGTTGTCAGCAGTTTCGGTGTATGGAGGTTTATATAGGTTTACGAAATATACCTATGATGTGTGAGCGGGTGCACGCCCTGAGGCCGCGAACACAGGGAGGCTGTTCGAGGTGCTAAGGAGCTATACACTCCAACACGAGTGTGGAGAGGAGCTCGAGCCCCTGCTACGAGCATACAGGGACGCTGTGAACCAAACACTTGGAGAGCTTTGGAATAATATAGAGTGGGAGAGGAGGAAGGTGAAGGGTAAGAAGCAGTGGAGGCTACTACCAAAGTACAAGGTGGACATACACAGCAAGGAGTACAAGAAGAAGCTCAGGGAAAGCCTCCTCCAAGGTTGGCCTTACGCAGCCCACTGGGTTGACTCAGCAATAAAGACAGCATACTCAATACTCAAGTCTTGGAGAAAAAACTATGTTAAAGGAGAAAGAAAGAGGAGAAGACCCACCGCAAGAAGACTCTTTGTAAGAGCCAAACAAACGCTCATAAAGCTTGAAGGGTGAAAAGC
>NEXD01000088.1 GCA_003019595.1 Candidatus Marsarchaeota G1 archaeon BE_D
TTTAAACACCAGAGACTCCGTCCGTAAGGGCGGGGTAGTTTACTTCCGACCACATCAGTAAAACTGAGCCATGACGCTTTTTATTTGTTGCTCGCTCAGCCTTTTTACCGCCTGCACTGGAGGCTCCCTACCTATTTCTTGAGAAACTAGCTCTTCGAATGAAGGTCTTTCCTCTGTTCTGTAAAAGATGCCTAAAGGAATCTTTTCGATTTCGTTTGCCCTTTTGATCGCCGAAAGAAGGTCCGATGGGTCATGACCTGAGTCTTCGAGCTTGTACATTCTTTGTCTTACTTCGTCGTAAATGTCGTGCCACGTGACACACGGGCTTATCGCGTCAACGAGCGCAAACCCTCTGTGCTTTATCGCCTCTTGTATAAGAAAAGAGAGGTGTTTCGGATCACCGCTAAAACCACGCGCTACAAAAGTGGCACCAGCACCCAAAAGTGTAGAAAGCGGATTAAGAGGGTAAATAAAGCTACCGTCTGGTGTGCTCTTCGTCTTTTGTCCAACTTTTGAGGTTGGAGAAGCCTGTCCAGTTGTAAGCCCGTAAACCTCGTTGTTCATCACGATGAGCTTGACATCGTGGTTTCGCCTTGCCGCGTGAACCACGTGGTTAAAGCCTATTCCGTATTCGTCTCCGTCACCAGCGGTGACAATTACAACAAGTTCGGGATTGGCGAGTTTTATTCCTATTGCCACAGGTAGCGGTCGGCCGTGTAGACCATGGTGGCCATAAGCTCTGATATACCCAGGAAGGTTTGAGGAACAACCTATACCAGAACTAATCACCACTTTCTCTGGAGGAATTTCAAGGGTTGCAAGAGCGCTCTTTAGCGCGGCGAGCACACCAAAGTCGCCGCAACCAGGGCACCAATCGGGTCTTGTGTCGCTTTCATAAAGTTTAGGATTTAGCGTACTGCTTCACCTCTTTTTCGTTAAAAACAGCTTCCACGCTCTTTACAACTTCAATCGGGTATATTGGTTCACCGTTGTACTTTAGATAGCGCTTTTGGATGAGCACACCCGTTTCGCGCCTTATGAGTTTCGCAAACTGCGCTGTGTAATTCGCTTCTACGTCCATCAAATCATTTGCTTCTTTTAGCATGCTTTCAACCTCTTTTCTTAGTGGAAACAAGTCTTGGAACTCAAGGCTGTTCACCTTGTACCCCTTTTCCCATAGTTTTGGTAGCGCCTCTCTTACTGGTAGTGCGGAACTTCCCCAAGTGACTATTGTAAGGTCAGCTCTTTCTGGTCCGTACAGCTCAGGAAGGCGCATTTCTTTTGCGACTGACTCAAGCTTTTTCATTCTCTTTTCGTGCTGTAACTCTCGCATTCTCACAGCTTCTTTTAAACCCGCAAGCACGTCGCTCAAATCGTGACCCCATTCATCGTGTTCGTCGGTCTTTGCTACAAACGTAAGGTTTGGCGTCCCAGGAAGCGTGCGCGGAGACACACCGTCTTCTGTGAGTTTGTACCTTCTGAACCAAACGCCGTTGTGCATATCCGAACCCGCTTCAAAAACGATCTTTCCGCGTTCTATGGGAACATTAAAGTCAAGGTTTTCAACTGTTGCGTAACCACCATCACCAATCGCGAAGTCTAGCAAAATTATCACAGGTAGCTGATACTTTTCCGCTAAGTTGAACGCCCTAGGCGCGGTGTAGAAAGCGTCCTGAGGACTTCTTGGCGCTATTATCACCCTAGGAAAGTCGTCGTGTGATATTCCAAGCACCATGTTAAGGTCTCCTTGAGCGGTTTTTGTCGGAAGACCAGTGCTAGGTCCTGCGCGCATCACATCAACCACCACAAGTGGCGTTTCTGTCATTGCCGCCTGTCCTATTGCTTCTTGCATCAACGAAAAACCGCCGCCACTCGTTGCGCACATAGCTCTTGCGCCCGCAAAAGAAGCTCCAATCGTCGCGTTGACCACAGAAATCTCGTCTTCTCCGAGGAAAACTCTTATGCCAAGTTTCTTAGAATTTGCGGCCATCCAGTGTAGAATTGGACTTGCAGGGCTCATTGGGTAGGCTGCGTAAAACCTACAACCAGCTGCCACCGCGCCAAGCGCGAGCGCGTAGTCGGCGTGCATAAACGGCCTTTTTACCGAGTAGTCGTAGTGCAAGCTTTTTAGCACACCAAACTTCTTTGAGAATTCGTATCCGTCACGCGCGGCTTCCACGTTGAGTTTTTGAACATCTGGTTTCCTTGCGAATTGCTCTCCTATCACGTCGCCCACCACCTTAAAGTCTAATCCCATCAAACCCGCAATGACGCCAATTGCCACCGTGTTTTTCATGATTGGTCTTTTGTCGTACTTTAGTGCGGTTTTTACTAGCGGTGCGTCTACAAGATTCACTCCCACTGGCGCGTCATGCGCTTTTACCGTGGACGAATCGTATACTATCGCGCCACCCTCATTCACATTTTGGTAGTGTTCGTCATAAGCTTGTTGAGTTAGAGCGACAAGAAAATCTATCCCATAACCCAGTGAATAAACGCGGGACTCGCCTGCATGGATATGGAACCACACGTGGCCACCTCTTATCACCGATTGGTTACCGTTATAGGTTGAAACGTACAGACCACTTCTTGAAAAAACTTTTGTGACGATTTCCCCTGCGCTCTGGATACCATCACCTGCGGCAGCCCCAAGTCTCACAGTTAGGTCTGAATTGTTTAGATCTTTTGACATACAATTAAATTTGTGCTGTGAGGTATTTTAACACTACCAATGACGCATTACAAAATCGCTAATCAAGTTGGCTTACTACCTTGTGTACACTTAGTAACAAAGAGCTACGCGCTTTTGTTTCGTTTTCTCCTTTGCAAGGCGCGTCGATCAGCAAAAGAACAGTGTTTTGCGTTATCGCCTCTACGTTTACTTCGATTTTTTCTCGGTTTGCGACCCACTGGTTGTTTTGAACTGCCTCTTTCACCTTATTAAGAAGAAACTCCAAGTCCTTGGTCATTTTGGCTTCGTATCTCACTCTTACTATCGTTTCCGTGTGTGGGTGAGAGACAACGGCAGCTTGTATCATTATGTTGTTAGGAATCTTTACCACAGCGCCTTCGTCCAGCCTAATGATAGAATAGTTAAAAGTTATGTCTTCAATGGTTCCTGTAAAACCCAAAACGAACTTTTCTACGGAGTAAAACTTTGGTGAATACGCTGGTACGCTAAAGGAGTACTGCGTGGTGGCAAGCGTCACCCTTTCGCCTATTTCAAACGGCCGCGCAACAAGTAGAAGAATGCCCGCAAAGAGGTTTGACAAAACTGTTTGTCCGGCAAGACCCACGACCAAACCCGCAAATGTGCCACCAGCAAGCAAAGCGGTGCCGCTAACGCCAAGAATGCTAAGCACCACAAGAGCGAGAACTATGTAACCCACGTAGCGAAACGTAACAGAGGCTGTGTTTCCCTTTCTTGGGCCTGAAATTCTTGTGACAAAATCTCCAATTGTTTTTGCGATAATGGTTATCGCGATATACCCTACAAGTATGGTTATGCCGGCTTCGATAAGCGAGGTGTAGCTCACAGGTGCTATCTTGAGCACACTGAGCGAGTAGTAAGCGAGCACTTCGGCGACGATTATGAACAGTAAAACGCCAATCACGTCTATTAGAACGATACGTCTGGATGACATTAAAACACCAAATCCAAAAAAGTATTTTCTTGTTTATTAAGTGTAAAAGGCTTATAACTCCATTTAAGAAAAAAAGATGTGTCCGTGGTTTTTGACCGCCTACCAGAAGAAAAGAAAAAGCTTGTGTCGCAAATTCGCGCCGCAATTATGGAGCTTGACAAAGACATTTTGGAGCAGGTACGACCTCACAGAATCGTTTACTCAAAGGGTTTTGCGATGAGAGATTTTGCGGAGCTTGTCTTAGAAAGAGGCAAAGTGGTTTTAAGGACTCTTTCAAGAAACTACACAAAAACGATTGAAATACGCTCTGCTGAAGACATTGAAAAGGCGCTACAAGAAGCAAAGTCGGCGCTTCTTTTCGTGTAAACCATATAAGAAGTAACTCTTTAATATGACAATAGTCATATTGCGTGCATGATGGAAAGCTTGTCGCTTCTTGCGCTCGGATTACTCGCGGGTTTTACAATATTTTTGGGTGTACCGATTATAAAACTCGCTGGCACGTCCAACACAAGAAGAGGTTTTTTGTCTTCGCTTGCTAGTGGCATACTTTTGTTTCTTTTGATTGAGGTTGTTTCGGATGCGGCTTCTAACGTTGAGGAGGCGCACGGGATTTACATGTTGGTTTATTCGCTTGCGCTCGTTTTTGGCTTTGTGTTGGGCTCTTTTGGTTTGGTGCAGTACGAAAGCTCCTTTTTAAAGAGGCGTTCGCACGAAAGCTTGAACACACCACTTCTTACTGCGATAGGCATAGGCCTTCACAACTTTGGTGAGGGTCTGGCGATCGGCGCGTCATACGCCGCTGGTGCGTTTGGTCTTGCTACATTTCTTGTAATAGGCTTTGGAAGCCATAATGCGACAGAAGGTTTTGCGATTTTTGGTCCGCTAAAAAAAGAAGAAGTGAACGCTGTGAAAGTGGTTACGCTAGGACTGATAGGCGGCGCGCCAACGCTTGTGGGCACGCTCATCGGTGGCTCTTTTTACTCGTCGCTACTTTCAACTGTTCTGCTTTCGCTTGCTGGTGGCTCAATCCTTTACGTTGTGCTTTCGGTTTACTCACACACAAGTCACAGCTTGGATAACAGGTTGCTATTTGGCGGGCTTCTTTGTGGTTTCGTGATCGCGTTTGCAACGGATATGGCGATTGTGGCCGCTTCGGGTGGGGCGCTTTAAAAAAGAATATCAGTGGGATTGTTTTATACGCTTTTATGAGTTTGCACGACGAAATCGTGGAACTTGTGAAAAAACACGAGTTGTATCGCGAAAACTGCATAAATTTGGTCGCAAGCGAAAACGTGATCAGCGAAAACGTAAAAAGAGCGCTCGGAAGCGATTTGGCAAGTAGGTACGTAGCAAGACCAAAGTACTACGGTGGAACCCAATTCATGGAAGAAATCTGGGAAGAGGCGGAAAAACGCGCGCGCAGGTTGTTCGAAGCGAAATTCGCAAATGTAAACGCGATAGGAGGACACATCGCTCTTATGAGCGCGCTTTGTGCGCTAAGAGACCAAGACACGCTCATTTCAAGTGTGTCACCAGAAAACGGTGGTTATCCAGGGCTGGCCAAAGAGCGCTCACTTGTGAGTCTTTTAAGGCTCAGAGTTGAGCATTTGCCCTTCAACACAAGCGAGTTCAACATCGATATCGAAAAGTCGCTCGAGTTTTTGGAAAAGCGAAAACCGAGCGTCGTCGTTTTGGGCGCTAGTGTGCTTCTTTTCCCTCAACCAGTGTCACAAATTTCAAAGGCTGTTCACGAATACGGCGGTAAAGTGGTTTACGATGGCTCGCACGTAATGGGGCTTATCGCGGGTGGTGAATTTCAAAACCCTTTGCGCGAGGGCGCTGATATTCTACTCGGTTCGACGCACAAAAGCTTTTTTGGCCCACAAGGTGGCATTCTTCTCACAAACGACGAAGAGCTTTTTCAAAGGGTTTCTTCGCAGTTTTTCCATGTGACAATGGACAACCCTCATCCAAATAGAATCGCCGCCTTGGCTATCGCGCTAGCAGAAATGGAAAAATTTGGACGTGAATACGCATCAAACGTGGTCAAAAACTCTAAGACGCTAGCGCGCGAGCTTGCGCAAAAGAGCTTTCCAGTTTTACACAATTCAAAAGGCGAGTTCACTTCTAGCCACCAAATAGTGTTACAGTTTGGCGCCTTTAAATCGGGTGTCGAGTTTAGGGACAAGCTAGAAGAAGCGAACATAATTGTTGACTCTGGTGTAAGAATTGGCACAAGCGAAGTCACAAGAAGAGGGTATGTAGAAGGTGACATGAAAGAAGTTGCGCGCGCGATTGGCCTCGCTTGGCAAGGAAAAACTGAAGAAGCAAAAGGCGTCGTTCATCATCTTGTGAATGAGCACAAAACTTTGAAATTTTGCTAAGAAAAACCTAATTAAGGGTCTTCATACCTCTTTTTCGGTAGAGCTCAAATGCCTTATACCACAGAATTGATAGCACTAATAGGCTCGGTGATTGGACTGCTTTACGCGGTCGCCTTAATAAGAAACGTGCTTTCGCATAGTCCTGGAACTCAAGAAATGAAACAGCTTGCGGATTACATAAAAGAAGGCGCAAACGCGTTTCTCAAAAGGGAGTATCTCACGATCACGCCTATCGCGGTTGTGATCGCGTTGGTGATCGGTCTAACCGTGCATCCTCTTGGAATCGTGGCGTTGGGCTTCGTGATAGGCGGCGCGCTTTCAGCAGTTGCGGGTTATGTGAGTATAAGCACAACCGTGAGGTCAAGCTCGCGCACAGCAGAAGCCGCAAAAAAGGGTTTAGGCGAAGCTCTTACAGTGGCCTTTAGAGGTGGCTCCGTTCTTGGAATGCTAGTTCCTAGCCTTGCGCTTCTTGGGCTTGCGCTGTTTTACATGGCCTTTCCTAGCACTGCGGCGATCGTAGGCTTCGGATTTGGCGCAAGCCTTGTTGCTATGTTTATCAGGGTTGGTGGCGGAATTTACACAAAGGCCGCAGATTTGGGCGCGGACATCGTGGGCAAAATAGAAGAAGGAATACCAGAGGATGACCCAAGAAATCCTGGCGTTATAGCGGACAACGTGGGCGACAACGTGGGCGACTGTGCGGGTATGGGAGCTGACGTTTACGAATCTTACATAGTCACCGCTTTGGCCGCAATGCTTCTCGGCGCTCTTGTTTTTTCAAGTAATAGCCCTCTTGTCGCTTATCCACTCGCGATAGGCGGCTTGGGCGTTATCGCTTCGATCATAGGCGGTCTTTGGATAAGAAAGAGTGTTAAAGGAGAGCCCATGAATGCGCTCAACACGGCGCTGTACATCGCGGCGGTTGTGGCGATAATTTTGGATGCGATATTCACCCTTAAACTGTTTTAGTGGTGTTCTCTCTTATGCGCTAATCGGTTCGATAATTTTGGGAGTGCTTGTCGTGGTTTTGATCGAAAGGGTGACCGATTACTTCACTTCTTACACTTACAACCCAGTGAAAAGAATAGCCGAATCCTCACAAACGGGACCTGCGACAAACTTTCTCACAGGCTTTGCCACAGGACTGAGTAGCACAGCACCAGTTGCGCTAATCCTTGTTGCCGCGATAATCATGTCTTATTTGGGTGGTTATTACGCAT
>NEXD01000089.1 GCA_003019595.1 Candidatus Marsarchaeota G1 archaeon BE_D
AGGATTCATGTCGTAAAGTCTGCCCCATCCTCCCTGAAAGTTCCACTCTAAGTTGACAAGAAATCCCGCTTGGTCGTACGCATTAACTTCGTTTACAAGCTGGCTTGAAGGATTTGCGCTATCGTATCCACCAAGAAGAATCACCACACCCGTCACACCTTCTTGCCGGAGAATTGGAATGATCTGTTGCGGATTACCAATCACTTGCTCAAAAACCGCGCCATTCAGGTTGTTCACTTTCTTAAGCGTAGATATTGGCAGTGAAGAATATGCGGGTCCACTGCTCATGTGAGAGACAACTGATGAGAGCACAACCGCAGTAGAGAGCATGAACACGAAAAGACTTAATCCTACCGCTATTCCTCTTCGTTTTGGACCAACTCTAGCTGTATAAGCACGCCTCTTTATTAACTGCATTGTATACCTTCTATTTAGGAGATATATATTTTTTTCTAAAATAATTAATTTAATTTCTATGAATCATATATACCATAAAAACCCAAAAAACTTTTGTTGCTCTTAACACATATTTTTGAAAGAATTTACAAACAATACTTTTAAAGCACAACATATCCGACGATAAATGGGAAGAGTTTGTAGATCAAGCGCGTGATGCTTCAATTTTTCAATCTCTTATATGGGCAAGAGTTCTTTCAAAAGCGAACTTATCGCCTTTTCTTTGTTATGTAATGGAAGAAAATAATATAATGTGCGGAGGCGTCACATCTTTATGGTTCGCTAAATATCCCCTTCTCTCGCTTCTTTCAAGCTCTCACACAAAATATGCACCAGTTGTTCGATCGGATTGCAACGAAAAAGTGATCAAAGAGTACTTTAAGAATTTAGATTCTTTCCTTTCGAAAAGGGTGATATCACACGAAATCGTTTCTACCAAAAATTTTGATTTTCTCACTAATATGAATTACGTTAAAAGAAAATTCGGCCTACTTTATACGTTCATCGTCGACCTTAGTGGCGGAGAAAACTCAATTTGGAAGGCGCTTGAAAAAAGGTGCCGAAATAGCGTCGAGAAAGCTAAGAAGCTAGGCGTAAAAGTCAGGGAAAGAAAAGATGAGAAAGTGTTAGAGGATTATTCGAGAATTCAAATTGACACAAATAAAAGGCTAGGCGGAGCAATTTTTCATAAAAACTTGGTCAAACAAATCTATAATCTTATGACCAAAAATGAAAACGCACGCTTTTATTTTGCGGAGATTGATTCTGTGCCAATAGCTTCCACCATAATTCTGAGATATCGTGAAAAAGCCTACTACTACATGAGCTGTTCGCTTTCAAAATACTGGGCTTACCAGCCAAACAACATACTTTTATGGGAAGTTATGAAAAGGGAAGCAGCGGATGGAATAAAGAGTCTTGATTTAATGGGCGTTCCTGCGCCAAACGACATGAGCGGTAAACAGCATGGCTTGTACTTATTCAAAAAGAGTTTCGGGGGAAAGCTTTTCGAAACACCAAATTACTATAAGTTTTATTCGCGCACACGCGAAATTCTATGGAACTCAATTGTCAAGCGTACAATCGCAAAACTCTCAAGCATCTTTCTTTGAGCTTGGTAAAGGAAAATCGAGCTTTAACCATAAATACTTTGCGAATAACCTTAGCTCTTTAGGAAGAGCGTCCATAATAGTTTCATAATCGTCTTCATTAAAAAGACGCACAATTTTGGCCATTAATATCCCACTTATTGATCCTATGATTAGATACAAAGGCAGTAACCACCAAGCAAACCGAGTTAAATTCTCAACCAGTAACACGGAAAGTATCACTGATACACTCGTTAGAAGTATCTTTACATAACTTTTTATGTCCACTTTGAGTAACCCCATTTTGTAAACAGGGGGGCCTGTTACAAGAAATCCTATCACTCTTGCAAGAACGTAAGCGAGTGCGGCGCCAGTAAGAAAGAAGCGAGGAATAAGTAGCACCGCGAGTAGCGCAAGAACACCACTGCTTACAACCTGTTGAAACGCGAGAATCTTGGTTTCTTTTTTGCTACAAGAACTTGGTTTACTGGTATATCCAAACTCATAACGCCATACCCAATTAGCAAAACCGCAAAGGATACCCAAGCGATAGCAAATTTTTCGCCCAAAAAAATGTGTATCAGAGGTTTACCAGTTGCCGCAGCAAGAGAGAAAACTGGTAAAACGATAAGGGCGATGTACCTTATTGCGTTTGTGATTACGTTTGCGCTAAGACCCTTACTGTCTTCGATTTTTAGAATTGCTGGCATTAGAGAACCACCGATTGACGTCGGAAGTATCTGCGGTATACTTGAAACGTTTAACAGTGTGCCATAAACGCCTAGCGCATTTACCCCAAGATACTTCAAAACAAAAAGTGAATCCACATTTTGCAGTGCTACAACTATTCCATTTGCTATAACATAAGGTAGTGAAAAAGAAAACACCTTTTTTAGATCGTTTTTCAAGGAAGCACCAAACAAAAGAGGGTGGGAGTAGTAAGCGTAAGTAAAAGTTCGAAATAAATCGGAAGTAATCCAACCAAGAATTATCGCCTTGACTTGAAGTCCCAAAAGTATGAACAAAACCCCTCCACCGTACCTAAAGCCGCCATATGCGACCTGTAACGCTCCTAGCCTACCAAATCTTCGGTATGCGTAAAGTGACACACCGAAAAAGCTGTTAAAAGCAATTAACACGAAGTCAAAAGCTATTAAGTCAAAAAGAAGGCTGTACTTTGTAGTACCGAGAAACCAGTAGGAAAGATACGAAGAAAGTAGCACGAGGACGGGTAGTGAAATTATCGAAATCAAAAAAGCCATTGTCAACCCTTTCCTAAAAAGGTATCTCGCTTCTTCGAGTCTATTGGTTTGAACAAACCCTGTTACGAACCTGTTTACACCACTTGGCAAAGAAAGAAGGCCGAAAGTGGTTATAAATCCCATAACAAGCTGTAGGGTGTAGAAAACGCCTAGCGAATCTGTGGGGAGTAATCGAACTATCGCAAGATAAAACCCAAATGACATCAAGTTGAACACTAAACCCGAAGAAAAACCCGCAGCCGCTCCGCGCACGATTTTGGTTGTTTCTCTCAACTCAACTAGCCTCCTTTCCATTCGCGAAAATTTTAAGGGAGACTAACATCTCTGTGATCACTACTTTAGCCGATAGTTTTTCTGATTTTAAAAGAAATAAGCGCTTAACGTTGCTAACTATCTGCATCAAGGCTTTAACTTTTAGCTTTCGCATATCCTTGTGCTTCTTACAACCTAAGTTAGTTTTTTGTTCCTTTAAAAATTGTTGTCCATCATAATGCAATTTTTTGAACACCAATGTGTCATCAAATCTTTTTTGGAAACTAGTAAAAAGGGTCACAACGCTTACCCAATTAAGTTTAACCATCTGAATTATAGAAAAAATCCACTTTTGTTCTTTATTCTTAAATTCACAGAAAAACACGAAACACACACTAAATCACCATTCAAAAGCCTACACCGCTTTGAAAGACGAATTTTGTTTCTATCAAGTTAACACAATTTGCTCACACAATCTAATTTGCTTTGCGTACCATTTTGTGACAATCGTAATTTTTTGTTAATATACAAATTTTAAAAATCGTATCTTCCTCTCTTTAGAAAAAAGCTATACTTTTTCTATTAAAGGTAATCAAGCTTTAAGTGATAAGATAAGTAAAAAATATGACATGTATAAAATTACGCTAAAAGATATGGTCAAAGGTAGAATAAAAAAGAGTAAAAGACGTGATGGTGTGAAAATCATTAGAGACATTCTTGAAATCGCATGGGAAGGCTCAAGAAAAACTAGGATAATGTTTCAAGCAAACTTAAATCCGCGTCTTCTCAAAAAGTACCTTGACTTTTGCTTAAAACACGGTTTACTTGAGGAGGTTGAGGGAAAATACTACACGACCGAAAAAGGTAAGAAGTACATCAAACTTTACTCCGAAATCGCAGAACTGGAAGAAAGGTATTCTATACTTTCTGACTCTTTGGTATCACTTCTCAGCGACACCAAGCATCTTACGCCTTAATAATTTCACGAATTATTGCGATTTGAGCGATTTACCAAGCAAAAATTCTAAAAAATATAATTATGTATCTCTTATCGTCTAATCGTTTTGTTTTCGTTCTTATTGCTAAAAGTTTTTTCTAGCACTTTTACAGGTTTTACAGTTATGTCAACGATAAGTCCTGAACGCGACCCAATTCTTTCAATCTCTTCTATTCTATCAAGAATGCTTTTGCAATCGTTTAAAAACCTGTGACCCTTTTCTGTTAGCTCATAATATCCCTCTTTTTCTGAAAGTAGACCGTTACCCAAGCAGAATTCAAAGTAAAATTTGAACGTATGGGGATTCAAGTTCGACATTGACATGATTCTTGTTTTTTTGACTGGTGTTATCGCCGAGCTTAATATGTCGTAAAGAATCTTTACTTTTGTCCTATATTTTCGCTTTGGCAAAAGTGACCACCAGCGTAGTCATCACAACAAATCTTGGATTAAAGATATATTTTTCCATGTTTTGTAATATAGCAAATTACAAACATGTTTATTTATTTTGCGACTTATTGCGTGTATAGCACGCCGCAAAACACGGCACCACGTGTAGGTGTCAACCTTTTATTAGACGTTATTGTGTTGGAATAACGCGTTAGTGAGCCCACAGTCCAAGCATGGAAGTGTCTTATACAAGCATAATAACCACTACAATCTGCGATTACTGAAATTCGATAACACATATTAAAAATAGTAAAGAAAAATCACATTTAAGTTATATACAACAACAGTTGTTAATTAACAACCGATTTAAGTTTTGTTGAAAAACATTTTTGAGGACCTTGAAAAACATATTTTCTCGCTTGACAAACACGGATAATTGGGATGAAAGAATCAAAAGGGCGCTTAAGCGTGGCAGTTTCACACAAGAAGAAAAAACTTACTGGCTGCACCAAATTGCTTCTCCTTCTAAAGAATTTGAGGAGCGCTTAACAAAGCTTGACGCGGAGCGTCTAAGAAAGTTTTCCATACTCGAAAGACTTTTTAAAGATGCTGTGCACAAAAACGATGTAAAGTTTGCGGCAATTGTTTACCACTGCATGAAGGCTTTGGTGCAAAACTCATTAGATGGTTTTTGACCAAGTACGGATATAACTAGTGAGCACACGATTTTAGCGCGAGAATTCTTTGACAGCACATCGTTTTTAATCTTTAAAGCTTAAATCACGATTTCTCAGTTTTGATTTGTGCTTAGGTAGGTACACTTGGATTTTGCAGTAGTGGCACAAAGGCTTACGAAAGTTTATTCTGGCACGACAAGAGCGCTAGACGATTTTTCCCTAATCGTGAAAAAAGGCAGTGTACACAGCCTGCTTGGCCGAAATGGTGCAGGAAAAACCACCTTTACAAAAATAATTTCAACGATACTAGAACCCACTTCAGGTAGTGCGAGCGTTCTTGGTTTTGACGTGATTAAAGAAGCAAAACAAATAAGAAAGAGAATCGCAATAGTCCCGCAAGAAGGAAGACCTTATTCCCTTCAAACTCCTTACGAACACGTTTTCGCCTTTTTGGTGGCGCGTGGTTGGAGCTTGTCGGATGCGAAGACTCAAGCAAAACGCGTTCTTGAAAACTTGGGTTTAGAGGAGTACAGGAATGTTTTGTGCGGAAACCTTTCTGGTGGCTTAAGGCAAAAGGTGATGGTCGCCATGGCGATCGCAAGCGAACCAGAGATGGTGATGCTCGATGAACCGACTGTTGGTTTAGACCCGCTTGCACGAATGAACATATGGAGCGTGATAAAGGATTTGGCAAAAAAGGACACCACTGTGTTTCTCACAACGCACTATATGGAAGAAGCTGAGGTGCTCTCTGATACGATCACCATAATGGACAAAGGAAAAAAGGTGGCAGAAGGCTCTCCAAATGAGTTAAAAGCGCTAATTGGCGCAACCACCACTGTGATTCTAACAGGCGCAAGCGATTTTTCGGAAGCTTTGTCGTTTGGAGAAGTTTACAGAAGTGGCTCAACCATTCGAGTTTACACCGACGAAAAACGCGCAAAGGAGCTTGCGCTACTTGCACAAGAAAAAAAGCTTGGGATCACGCTAAGGCCTGTTTCAGTAGAAGACCTTTTTGTCAAGCTTGTGGGTGAGATGGATGAAAGTGAACGAAACGATTATTAAAAGCGTAAGGTGTGTTTTCGTTCTTATTTGGTTTCACGGATATCTTGCAGTAAAACGCTCCCCTTTTTCGATCGCAAACTTTGTTCTCACACCCCTTTCAATTTTGTTCTTTATTTACATCTTCGGAGGGGCTAGGGCGGCAACTTACGGTTTAATCGGGGGAGTTCTTTCGGTGACCGTGAGTAGCAGCATAATCGTTGAGACGGACGCGGCTTTTGCGCGTATAGTGCTAAGGATCCAAGACATGTTTGTCGCCTCTCCTGTGGCTCCTGCAGAGTACGCGGTTGGGCTTGCGCTTTCAGAGCTCATGAATGGTATTGTTGGAATCGCACTCTTTTTGTTTCTTCTTGTTCGACAAGCGCACACAAGCGCGTTTGGTCTTTCCATGGTTTTGGCGTCGCTTTTCCTAGTTTGGGCGTGCGTCACTTCGCTCGGCTTTCTAATCTCAAGTTTTGCAAGAGATGTGCGCGATTTGTGGGTGTACTCGCCGATTATCACGATACTTCTTTCGTTTGTGCCACCAGTTTACTATCCGATAAGCGTTTTACCTAGTTTTGTTAGGCCGCTCGCTTTTCTTTCACCCACAACTTACGCGGCTCAAGTCATGAGAATCACAAGTGGTTTAGCCACTGGTAACGCCCAAGTTTACCTAGGCGCTTTGTCCCTTTACACTCTTGTATTGGTGTTACTAGCTTCAAAAAGAGTAAAGTGGAGGACTAGTTAAACCTCCTGCACACTTAAGAGCGAGTCCTTTCCAGAGGTTTATCTTTTCCACATCGGTTCGAAGCTACATCTTTGTGAATAGTAAGTGGCTCAGAGGACTACCCTACATGAAAAGGGATGCGTCCTAGACTCTGGTTCCGCGAGTTTGTAGTGTGGTACTTTTGCTTCTTAGTCGAGTTAACAAGACGCGTCGCTAGCTTT
>NEXD01000090.1 GCA_003019595.1 Candidatus Marsarchaeota G1 archaeon BE_D
AGTCCGTCACCGCGGCTTATATCTTGCAACAATCACACTCGTATCCACATAAAGCCTCCGCGTCACCGTGTTGGACACACCCTAGCTTCCCGCCACCACCCAGTGACCATTACAAAAATTGGGGGTTGAGGGGGCGGAAAGCCTCGCCTCTTTGAGGAGCGAGGATGGATAGCCCCCTTATATTTAAATATGAGTTCTTCTATTTTTCTCTTAGTGACGCTAATGACGCTCCTCCCAAGCTCGATTGAGGGCTTAATGGGACTGTGGGAGGAGCATCTACCATCTCTTTTCCCTCTTAAAGGGACTAGACGTAATTTGGATGACCCATATTCAAATGGGGGTGGTTCTCTGAGCCACCTTACTGCCCGCCAAATGAGGGATGTAGCCCCGAACCGATGGGGGAACGATGAACCCCTTGGGAGGGAACCCTCGCCCTTCCAGGGCGGGGAGGAAGTCAGAACACGCGAGTGTGCGGAAGAATCAACATTTTGAAAGACCGCGTGTTTCACTGTCCCCACTGTGGTTTTGCTCTCGACCGAGACCTCAACGCTTGTTTTAAAAAGGGTGGGAGCCACCCGTGGTAGCCTGTTTCGCCCCGCCCACTACCCTCTCTTGGTTTGAGGAGGCAAGGCGAGGCGATGAGGCAGGAAGCCTTAAGAGCGTGAATAACTCACTTCACACTATTGCGGAATAACTTTAAAAACAACGCTTGCAACGTTTTTACGTGGACTGGGTCGACCGCTTGTCAAAACTCGCAGAAGTAAAGGACGGTTTTCACACAAAAGAAGTGAAAACCAGTGTGAGCGCCTACCCAGTAAACTTTTCCGAAGTGCGTGAGGTTCTCAAGTTTTGTTGTGATTTTTCGCTAAAGCTTTACCCCATGGGTTTTGGCACGCACCCAATCGGCCCTAGTGTCAAAGCGGATGTGGCGCTTGTGCTTTCTCGGTTAAACAGAATAAAAGAGGTGACAAGCGTTTACGCGTCGGTTGAAGCGGGTTGCGCGTTTTCGGAGTTAAAGCGCGAGCTTGAAAAGCGCTCGCTTTTCATCCCCTTTGACTACACTGGTTCAGCGGGTGGCTTGGCTTCCACAAACAGCGTCAGCGTGTTTTCCACTTGGTACGGCTTTCCGAGGGAAAACCTTTTGGGCGCAAAGCTTTGCACGGGCGATGGGGTTGTGTTAAACTCTGGCTCAAAGACCACGAAGTTCTCTAGTGGCTACAAAGTTTGGAAGAGCTTAGCCGGCTCTTTGGGCTGGCTTGGGGTTTACCTTGAGCTTTACTATAGGGTTTACCCCTTACCGGAGTGTTTTCTGAGTGCTGAGGCGGATGTTTCGCTTTTTGAAAAGCTACTTTACGGCGAAACAAGACCTGGCGCGCTTTGGGTCGAGTTTAGCGATTCACACGAAAAGCTTTTTGCGATCTTTTTCGGTTTTACAAGCGCGCTTGAGCGCTTAAAGCTTAACGCGAAGCTTTCTAGTGGTTTGACACAGCCAAGCGAGCTAGAAGGTAACGTGGTGTCTCTTTTTTCCGTTCGTGGTAAAGAGCTTGAGACCACAAGGCGTGCGCTAAAGCTTTTAAAAGGTGTACGCGCAATAGTTTACGCAGGTTGCGGCTTGAGTAGAATCGAAGTAAAAGATTTTTCAGGTATTGACGAAGTGAGGCGCTTTGCGACGCTTGTCGTAGAAAAGGGTGAGTACCAAGGCGACTACTGGGGCTTTCGCTCGCCCACCCTTTCAAAGCTAAAACGCGCGCTCGACCCTTGTTTTGCTCTCTCCCCTGGAAAGTTTGAACAAGTTTATTAGCTTAAATGCGGTTTTAAGCTTGTGTTAGCCGAAAGACTACGCTCAATCGTTGGAGAAAGATGGATTGTTGAAGGAAAAGACGCCCGCCTTTTTGGCTTTGACGCGTTCACCGCTTACAAGGGCGAACCCTCTTTTGTGGTGTTACCAGGTAGCGAAGAAGAAGTGAGAAGGGTTGTGACGCTTCTATACCAAAGCAAAACGCCCTTTGTTTTTAGAGGTTCTGGAACGAGTTTGAGCGGTTCAAGCGTGTGTGTATGCGGAGAAGTCATGGTTTCTCTTTCTCGTTTAAACCGAGTTTACAGGGTTGAAGCGCTTGAAATCGAAGTTGGTGCGGGAATTGCAAACGCGCTCGTGACAAAACACGCGCCAAAAAACGCGTTTTACGCACCTGACCCTTCAAGCTACACAGTTTGCTCAATCGGAGGAAACGTGTGCCACGACTCTGGAGGAATTCATGTACCGAAGTACGGGCCAACGTTTAACAGCGTGGTAAAACTCAGAGTGCTACACTTAGATGGAGCGATCGAAGAAGTGGGTGGAACGTCCTACTTTAACGGCGCAAGCGTTTTTATCGGCTCTGAAGGCACGCTCGGTTGCGTGCTCAGCGCCACACTAAGGCTTTTTCCAAAACCGGAAGCGAGCAGAACCGTTTTGGGTGCGTTTTACGATTTAAAAACCGCGGCGCTCGCGGTTTCAAAGATTTATGAAGCGGGAGTTTTTCCTGCGGCGCTTGAAATGATGGACCGCACCTCTATCGAAGTGGTCGAAAAAAGTGAGTACAGCGCGGGCTACCCAAAGTGCGAAGCCTTGCTACTTGTTGAGTGCGACGGTTTCTTACCTCAGGTGGAAGAGGAGGTGAAAAGAGTGGTTTCGCTGTTTAAGGAGTTGGGCGCGGCGGTTTTTGTTCCAAAGAATTCCGAAGAAAACTCAAGATTCTGGCGCGGCAGAAAGGGCGCATTTCCCGCGATGGGCGTGATCTCTCCTGCGTATCTCACGCTTGATGCGGTGATCTCACGCGAAAGCCTGCCAGATGTTTTGCTACGAATTCGCGAAATCGGCGAAAAGCACGGTGTTGTGATCGCAAATGTGTTTCATGCGGCTGACGGAAACCTGCACCCTCTTATACCGTACGATCCAGAGCGATTTGATAGTTTGAAGAAGGCGTTGATCGCAAGCAGAGAAATAACAAAGGTTGCGCTGGAGCACGGCGGTGTTTTAAGCGGTGAGCACGGTATCGGTATAGAAAAGGCGTCTTTGCTTGAAGAGTTTTACACAAAGGAGGAGCTTTCGGTGATGAAAAGGATTAAGAGGGAGTTTGATCCGCATTTTCTGCTCAACCCGTATAAGCTGTTTTGCGAAAAAAAGCCGAGCGCGCAAAACGAAGTTCTAAAGCTTCTTTACGAGGTGGAGTAGTTTGGATTTGCAAAAAGCGAAGGAGCTTGCAAAAAGGTGCGTGCACTGCGGCTTTTGTCTTGAGGTGTGTCCCACTTATGTGGTCACAAGGTCTGAGGTGCATTCACCCCGAGGAAGAATAGCCGCGGTGAGCCTGGGCTTTGACTCTGTGGGAATCGACACTTGCGTCTTTTGCAGAAGGTGTGAAGAGGCCTGTCCAAGCGGCGTTGAGTTTGGAAAGCTTATGAGCTTTACAAGGAAACCAAATCTGCTTGAGCTTTCGGTTCACCGCGCGCTTGAAAATCCAAAGGAGCTTTACCACACACTTTTGCTCGCAAAGCGCTTTAGCTTTCTACCCTGGAGCAAAAGAATTGCCGAATTTGTTCCTGAGCCTCAAGAGCCTTTTGAGTATGAGGACGAAGGCGCAAGCCTCAACCTTTTTGCGGGTTGTTTGGCGCCCGTGCTCTTTCAAAGCAGCGTGAAAAACGCGTTGCAATTTTTAAAAGCAAAACACAAAGTGAGGCTGATCAACGGGTGTTGTGGCCTTGCGCACTACTCCGAAGGAGAAAGAGAGAGGGCGTATCTACTTGCAAAAGAGCTTGAAAAGCGTTCAAAAGGGGGTGTGGTTGTTTCTCTTCCGTCGAACTGCTCCGCTTTCATCAAAGGGTACGGCGAATTTGGTTTGAGTGTTCACTGCTACGACTTTTGTGAATATTTGGTGTCGTTTGATCTTCCAAAGGTTGAGCTCACGCTAACGGTTCACGACCCTTGCCACTCTAAGATTGCGGGATTGTCTGTGTACACAAGAGAGGTTCTCAGGAAGATGGGCGTGCAAATAGTGGAAATGGACGACCCTTCTTTCGAGTGCGGCGCGGGCGGGGGCTACTTTGTCAAACAAACGGAGCTATCCGATGCGATACTTTCCGAAAAAACGAAAAAGCTTCAAGCCACGGGTTGTGAAACTGTGGTTTCGAACAACTTTGCTTGCTCTCTTGCTCTAAGAAGAGCTGGGTTTAAGACGCTTCACGTTGCCGACTTGCTTCGATGATTTTGTGGGCGAGCTCTAGCGCCGAGTCAACACCAGTTCTTTTGATCTCATTCAAAAGCTCCTCTTTTATCCCAAGCTTTTGCACGTTTGTGTTGCCCATCTCTTCTTCTTCGACAACCCAGATCAGCGCCTCTAACAAATCCGAAGCCCTGCAGATTCTTGATTCAAGCGCCTCGTCTTTCTCTACCTTCCAAAGCTCTAAGTAGCTCAGTTTTAGTGGCTCAGGCAAGTCAGAAAGGATTTGCGAAACCACTCTTTCCCCAACCTTCTGCACTTCGCTACGAAACTCGGGCGTTGCGTGTTTGATAGGGCGTGGAATGTCGCTCACCGAAGTCTCCTCCAAATCGTGTAGCAGAGCGATTCTCAGAACCTTCTCCACATTAACACTTTTTCCGCTTTTTATTTCAAGGTCTGCCACAAGCATCGCGTAAAGCGCGGTGAAAAAAGAGTGTTCGGCGACCGACTCTTTTTGAATCCTTTTTAGCGTGACAAACCTTTCGATGAGCATTAGCTGCCTTGCGTCTTTTAAGAAGCCAATCATGCACTTGGTTTTGGCGTACAGATATATCTGTTTTTCAAAACAGGTGAACCTTGACCCTCTCTCCTTGCTTTAGCGACTTTGGCCCCTTTTCCAAAATGTAGCCATGCGCGCCCAAAACGCTTCTTAGTGTGCTTGAAGACTTGTACACAACCTGCGCAAAACCGTTCTCAAGCTTTACGGTTCTAAAATAGGTGAGCCGCTCTTCAAGCTCAAGCGAGTGGCCAAGCTTTGCTTCGACCACGCACTCTTCGAAAAGCGCTCCTTGGTACATCGCGCGCACGATTGGTTTTATAATCATGATCGTCGTCGCAAAGCTTGAAACAGGGTGGCCGGGTAGTCCGACTACAACCGCTTTTCCAACCCTTCCAATGAGCGTGGGTCTACCGGGAGAAATCGCAACGCCGTGCACGAAAATTTCACCGAGCGAGCGAACAGCCTTCGGCACGAAATCTTCGGCGCCCGCCGAGCTTCCTCCCATAAAGATCACAAGCTCGAATTTTTGCGATACGCGCTCCAAAACCTCCTGTGTCCTTTGTGGGTCGTCGGGTAGAGGTCTTACTCGTTTTACGTGTACTCCCATTTGCTCAAGCAAGCTGGTCACGCTAAAAGAGTTTGAGTCGTAAATCTCGCCCATTTTGAGCTTTGTTCCAACGGGTTTTACTTCGTTACCCGTGGGTATCACGAGCGCGCGCACACCGATCACCTTGACGCTTGCGTAACCCTGCGAAGCAAGGAGAGAAAGGTGGTGAGGCTTTATCACTTCACCCTTTTTCAAAAGCGTTTCACCCTTTTTGATGTCCGAGCCTTCCAAGTCTAGGTTAGAGCCCTTCTTTACTTCCTGGTAAACCTTGAGCGTTGACGCTTGTAGCTCGGTGTTTTCCACGACCACAACACTGTCAGCGCCGCGGGGAAGAGGAGCGCCCGTAAAGATTCTCACAGCTTCTTTGTTGTGCACAAAACCTCGAAATGGTTTTGCTGGTTTTGACGTTCCGACAAGTTTTAGCGACACGGGTTTTGCCTTTGATGCGCCAATCGTGTCCTCCCACCTCAGCGCGTATCCGTCAAACGTGGCGCGCGTGAAAGGTGGGATGTGAGCTTTTGCGAAAACGTCTAGCGCGCTCACCCTGCCACACGCCTCACTCAAACCCACTTTTTCCACTCTTTCAACCCTTTGAACTCTTTGTGCTACCAGCTTCAAAACTTCTTCGTAATCAGTAAGCTGAGTGACGGGGTGCATCCCGCCCAGTCTGTCCAATTCAACACAAAAACGCAAAACAAAATATCAAGCTTTCTTTTTTAGTAACCCGTGAACTTTTCGGTTTTTATACAGTTTCCAAAACCTCGCCTTTTAAGGCGGGGATCCCAAAGGTATAAATACGAGTCTGGAAAACACTCGGTGTGCGTGTAAGAGCTTACCGATTCCGAGCGTACTCCTCGAAAACCACGGCGAGGGTTTTAAAAACCCAGCTCGAAGTAGCTTGTAAGCTTTACAACGCGCTCTTACACGCAGAAAAAGAGGAGTACGAAAGAAACAGGCACAGCATGAGCAAAAACGAGCTTCGACAACTCGCTTTGGACTTAAGAAAGAAAAACCCCGAGTTTCAACTTCTGTATTCTCAGGTTGCGCAGCAGGTTGCTGAGAGGTTCTACCAAGCTAGGGAGCGGTTTTTCGATGGACTTGCGAACAAGCCGAAGAAAAAGAAGCCTCACAGATACCTCTCCTTGGTGTATCCTCAGAGTGGGTGGAGGCTTTGTGATGTCAGGGATGTCGGTCTTGAAAAAACAAAAAGAGGAAAGCACGGCTCTACTTGAGCAAAATCGGCTTCTTCACTTTAATTCTGCACAGGGAGTTCCTAGAGAGCCAAGTGTCTCAAGTGTGCGTCAAGCTTTACCCCTCTGGCAGAATCCACGTGATCTTCTTGGTGGAGGAGCCCGAAGTAGAAGAGGAGCGTTCATCGGAGGGGGAGCCCAGGAGAGCGGTTGGTGTGGACTTGGGGATCGCAAGGCTCGCCACTCTCTCTGATGGGCGCATCTTGGAGAATCCGAAACCGCTTGAGCGCTCCCTTGAAAGAATCAGGATGCTTCAAAGGACACTTTCAAGAAAAAGGTTTCTTTCAAAAAACTGGCTTAAGGCAAAGAGAAGACTCGCGAAGCAACACGAGCACATTAAGGATTTCAGGCGCGACCTGTTCTTTAAGCTCGGGGCTCTTCTCGCACAGGAGTACGACGTTTTGGTGCTAGAGCA
>NEXD01000091.1 GCA_003019595.1 Candidatus Marsarchaeota G1 archaeon BE_D
GCGAGTTTTCGGTAGTAGGGCAAGAGGTGATTATCTTGACACAAGTGACCTAGACCTAATATTTGTGTTCGAAAAACTCGATGCGCCGAAAATCGAACTCGTGCAAAAAATATCAAGGTTCATAAAAGGAAATGTGGATTTCTTGGTGATGCAAAAAGACGAAGCGCAAAATAGCGCGCTCGTAAAAAGCTCCAAACTGCTTTGGGATAAGCAAAAGGGCTTTGACCTTACAGTTTTCGAGTGCTAAATGCTTTCGTAGCTTTATGGGTAGCCAGAAAGCACAACCAGCGGTAGACGAGTAGCCGTTGGGTAATTTACACCTTGGGCATGTCGTTATGAGGTGCTAGCGTAGCTAATGGCTAAAGTAGAAAGCTTCCGCTTTCAGGTGTGGTAGTCATTCTCTATTTTATGTAGTTTAAGGTGGCGAAAGTCTCCGTCCGTAAGCGCGGGATAGACCTAGAGTTTTTATACTCGAAAAACGATGCGGTACAGATTGGGATGGGTAACGCTAGTTGGAAAAGCGAAGAGTCAAGGAAAAGAGTGATGCTATCCAGCTTTCAACTACATATTTATCCAACAAGAGAAATGCAACAGAAACTGCCTCAAGTCGAAGAACACACCAAGCTTGGTGCAACCCACGTGCACGACGTGGCTGGCAACAAACCCTAATAGACTTTATGTTACGATAACGCCACACCCACCTTAGCGATTAAAAGCAGAAGTCTAGTAGTTAGATGTGCGTGAGATTTCCTCATGTAGGAAAGAAGCGCCTCTTTGTAATGCAGTGTTGTCCGCAATATGCGTTTTGTTTTCTTTATATATTACTAGGGTAGTATAGTATTTTTGTATGACACTTGAAGTGAAAGTGACTAGGAACTATCAAGTGACCATTCCAGCCGAAGTCAGGGATAAGCTTGGCATCAGGGTGGGCGACAAAGTTTTAGTCAGCGTTGAAGGAGATAGTGTTGTGATACGCAAGGTGGCAGGCGACTTCGCAAGGGTGAGAGTGAGGCTTAAGCGCAAGATAGATGCGAACTACATCGAAAGAGTCATAAGGGAAGTGGGGGAAGAGCTTGGAAGCGCTGCTGGACACTAACGTGTGGCGGTAGTGGTCGAGGACGATGTCAACCACAGGGAAGCAATTAGGATTTGGTCTGATGCAGAGAAGATATATGTTCCCTTCATCTCAGTGGTAGAGTTTGAGTATTTTCTCCTTAAACACAAGCTTGGCTCAAAAGCCGTAGAGGAGTTGGTAAACGACCCGAAAGTTGAGATAGTGCCATACACCTCCCAAGATATTAGGTTTGCCTTGACACGAAGGCCCAAGTCCTATGATGACTTCAATGATTACCTTATACTTTCAGTCAAAAGAAGAACATCCCTACGCCTGTTCACCTTTGATAAGGAACTTAAACGCTTAGCGAAATCTTAGGCAGTTCCCAGATTATTGGAAACATCACAACTTTCCCAACGATGTTCTCCTCAGGTTCTTCCACCTAAACATAATACCTCACTACTTCCAAAGCCTCGTTCACATGTTCCCACTAAAGCGCTAAACCACGTTATGGCCTAAAATGATCCACTGCAAGACATATACCGCTCGCCATAAGCATTATACTCTTCGCTGTAGCTGTGAAAGCCTTGATGTGATGGGAAACTGAAATAACTTGAAAGCGTTTAGAAACTCTACCATTAATCTATGGTCTATACTAAAATTCAAATAGCCCGTGCTTCAGTGATCTTGATGCATGATGACAGCCAATGTTTTTGAAATTCTAACATAAATGATCAACCATATTCCTAAAACCTATCGCTCAGCGTTTAGTCCTCGATTAACGGTTCGCGCGGTTAAAGAGCTCACTGAAACGGGTAGGGGTAATACTGACCCAATACGGGGTTGTTGGCCAAGTTGGTGATTTATACCAATTAGAACTCAATACACGGATAGGAGGATACTCCTTCGATTCTTTAGTGTCGTTTGGATAGTTGGTCTAACCTCGCTTTTAGCATGTTTTTGCTTCCATGATTGTAAGAAAGGGTTAAGTTTATCGTTTCGTTTTAAACCTATGCTTAATAAGCCTCTGTGTGACTTGGATTTGCTTTGGCTTCAAGACTTTTTGCCTTTCCCGATGAGCTTATACAAGTGGTGGTTATGGAACCCGTTATAAAGAGTGAGCTTGAGTCTGAGCTTGCACCCACGCTACTTGCTTTGATTAGACCTAGGAACATGGAGATTCTGAGCGCGCTTGCCACTTCACCCATGAGCACAAGGCAACTTTCAAAGCTTTTAGGCCTAAAGGAATCCAATGTTTCGGCAAGGTTACAGGAGCTCGTCAAATACGGTTTCGTAAAGGATGAAGGTTGGAGGAGAGTGAACGAGCGTAACGTCAAGCTTTATTCGCTTGGCGTAAGCGGGCTTAGCCTAGATTTCCTGCCGCAAGGCTATAAGCTAAGATTAAGAAAGCCGTCAAAGAGGCCAACACTCGAAACCACTTTTTACTACGAAGACTTTGAAAGTCCAACAATAGACTTCGAGTTCATAGGAAGACAAAGAGAGCTTGAAAGCCTTGCGGAGAAGCGTTCGACACTCATCTGGGGGATTGCTGGTATCGGAAAGACAACGCTTGTTGCCAAGCTCGCACAGAGTGTGCACACCCCCATATTTTGGCATCGCATCAGGGAGACGGACTCGTTTATATTCTTGATCAACAAAATAGCGGTGTACCTTTCCAAGTTTGCGCGCGCAAACCTAGCTGCGCTATTAGAGGAGGGTGAAAGGAACCCAGAAGTTCTTGGAGAGCTCGCCATACAGGAGTTGGCGCATCTCAAAGCGTTGGTGGTTTTCGACGACTACCACCTATTGGCAGATTCGGAACTAAAGAAGTTCATAGCAAAATTTGTAAGAAGACACAAAGCGATAGTCATTTCTAGAGTAAAACCGGTCGAACTCTTGGGTTACGGTGTGGTTGAGCTTGAGCTTTCTGGCTTTAGCAAGCGTGATGCGAAGTCATTTATAGAGTCGAGGCTACACCGAAGAGTGTCCGAAGAAGATCTCAAAACGATTAGTGAAAAAACGGAAAACCACCCGCTTGCGCTTGAGCTACTCTGCCAAGCCACACTAAAAAGCGGAGAGCTACCAGAAGGGGTACTCGTCGCATCGGAGAGTTTTGTGTCTGAGCTTTCCTTAACCCTAAGCCAAGAAGAGTTGCAGCTACTGTCCGCTTTAAGCGTGTTCAGGGAGGCGGTTCCTGTAGATGCGATTAAATGGGCCGTTACGACGCGTCTACCGATTAGGCGCATACTTCAGAATTTAGAGAAAAGAGGTATAGTAAAGAGAAGGGGTGGGCTTTACGGCGCTCATAGCTTGATCAGAGAGGCGCTGTACAACAAAATGGGAAGCCCTGAGCAGCACAGTAGGGCGGCTTCTTACTATAGGAAATTGGCGGACACTCGAAGCACACTCGAAGCGCTGTACCACTATGCTGAGGCCGGGGATAGCGCAGGCGTGTTAGACACGATAAAATGCTGTTGGGACAGCGCAACAGAGCAGGGCTTCTCTGAGGTTCTCAGCAAACTCATCGATACGCTACTCAGGCAACCTCTTTCTAGCGAAGCTGAAATGTGGTGTCTGTATGCGAAGGCGAACATGCTGTCACACGCCTCAACCAACCTCGACCAATCGCTCTCCCTTCTCAACCGCGCGATGGAAATATCACTTTCAATCAGAGACTACAATTTCTACGCACGATGCAAGCAGCTCACCGCACTTATCCTAATATCTAAGGGTAAAATCAAGGAGGCGATAAAGGTGCTTCAGCAAACTCTAAAGGAAGCCGCAAACTGGCGGCTACCGGCCGCAAGGCGCGCGGGCATACTTTCAGTGATGTCTCAGGCTTATATGAGAGGTCAGGCACTCAACAAGATTTTAAGGATACAAGAGAAAATCCTAGAGCTTTACAACGAGGCTGGAAACAAAGTGATGGCGTTTGTCACAATAGGAAACATGGGGATAGTTAACATGTTACTTGGAAGGTTTGATGAGGCATCCGCAAAGCTCAGAGAGGCTTTGGATGGGCTCGAAATGCTCGGTGACATAAGCGATGCGGGAACAGCGATGTTCGACTTGGCCATAGTGCTACGAGATAGCGGAAAAGAAGAGCAGGCGCTCTGGATGCTCAAAAAAAGCGTTAAACACTTGAGACTCGCACACAAACATCCGACACTGCTTTCAGCGCTATCTGAGAGCGCGCTTCTAAACTGTGAACTTGGAAATCTCGAACAAGCCGCGAAGTTCATAGACGAAGCAAAGAAGTTGTCAGCCAGAGTGGAGGAGGTTGATGCGCTGGGCGTGCACGAGTTCGCGCAAGCCGTGCTCAAACTTGTTCAGGGTGAGAAATCCAGCGCGGAGATCCACTTTGAGCGCGCCTTAAACTACTTTAAGAACTCTTATTACGACCGCGCAAGGGCTTTTATGATCCGTGGCGAAATCGAGCTCAAAATTGGTCTAAAAGACCAAGCGGTGATTCATCTAACACGCGCAAAAGCGTTATTCAATAGAATCAGGTCACAGGGGTATGTCAACAAGATCGACAGGCTCATGTCTAAAGCATTTCGTTGATGCAGTCGTCGCGAACTTTTCACACCTCAAAGCCGTAGTGTTTCAAAGATCGTAGCCTAATCACCGCTCAAACTACGAATACGCTTGCGGTGTGTACTGGTCATTTAGAAATTCGATCACGGGTTATCGTGGACGTAGCTCGTAATAAGACGCATTCAACCAATTCAGTGGATGCATTGTTGAAAACTGGGATTCTGGGGAAGAGCTGTAATGGTTTAAAAACGTGATCTATTGAGCTCGCGGATTTCGGGGTCGGCTGTGATCACAATTGGCAAATGCTCGAGTAAACTGAATTAGTAAAACCCTGCGGCCACCATCAGTGTGAACACTAGTAGGATGAGGGAGCGGTGCCAGCCCTTTTCATAAGCTTTTCGTGACTCTCACCCCATACCTGAGCGCCTTCGACCAGCTCTCTTGCAACTTTCTCAACCCTCTAAGCGGCATAAGGATGATTACTCCGAACAGCTAATCCGAGCACCATTCCAGCGTCGATCAGCACGTCCCATGGCGTCTTCAAAAAATCTACCTCCTGTCATGGTGTAGAACAAGGGCGCTCCGAACACTATTGTGAGCGTTGAGAATACGCCCATAACCACCCCAAAGCGAGGCATAAACCTATTTGTGAATTCCGCAACCGTGCTTGGTGAAAGAGTCCTGAACGATTGTTCTAGCACAAGAGTCATAAGCAGCGCTCCACCTATCCATCCGACTGCAAAAAACACGTGTAGCCAGCCAAACACGATGATTAGAAAGCTCATGTTCTAACAGCGTGCGTATTCGAGAGCAACTATTTAAAGCGTAGGTTTACAAAAATCAGTAAACTTATATTTTAAATAGTTCACAACATGTGGACGATTGATGTAAACATGTCGCAGAAGTCAGGAAAGGTTTTAGGGACTGTGTTGGTGGTTTCCATGCTGAGCTTGCTACTTTTTTTGGTGGGCTCTACATGGTTTGTTTCAGCGTATGGAGCGGGTGAAACGTGGCAACTGGGCTTTGCGGGCACAGGCTCTCTCTTCGGTGCGGGATTCGGATTCTGGGGGTGGTGCACATTCACGGGTCAAAGTAGCGGCTCCGTGGGCGACTGCCAAATCTCACAATACCTGCACATGGGGAACGGTCAAAACATCCAGTGTGAAACACACTTCGACATAACAGGCTGGACCGCGCAAACTGGCGTGCTCACAATATTCACGGGTGCGCCAGACTTCTTCGTCAACTCTGGCACAATAACAGTCAACCCAGCAAGCGCAACCCAAACGTGTGCCCTCTTCCTGAGCGCCGCAGGATTCAATGTCGTTGTGACTGCTCCAGGAACACTCACAATCAACGGACCATCCGACATGGCGCTCCCAGCAGCACCTGGCCACTATTCGTTGAGCGGGATGACACTAGAGGGAGTGAGCTACACAGAGCTACAAATCCAGGTAAGTCAAAAATAGACTAAATCAACCCCCACCCTTTTTTTCTAGCGTAAACCTAACGCGCATCCTAATGCTGTGTAACATCGTCAGTGTTGACCTTCTACTCCTTTTGTGTCGCCTCACGTATAGTGCTCTCCTAACGAAATGAAGCGCACAAAGCTTTTTATATGCGCACCGTAGCTTGGCTACGCACAGAGCATGTTTTTGGTAGCTGAATTACGCAATACCAAAGAACTGAAATATTTAATCCCATTCGCCCAAGTTGTTACCGTCCGTTTGCTAACTTGTAAAGCTACAAGGGTCTATTCTTTCTCCTGTAGAGTCAAAGTCTTTGTCCGCGGATATGATTTTCGCTTTTGCGCGCTTAGAAACTATATAGTGCAAGGAATCGTATGGCGAAAGACTGGAATTTCTGATAGCTTGTGTTATCTCCTCTTTTGTTATCTCCTCCACTCTTATTGGTAGCGATAGTATGGCCAAAATTACATCTTCCACATCTTTTATTCCTAGTTTTCTTAAAGCGTTTGCCACTTCTAACAGAATCACAGAATCTATGATCGCGCTCAGCTTTCCTTCGTAAACCCTCTTTATCTTATCGGGGTTCAAGGGGGCGGAAGACCCCGTCCGTAAGGGCGGGGATGGATAGCCCCCTTTGTAGCTACTTCCAAAACCTCGCCCAAGCGGGGATCCCAAAGGCATAAATACACGGCGGGAAAATACTCGGTGACGCGTGTGAGAGCATACAGATTCCGAGCGTACACATCGAAAACCACGGCGAGGGTGTTGGAAACCCAGCTCGAAGTAGCCTGTAAACTCTACAACACGCTCTTACACGCTGAACAAGAGGAGTACGAAAGGAACAAGCGCACTATGAATAAAACCGAGTTGAGACAGCTCGCCTTGGACCTGAGAAAACAGAACAAAGAGTTCCAAGCTCTACACTCCCAAGTTGCCCAGCAGGTTGCTGAGAGG
>NEXD01000092.1 GCA_003019595.1 Candidatus Marsarchaeota G1 archaeon BE_D
GGGTTGGTGTGGACGCTGTAACGAGGCAACCCATCTGGTTCGGTGTTTCACTAACACGGACCACACAGAACGCCCTCAGGTTTCTTCGTAGGTTGAGAAAAAGATGCCTGGGTGACCCGGTGATCCTAACGGATCGGGGACCATGGTACCGTGAGGCTGTGAGCAGAGCTGGTTTTAGAAACCACGTTCACCAGACGTTTGGGTTGCGTAGCTCGGTGGAGCGATTCTTCGGGTACCTCAAGGATAGAACAAGGGTTTTCTACAACAACATAAACCCGAAGAAAACACCCTTCACACCACTCGTAGACTTCCTAGAACTATTCATGCACTGGTACACTGAGTGGAGGTGACACGGATGAAGTCTTATCCGGACACCATCTTTTTTTGACCATTCTTCATCAAACGAAGTGCTAAAGTTCTTGGTTAGTATTATTTCATACAGATTTTTTGAAAGAGTCTGGTTAAGAGCGGATTGGACTGCCTGAGCCACATATTCCCTCCGATTATGAGCGGTTATAATCACAGAAATGTAAGGTTGCCCCAATTTGCTTTATTCATCATTAATCTCAGAGTGTCGATCATTAAAAACTTTATGTATTAAAAGCGCTCTTCCCTTTTACAAAGAGGCGGGAGCAACAAGTGTCAACTGGCTTCCGCTTTACTTTGACCCCTACCTTAATGGTGAAGAAATAGGGATTGAGTGTGTGATATCTTTTGTGGGCAACTACTTTTCTGACAGGTTGCCAGCATGTGAAAGAATTTTATTTCCGCTCATTCAAAAATTCGAAAAAGACGTGCACATTTTCGGTAGTGGCTGGAACGAAACTATTGTAAAGCGTGAATCTGTTGCGGTCTTTTCTTAAGCGCTATTAAACAGAAATAATATGAAAAAAGTAGCGCATTTAAGCATGCTAAAAATTCTTTTGAATTTCTGTGTAAAAACAATGGAATTAATCCTTTTATTATCAAAAAACCAAATCTACTAATAGAAAACGCTAATAGCTCATATGGTCGCTTTTTTAAATTTTTAAAAAAGAAATATGCGTGTGAAAATACAAAGCCTGTTATTATTTTTGTTTGGTCTCGAGCTTTACTAGACATGTGTTCATCGACTATTTTTGCGTCTTTAACTATTCCTAGCGAATTTGGATAAGCTTTATTGATTCGAAACGTAAAATCAACATCCTCATATCGCATCATTCTTTCATCGAACTTAAATTTCTTTATGAGTTGCGTTTTAAACATCATATTATTGGAAATCAACCATTCGGCGTTTGTAGGAGTCTCTCCTTTTGCGCTGGTCATTGTGACAAAGCCTGATGGAAGCACTTTTTGTTCTAAGGGATCCACTCTTGAAAGAAAGAACACTTTAAGAAGAGACCAATATACAAAAAGAAACAGTGAACGTCTGTTGTGTGACTTAGAAAGGGTTGAACCTTGTAAACCTATAAATTGAGGGTATTTCTTAAACGTTTTGAGCATCGTTTCAATATAATGTTTGTCAAAAATTACATCATCGTCGCAAATCAAAACAAATTCGCAAGACACAGCTTCTAAACCTTGGTTTCGACAAATTGACACTGAATAAGGATTACCCTTCACGATCTTAATCTGAATACTCTTTCGTTTCACATTATCGACTATTTTAGATAAGACGTCATTTATATTTTTTGTAGAGCTATCCACTATAATGATTTCTTTTGGTAAAACAGTTTGTTCAATTAAAGAGTTTACGCATTCGAGTAATTCGCGTGGTCTATCGTGAGTCAGAATTGAAACGCTTACCGAAGTCATAGGCATCAATTATTGGACAATATTATAAATTTGGACTCATAAAAAAAGATTATAAGCAAATAAGAGATTTTAATAATAACAAAAACGCTTAAGATATATCTTGGAAATAAACAGAAATAGGGCGAAAGAGAATGTGTGGTAAGTTCATTAAAAGTAAAAGTCAAATATTAAAACAAATATAATTCGGCATGTGCTCCAACAAAGTGTCTTCAAACCGTTCATTTCCGTAATAATAACAGCTTTTAATAGAGACACTTTTTTAAAGGACGCTATAGAATCTGCATTAAAGCAGACGCTTGACAAAAAGGTATACGAAGTGATTGTTGTAAAGAATTTTGATTGGGAATTTGACGATGTGTACTCTTCTAGGGGCGTGAAAAATAATAAAAGATCAAAGTCCTAATCTCGGCGAAATGATGGTTCACGCGGTCGACAAAAGTTTAGGCGAGATAATAGCGTTCTTAAATGATGATGACATGTTCATGAGTGAAAAGTTGAGAATAGTTTACAAAATTTTTAAACAGAATCCCGATTTGATCTTTTACCATCATTCTGCGGAGGTGATAGATTCAAAAGGCAGGCGTGTAGTTAAAAAAGGTTTTCATGTCAGAAAACTAAATAGTTTAATTATTACAAAAAGCTCACAAGGCCTTTTAAATGTGATTAAAATCTTTACAAACTCACGTTACGGTGATAGTCAAATAGCAGTGAGAAGAGAGTTGATCGAAAAAACAAGAAGTATATAGTCGCGACTCCGCTTAGAGTGGACATGTTACTCTTTGAACTCGCAATAGCTTCAGGACAATCAATATGTTACGATCCCAGAAGACTTGGTTATATTAGAAGACATTTTGACAGCGTTACTCACAAGCGAAGTTATTCTCACAAATTTGCATTGGGTTATTTAACCATTTACAAAGCCTTACAGGAAAAAACTCATGATGGATCACGTGTAATTATCAAAGCGGAGCTTGCTCGATTAAAAACTAAACTTTATTTAGCGAAAATAATCAATGAAAAACCGAATTGGCTTGACTTTTTTTATTTTACCATCTTCTTAATTCTGTCACTGGATGATAGCTACAAAGCATTCAAGACCTGGTTTTATACGCTAATGTGTTGTGTATTTCTTCAATAGCTTTTAGAATATATTATATTAGAAACCCGAGATTTGATTTTTAAATAAAGTTTGGCCTTTTAGATGGTATAGACTTGTCGGTCTTTTTGTTCAGAACCCATTTATTATGCGACTGCGCTAATCTTGCATGGTACGAGTTGGTTTCTGAAGTTTGTCTATTACTTGTTACTAGAAATGAGCCTGTAAAGGCGGTTTCATTAATAAACGATCTTAAAGAAATAGTTGATGAATTTGTAATAGTTGATAGTAGCGATCCCGCGTATCGTAATCATTTGGATTCAGTATTAGAGAACTTAGATCATGTGCACTTTTTTAGGCTTGCGCCGCTAGGCTTAGCAGAAGCTTATAGAGCGTATGCACTAAGCAAAGTGTGTAGCGAATGGGTTTTGATGCTAGATAGTGATGAAAGAATAAACGAAAGGCTTAAGGCTGATTTAAAGAAATTAATCGAAAGCGATGCGGACGCTCTTAAGATTTTAAGAGTCATACGTCATGATCAGTTCAGTACAGACCCTGCGTTAATTCAAATAACTGGATATAAAACTAGGCTGTTTAAAAAAGACAAAACGCAGTTTTTTGGTCGTGTTCACGAGCAACCTACAATAAACGGTAAAGTGACGAAGCTATCAACCGATTACAAGATAATTCATTACGTCAATCCAAATTTATATTGGAATAAGGCCAGAAGATACATCAAGCTCGAAGTTTTGCTTGGAAGATGGAATTACGAAAAATTCGTCAATGGCTCTTTTGTTAAAAGAGCATCTCTTCTTGCCTATTTACGTTTAACAGGAAAGCGCTTATCGGATGAAGTTACTTCTAGAGACTTATTCCTGATTAAACGATTCGGAGCAAAGGGCCTTAAAAAATTAACTTACAAACCTGATGAATACTTAAAAAGAAAAAGTCTACTCATAAATTGTCTGAATGAATCTGTTAAAAAAATAACTTTTGATGTTTGGTGTGATGTTCAGAATTTTAAAGGGGCAATACAATATCTTAATCTAAATTCTCAATACACATGGGAAAAACTTAATGAAGAGTATGAGCTACAGCGCCTTTCACCCGAAGATTTCTTTATTTATTTATTAATAAATAGATTTCTTTTAAGAAACCCAAATTATGTTACGGATTATGACGCTTACGAGATAATCAAAGAGATTAATCGCGCTGCCGATATTGTATTTCCTGAAGCAAAAAATTCGGCCATATGAAATATATCTAGAGCTTCAAGACTCCGATTTTTATTAAATCCTTAATTTTCTTACGTTTCAATTTTTGTGATTTTATTCGGCGCTCATAATAAGTACGTAGGTTTGAAACCAAATCGAAGATCGACCTGAACACCATGATAATTGATCTTCTCCTTCTCCATCTTGGATTTGCCACAGACCACCAAATATCAGTTAGAATCTTTAACGGTAAATAAACGATAAGATAAATCGGCTCGTAGTACTTAATCATGATTAAGTATTTATTACGCATAAATCTAAAAACTCTAATTGGATTATTTCTTTTTATAGGAAGTTTGTGCCTATGATAAACAATGAGCCTTGGGTCGCACATAACTTTGTAACCCGCAAGCCATGCTCGAAGGCACAGATCAGCCTCGTCATAAACTTGAAAAATATTAGGCTCGAACCCTCCTAAAATATTGAAAACACTTGATCTTACCGCAATAAAATTCTCTACCGCGGTGACACAGTAAGGCGGTCGTAAACCTTTTGGGGTGTGATGAGTTAATCTAAGATCGAAAAACGATCCAACAAAAACTCTGTCTCTATGCCAAATTCCAGCTCCCAAGATTGCAACATCTTCGTGCTCTTCGAGAGTTTTGACCATATGCTCTACAACTTTTTCAGAAAAGCTCACGTCGTTATTCACGAAAAAGAGATACTTTGAGTTTTGAGAAGCGTGTTTTGCCCCTTCGTTCATTCCTTGCGAATAACCCATATTTTGTTTTAAGCACACGTATAAAATTTCTCGCGGGAAATTTTGCTTAACAAACTCAACACTTCCATCGGTGGAACCGTTATCCACAAAGATTATTTCTTTATTTAGTTTAACTGAGAGTGCATCCATTACACATTGAACAAGCATTTCCTTGTTTTGCGCTAAACCATTATGATTTAGTATTAGGATCGAAATCTTAGGTAAATTTGCGCTCTTTGAAACGGCCTTCATTAAATAGAAACGCATGACGATGTTTATAAAGCTTCCAAAAGCCTGCCTGGCACAACTGAATTCCATCCATTCATTGAATGTTCTCATCTTCCGATTATCTTTAAGGCTTAGCTATAAAGACTAAAAACGAAAAAGGGCGCGACATTTGATATACACAATTCAACCAAATACTATAAAACTTTGCGCGTCTTTGTTACCAAAGAGTTATAAATTTACCGAAAAGCCGTAATCACTGTGGGCTTTAAGTTACCGCGTAAACGCCTTTTTTTACTAAAAAGAATTAGAAAAAGGCTCCAAGTTTATGTTTGTGCCACTTTGGTCTATGACGGATGGGAAAGATTGGTTTTCACTAAGCTTAACAGCAAAATCGCAACATTAAGAATTAAAAAAACCAACTTAGATATCGTAGTCACAAAAAACGACATTAAAAACGTGCTACTGCTTTCTTGGTGTCTTAGAAATTTGAACTACGAAGAGTGTAAAGGTGAAATACGCGTGTTCGTCTCACAAAACTTTACCGAACTCGTAAAACCTTCCGAGCTTTTAAAGGATAAAAGAGCATTAAGATGGTTTGAATGGCTTGCTTATTTGCGTAATCACAGCACCCAAGTGTTTAAAGTGGGAAACGTTTTGCTCGTAAAGATTGACGGCTTGAAATGGCATGTTAGGCCATATTCAGAAGACATCCGTTTAGGTCCATTACTCGGTCATGAATTCGAGCGTTATGAGTACGAAAACTGGTTTAAAAACATCGTAAAAAAAGGAAGCGTTTTTGTAGACATAGGCGCAAATGTGGGTGGTTACTCCCTAAGGGCTGCGGCTTTGGGGGCGCAGGTTTATGCGCTAGAACCAAACCACGAAACCTATAAAGTGCTAAAACGAAACGCCGAAATTAATGATCTTTCTTTGAACGCGTACAATTTAGCTGCTGGCCACTTTAAAGGAGTGGCAAGGCTTTACTCAGAAAGTGGGAGAGAGGGTAAAGCGAGTTTGATTCCGTATGCTTCTGCTTCAAAGGTTGAAAGTGTTAACGTAGTCACTCTAGACGATTTATTTTCTAGCGAGATTAAGAGAATCGATTTGCTAAAAATTGACGTTGAGGGATCTGAGCTTGACGTTCTAAAAGGCTCTCAGGAAGTACTCAGTAAATGTAAGTATGTCATGATTGAAGTAAGAGATCAAAGCGTTTTGCGCTTTTTGGGACTAAAAAATTTTAAACTAAAAGATGTGGGTTCGAATTTTGGTAATGCTTTTAACGTACTATTCAAAGGATGACAATTTCAAATTTTTGTCAAGCACGCTTATTACTTTTTAGGTATCAACAAAATGATCTTGTTTGTCCCTGTGCTTCTTTCTTCCAACCTCAGTAAAAACGAGATTTGACGCACAAATGGGGGGCGGATCAGAGCTCGCCCTTTACTATCTTAGCACAAGCCTTTGTGAAATGGGAGTTGACGTTCATGTTCTACTGGATGAGGGGCAAAGAAAGGACTACGAGCTAGACAGGGTAAAGGTTCATTCCTATCCTATCCCGAATAATCCCGTCGGTGCCTATTGGGCGACGCTTTCTGTTTTATCGAAAACTTGGAAGAGATTTAAGTTTGAAACGCTTATAGATTTTGAGCAGGCTGTAGTGTGGCAAAAGGCGACTACCGCAAGCGCCGTTTTAAAGTTTGTGAACGAAAAAAGATTGAAACTCGTGTACTACTTTGGAAACCATTATCCTTGGCTGCTTCCACCCTCAGAAAACCCTTGGTTTTTGTGGTGGTTTTTAAAGAGAGTAGTCAAGCGTTCGGATGTGGTGCTAGCCGCAAGCTCATTGCTCGCAAAAAAAACTT
>NEXD01000093.1 GCA_003019595.1 Candidatus Marsarchaeota G1 archaeon BE_D
AGTAAACTACCCCGCCCTTACGGACGGGGCTTTGGGGTTTCCAGTGGGCTTCACGACGCACCTTCATCTCCCCTTCAGGGTGTTTACGTACCCCCGACCCGTACCTCTCGTTAAGGCACGGGCTATGTTCACTGATTCAAGTCGCGGTTGTACTTGAGGCCGCACTTAGGACAGTGATATTCTCTTCCTTCAACGTGGGTAACATACCCACACTTGTGACTGGTGCTTTCAGGGAACATCCCCAATCTTTTTAATCTTAAATTCATATTTATAGTTAACTCCCCGCCCTCACGGACGGGGTCTCTAGTGGTGAAAGATGAACTGGTTATCCTCACCGATCATGGACCTTGGTACCGTGATTCTGTGGCCCTAAAAGGATTTCAAAAACACATGTAACCCTTGGATTAGTTTATTAGGATTTTGATTATCCAATGGATAAACTCCTACAACAAGAAAACGCTCTTCGCACCCATCACAGACTTCCTAGAGCTATGCACTGGTACATTAATATGTATAAGGATCGTCTGGAAAGTATTCTAAATCCTCAACAATTAAGTGATCATAAAAACCACCAATCCAAACATTTTTGATGTTGCAATTTCATTTAACCCAAAACACGCAATCACAAAGCTTTTACAAGCCTCATAAAGCCCAGCGTTTTGCGCCTCAAACGTTTAAAAGTGTTTTCAAGCAAAAATAGTGCCAAAAATTACAGGATTAAACGCGTTTTCGTAAATTTTGGTTTTAGGAAAGTTGGTGAATTCTGGCGCTTTAAGAAGCCACCCTCACATTTTGTAGCACCTTTTTCGTTTGGGTGTAAAGCGAATCGAGCGTTGTGTGCTCACACACTCAGCTGGCGGGAAGTGCCGTGTTTCTTAAGACACAAAAATTTGCATGGGTGAAGACGAACGCCTTTCGTTTCCGGAAGAAAGCTTCCCTGACCAAAGGGTGTAGCGCGTTTGTAAGAGTTTTCCCTTTTGTTACCAAAACTTCACAAGACCACAAACTGATGGCGAAACGCTTGACTTTTTCAAGTGACTCACACACCTTGGCTAACACTAGAAAGTGTGCGCTTTTAACACAAACAAACGTTTTTCTAGAGACTTAGAATCCAACGGAATAAAGAAGCCGATCCAAGGTTTTCTTTGTCGCCGCTAAGCCACAAGCTTTTGAAATAAAAAAGTGATACTTGAGTACAGCGAACCGATTTACAACGCTTTCTGAAAAGCTCAAGCGCTTTTTGGAGTCGCTTTTGCTTCTTCCAAAGCCATTAAATGCCCTGAAAACGCCAAGCTCCAAACCATAACAGGGTATACTATCATTCTTTCCATCCCTCCAATTCCTAGCCCTAAGTAGACCCCTGTCATAAACAAAACAAGAGATGCGAGCGTAGCGACTCCTGCAACAATCGAAAAGTACTTGAGCGGACTCTTTTGCACACCGTAGCTTACGAGTGCTAGCAAACCGATCGAAACAAAGGTGAGAAGAGAAAAGATTCCGTGTGGCGTACCGGTTGCTTCTGTAAAAGTGCCAACGCCAATACATCCTATCGCAGAAAGTAGCGTGAACACAGGGACTACCATCGAAACTTTGCTACGCAAAAGAAAATACGTCGCAATAATTAGGAAAACCCCCAAGAATATGATCGAGCCGTTGAATACGCTCGAAGTTGGTTGAACAAAAACGCAACCGTTTAGCGGAGCAGGAGGTCTGTGGCAAATCGCGCCAAGGTCGCTTATGTAGTTATTGGACACGCTGTAGTTTGGAAAAAGCGCCTCTGCCACGATGAGCAAAACCGCAAACTGTGCAACGCCCACAAAAATGAACGCACCCGCCTTTCTAAGCTCAGAGTAAACTGGTTGTTTTGTGGTCATAATCTGGGTTCAGGTATGGCGATATAAATTTTTGGGTATGGATAGAGATGGTGTGCAGTGTGGGCTCCACGGTTTCACAAATTACGTGACGCCCACCACGTCTTTAGAAATTCAAACTTGTGAGAGGTTCGAGCTCAAGCTGCGGTCTCAACGCTTTTGGCTTAAGCCTGAAAAACCTTAAGCTTCTTTAGTCTGCTTTCAGAGTTTCGAAGTCGAGCATTGGGAAGTGAATTCAGTTGAGGTGAAGCCGAGATTCGACTCAAAGACGCATGAATATTCGGTTATCGCGGTTACCCCATTGCGAAGTGTGATAGCCAACTGCTACATGTTTGGATTGCAGTTGACCGCTTTACGAAGCAATTTGGTTTGCGTTTCGTCCATGCGAACAACGCAAAACTCGTTAAGATTCCTTCGAAGGTTAAAGAGAAGGTGTGTTGTAATCCAGTTATTCTCACACACCGAAGAGCTTGGCATCAAGTAGCTTTCGTTATAGTCGGGTTCAAAAACCACGCGTACCAAACGTTCGGGTTAAGAAGCTCTGTCGAGTCTTCGGGTATTCAAAGACCGAACAAGCTTCTACAACACCCGAGGAAAAAACGCTCTTCACACCGCTCGTTCACTTCTTGAAGTTATTCATGTAGTGGTACACACAGTGGAGGTGATGCGCATGAAGTGTTATCTGGACATGATCGCAGTGGACTCCAAAAGTAAAATACATGTTTGAAAGAAGCCTCACAATTTTTTGTGATTGGTTTACCTCCGAGCAGGTTGGACACTTTGTGGCACAAGGCGGGCTCAAAAAACTCAAGCAAAATTGGCTTACTTTACAGGGATTTTGTGACAAGCTTTACACCTTAGAATCCACGCTTCTTGCTATTGATGCTAAAGCGTAACAGCGACCTCAGCAACACAAGCTGTAAGCATCGACTTTGACGCTTTCCAATGGCCTCTTAAATCCAAACCAAAACAAGGAGGCTAAGACTCCTTTCGGAGCTCAGAAGGATACTTGAGTGTTTGTAAAACGCGGGAAATTGGTTTTGCCCTTCAAGCGTGCAACACATCTTGTAAGCGTTTCCAGTGTGGTAGAATCAACCAAAGCTTAAGACCGCGTGTTTCGTTGCCCGTTCTGCGGGTTTACTCTCGACCGTGGCCTCAACGCGTGTCTGGATCTTTTAAAAAGAGCCGCGTGGGAGTCACCCGCCACACCTCTTACTTCACCCCCTACCTCCCCCTCTTCAGAGTTGACAAAGAGGCAAGGCGGGGCGATGAACTAGGAAGCTTCCGCCTTCAGGCAGAGCTCACATAATCTAAATATTACACTCTAGACCACTATAGGTAACAACGTAAATATACCGATGGTAAGAATGTAATGAAAACGCTTAGCAAAATGTTATAGCTTTGAAACTTGATAGTTAACTATCAAGTTTCAAAGAAAACTTGTCAATAATTGACAAGTTTTAAATAAATCTTGTCAGTTAACTATCAAGATGTCTTTAATTTCCCAGATGAACTTTCAAAATCCTTGGTGGGTGGACAAAAAGAGCATATACGAAGACGAGCAAGTAAAAAAGGCGCTTTTGTGCAATCCCAAGTTCATACCCTCTCCTTTGCAGGAAAGCGTGTTACTCATGGGACCAAGGCAAGTTGGCAAAACCACGTTTTTGAAAACAAGCATCATGAATCTTTTGGAAAGAGGTGTGGAGCCCACCAAGATTTTGTTCTTTTCGTGTGAATCGCTAAAAGACAAGGAGGATCTAATTTCTTTGCTACATGAATACCGAACTTTTGTTAACTCTCAAGAAGCGTACACGTTTCTCGATGAGGTCACATTTGTAAAGGAGTGGAACACAGCGCTTCTACACCTTTTTAACGCTGGATACTTGCGTAACACGTTGGTATTCGTGAGCGGTTCGTCTTCAGTTTCTTTAAAAAAAGAAACTCTTCCTGGTAGGCCTCTTAAAAAAGTTGTTTTCTACCCTCTGAACTTTAGAGTGTTGTACAACTTGTTTTTCAGAAAAATCGAGCTACCTACTCTTAACGTTTTTGATGTTAAAGAGTTTTACAAAAACGCGATAAAGCTTTCACCCTATCTTAATGAGCTAAACAAAGCTTTGCTTGAGTACGTAAAAAGGGGCGGATTTCTTGCGACAAATTATGTCACAGGTGACCCGTTGAACTCTTTGTATGAAACGTACAAGGACGCTATACTAAGCGACCTTGCAAAGCTTGGTAGAGAGGAAAGAGTTTTTAGAGAGTTGGCAGAAAAAGTGCTGGACTTTTACGCTTCAAGAATCTCAGAAAACACGATAGCAAAGGAGACTTCGATAGGCTCTCACAACACCGTGGCGTCTTATTTAGAGCTTTTGCAAAACCTGTTTGTGCTAAGGGTATTTAGAAAGATCGAAAACGGGAGAGTGAACAACAAGTCTTTTAAGAAGATTTACTTCACGGATCCTTTTATTTACAGAGTGGTAAAGAGATACACGAAAGGTGTTGGTTCGATTGAAAACTCTGAAGTTGCGCGAATTGTTGAAGGAATTGTGGGTGAGCACCTAGCAAGAGAGTATGAGCACACGGGTTACACCTTCTTTAAAGGCGGAAAAGAAGTGGATTTTGTGATAAATCAAATTGGCATTGAGGTGAAGTGGGGGAAAGCAAAACCAGGCGACCTAAAGCTTGAAAGGGGTTATGTGCTAAGCTTTGACACGATTGATTTTGAAAGCGGTAAGGCGGTTCTACCTGTTTCGATGTTTTTGTACGCGCTAAGCTCAGACCGCGTTTTTTACTCGTTGTGAAAGCACAAAGTGGGAATTATCATATCAACTTTTTATGTCATCTAGAACAAAGCGCATACCGACACAAAGCGTCTCCGCGTTTGTAAGTATTACACCTCTTTTAGCGCAATTTGGGAATGGTAAGGCGTAAGATCTACAAGCATCAGCGGGTTTTGTAGTGTTGCACGTGATTGTGTGTTTCCATGTTTTACTCGTCTGTAATAACAACACTTGGCCGTCGAGCTCTTGCGCACCAGCTCAACCTGCTACTATATTGTCGGTTCCTCTAAAAAGCCTTCTTGATTTGCTTTATTGAATCGCCAACCGAAGCTTGGCGTCCACCAAAAGCGCAGTGCGACAGATTTTAAGTGTGTTTACGAATTAAGAATTTTGAGCTATGTCACCAAGTTTGCTACGTCGGGGGAACCAACACCAGTTGGCGCGTCGTAACCTGTTATTGAAAGAAAGCCCTCGCCAGGTCTTAGCGTGTTTGAGCCTTGTGAAACGTCGTGAAACGCCGCGGTTCCAGCGAGCTCGTAAAGGTACGGATTGACAAACCCAGGTAGGCGTGGGCGTACTGGTACGCGATCGCAAGAGCCGCAGACCACTGTGGCGCACCCGCGCTTGTTCCACCCACGATATAGAAGCCCGCTTGGCTAGGTATCGCGCTCCAGTAAACCAGAACACCGCCGTCAAGATCTGCGTCATAAGACACGTCTGACGTCACGCGTGCGGAGGGGGTGAAAGGCGTTCCAATAGTACAACTTGAAAGGCTACTTGTTGTACAGTCAAACGGTGTCACACTCACCCCTTTTTGGTAGCTTGGCGCGTTAAAGAAGATGCTCGGCGCACCACCAGTTGCGTAAGCAAAGCTCACTCCTTGGGCTAGCAGGAATTCGTCTTCTTCGTCGTTCCACGCACTCTCCGAAATGTATTCTCCGCTTTTTCCGACGTTTAAGTGTGTTCCGCCCACCGCAAGAACGAGTGGGTCAGATGACGGAAAAAGCGCGCTCGGAGACGCACAACCTTCTTGAGCGCCGTCATCTCCCGCTGATGCGACAAGCGTCACACCTTGCGACACCGCTTGGGAAAAGATTTGTTGTGCTTGGATGAACTGCGAGTTGTCTCCGCGGAAGAAGCACTCAGGCGCGCCAAAGCTCATCGACCAAATTTCACCCGTGGTTGTCGAGCGCAAACCGCATCGCGTTGTTAATCGCGTTTCCGAAGTTGGTGCTCGCTACCACAAGTTCGATCGTCGCACCAGGCGCCATCGCATGGCTGTACTCCACGTCTAGTGTTGTATCAAAAGACCAGCCAACCTCGTTTAAAGAGATCGGGTTAAAAGCGGGGCAACCTTGGGGGCAGTAAATATTGAGATGAATTGGGGGAAGGCCGAAAGCTTGGTCGAACACTTCCACATCTTGTTTGATCGTGGGGCTACCGAACGCGTCGATTATCACGATTGTTTCGCCGTTACCCGCGTTCGAAATTCCTCCAACCAAGTTGTACGCACGGGAAAAGTCGTAAGCGTTTTGAAGCACCTGTGGAGTGTAGCGAGAAATTTCCCACTTGGCAAAGGTTGTTTTGAATTGTTGTGACTGCGAAAACTCTTGGTGGGTTCGCTTGGTAAACCATGTTTGGTGAGCCTGCGGAGACCGAGAGTTGTCAAGAAGAGCATAGCGATGAGTAAAAACGCGAGTTTCATTAAGTATCAAAAAAGTTAAAAAGTTTTTAAAGTGGAAATTGCGCGTGTTCACTTTGCGGTAGCCGTGCTTGAGGTGTAGCTCACGTAAAAGCTTGTGCCATCGGTCGAAAGCGATGAGGGAGTTGCCAAAGTTGCGCCTTTGTTGTTCACCATGGTTATCGCAACATAGTTCGGTGAAGCGCCGATGGTGTAGGTCACGCCGTTTATAACGACGACGTTGGTGTTGCTCACACTTGTGTAATCTAGACCATAGTAAGCCTTTCCGAAATTCGCTAACGTGGTCAAGCTTCCGCCAATCGCTGGTCTTTCTGTGATCCACTCGGCGCTACTTCTTGCCGCACCCGAAACCGTGGTGCACGGCGATTTGTAGCTCCAGCCTTCTGTTATGTCCTTTAATACCGTTACAAAACAGCCTGAAGACGAAACGTATGTGACATTTGCGTACATCGTGTCTCCAGGTTTTACCACATCGCTTGATGGCGCG
>NEXD01000094.1 GCA_003019595.1 Candidatus Marsarchaeota G1 archaeon BE_D
CGCGCGCTTCAAAAGCTCGTCGGCGTAAGCGGAAAGCGTCTTACCCCTTCTCGCGGCGGACGCCTTAAGCTCTCTGTGCACGTCTTCCGACACGCGGATGATTTTGCGCATGGTTGTAACAAATGTCACAAAATATATAACATTTGCGTGGAAGTTTACAACACCGATCGGTCTCACATGAGACGCGTTCTCGCAAAGTGAGAGATAAGAAGTTCTGCGCATTAAATGAGTTGAGCTATATGAAAAGCGTAGTGTTGCTTTTCCTTATCGGGGTGGCTCTCGTGCTTTTCGGCGTAATCCTGTGGCCGTTAGCGCAGTACTTCCACTTTCTTGCAATGTCAATCGTCCAGATTGTTTTAGGCTTGGCGTCAATGGTACTTGGAGTCGTGCTTGTGCTACGCAAGTGAGTTTTTAAGTGTGAAAAGGGGGTGCTGATATGGAAAAAGCCTTGGGAAAAAAGAAGCCGCTTGCCAAAGAGTGGATTCTGTTCTTCATTTGGAAGAAAGGAGGGTGGAAGGGAAGCATTTCGGAGCTCAGCCGCGCGCTCGGCTACTCAAGCGACTCGTACACCAACACCAAAGTGAGCGAGCTTGTGAGAGAAGGGTGTCTTCGGGTTGAAGAAGGAAAGGTTTACAAAGTAACAGCAAAAGGGCTCTGGAGAATACGGGCGTTCACAGCCGCCCTTTACGGTCCGTTAGTCCTAGCCCTTTTCGCCTTGATTCCAAAGGTTGGGCTATTGAGCTACTGCTATTTCGTGTAATCATTTCTCCTCTTAGTCTTTCGCTTACAGCTGTTCTTATCTTTTCGTTTTCGCTCTGGATTTTCCGTTCTGTCGGTCGAATTATTGAAAGCTTCCTTTCTCGAGACGAATCCTTGGAAACTTCGGAGGGTTAAATTGCGGTGCGCTCTTTGGTTTTGGATGCGCTTCCCCTCTTTTCAACCTTTTTGATTTATTTACCAGCGGTGTTTGCACCCTCGGTGTTTCACCCGCATGGCTCCCAAGTTTGTGCAGAATTTCATCTCTGCGCATCTTGGAGCACGCCTTGGGGGATTATCACAGCGAACTTTGTGTGGGATGGTTACCTCAACAATTTGGCACCACAGTTTGCTTACTTTGTGATAATCTTTATTTGCTGTGCTACCCTACCAAGAATCGGCAACTACCGTAAAAAGGCGTACGTTCGTTCTGCTTTGCTCATCTGGTTTTCTTCTCTCCTATCTATTTCAGTTTACGTGGTCGTTTCAGAATCTAAAGGCGGAGAGACCTACGGGTACTCGGCCGTGGGTTACGCGACAGCGGGTACAGCCACAGGGCTTGCGCTTTTATTTGCCTTACGCGAACTACTAGCAAAACAGAAAAATAGAGGTTTTGGCTTCCTTTTTCTGTTTATCGTTTGTTTGGCTCCTCTTTTCGTCTTAGGTCCCCACATTTTCTTTGGCATTAGCTACAAAACAAATTATTTCGTTCACATTTACTCCTTTCTTCTTTCTCTTTTCGGCTCATACTATATTTCGAAAGATTTGCGGCTCAAATAAAGTAGCACCAAGGAAATCAAAAAGAGCAAAGTAAGCACCTCGTTGGTAAAGCTCGGTGTCGCATTGAGCAAATACGACACAATTCTAAAGCTAAACAGAACACCTAAGGCTAGCGGTAGAGGTATCGCTAGAAGAACAAAACTTTTGAGCTTTAAAGCGTCGAATATAAGCGTGCATAACACTACAACTGGATACACCACAAAACATAACAAAAGCAAAACCGCTTGAGCTCGCACCTCCCATTGTCGCCGCATAGTTAATTGGGTCGCACGGCATGTGGTTCTGCTACTACACAGCGACAAAGTGATAGTAAGCTTAACTCTTAACCTCCCATAACACGAGACTAAAAAGAGAGATGCGTGTACATCTTTTTGTGAGTTAATTTTTGAAGAACGTAAGATATCAGCGGTAGGTTTTACGGTGTATCACCAAATTTCGTGGCACCCATCACTTAAGGCTTACCCAGAGAGTAAGCCTTCTTACTCGTTTTCCGCGAAAAGCTGCTTGAGCATCCTTAATATGGACTCGTCCCCAGCAAGGAGCTTTCCGCTGAGAATTTCTCGAACAATCCTTCTTCTTTCTTTTGCCATTTTTAAAAGTTCGTCCTGCGTGTACACGAACAAATCCAAGTCAATTTTCAAATTCTTCACACAAACTTCGTCAAGAAAGTCGAGCGCTCTTTCGATCGGCCTTTTTGTGGTCTGTGCCACAATCACAAGATCCGCATCTGAAAAGGCTGTGTAGTCGCCGCGTGCGAGCGAACCAATTAGGATCACAGTGAGTGCGCCCTTGCCCAAAAATTTTTGCGCGCACTCCTTGAGTTTGCTCAAAACTTCATCGTAGTTTATCTTGAATAGCTTTGTGGCAGAACTCAACCACTTTTCTTGCACAGCTTATCGCCCTTTTCGCATCACTTTCAGTAAAGTATTCGGCAGGAATACCTTCACTATACGAATTAGGATATCTTGTTGGAATATAAAACTTATCAAGCTCTTTTGCGCAGTCTAACAGTTCAGAGCCATACTCCAACGACTGAACCATTTTTAAAACAGAATGCCCCCAAACCTCGACCCCCATTGCCTGGAAAAGCGCTTTTAACGCTTTTTCGGCGGCTTGCTGAGACGCGAAGCACGCCCATTCATAGTCTCCCATTTCAACAGATTTTTCTGCGTGCTTTAAGTCCCTTAGTGCTTGGTTCAACCAATCAGTCGCGCGTGAGACCACTTTTTTATTAATGCGCACCTTCTTAAAATACTATTGGCGTAATCGTTAATATTGCAAAGCGTGTTTTGTTCAACGCTTTTTAAGTTTCAGAGGCTAAGACTCAAAACTGAGCGTAAACCAATGGACGAAGTCAAAAAACTTTAGAGCATGGTTGAGTGATCACAACGCGGTTGATTAATTGTGGGGTGACTAAGTGCTTTAGATGTACACTCGTATAAACCAGTTTGGCTCAGTGCCTCAGAACTACACAAAACTTGGGCTTATTACTGAAGAGTGTTTGGGTGAACGAGTGATCCTTACAGGGAGTCTGGCTATGGTGAACTTGTGGTTTGATTCCAAAAACCACGTGTACTGTTCGATTCGAAAAACTCATGCTAAAAAAGCTCTACAAAAAACTTTGAACCTCTTAGATGTGGTAATGGTTACACACGCGACACGCTTACTCTCCTCAACTCTGCTAAACCCATTAAGTTCACTAGCTCTAAACGCTTATGCTTATGTACCTCATTTTGCCCGTGTACGCGCTGAATTTTTCGAGCACCTCGAAAAAGCTGTGCTAGGAGTTGAAGCACCTATCACAACGCTACTTGCGACATGTCGCCAGATTTCTGAAAAAGTTTCACGCTTAACGAAACAAAAAGCTACGCTCAAACTGTTTCACTTGTACGCGTTAACAAGGAAATTGCTCGCCGAAGGCTTACTGAAAAGCGTTTCGCCCTCTACTTATATCAATAGGAAGAGATTTTCCGAAGCGCTGTCTGAACTATTACAAACTTTTTAATCGCCGAGCTTGAGTTTTCTCCAAACCCCGTCGGATTTGAATCGGGTCATCTCAGCCTTTTTGGTTCGGCTTCATAAGGCGTAGTAGTTCGCTTATAAGGGTAAAGTAGCTTTAAGAGGCACTAAGGTTGTCGCCTAATTCTACTACTGTGTGCCCCCATAGCGAAGTTAACGATTTGATACTTAAAGTGGAAAACACTTGTGTAGTACACAATGAACTTCAAAAAGAGTGTAGCACGATGGGCGTCCTTTTGAACTGGTTTTCTGTAGAGTATCTAGCGCTTTTCAGATTACACCATTTAGTGAAAGGCCAGCCAGAACTGCTTCATCAACTAAACTATACTCTTTCGTGCTTGAGCCAAAAGAGCTCTTACACTACACTGTGATAAGGCGAAGCTGTAAGGGTTGTCGCAGTCCAAAAAAGATGTCTTGCCTTTGTTGAGGGCAGGTTAATCATTTTTCACCCAAAGCGGATGTGAACACGCAAAGAAACGCGCTGTGTTTACTGGGTGGAAGACTCGGATTCAATTCAAAAGTTGAGGCGCAGTTCGAGTGGGGTGGGATAGACTGAGTGCGGAAGGCGAAGAAATCAGTCATGCGTTCGAGGTTGTTGTGACTGGTAGCATTAAGGAGGCGCTCTATAGGCTTGGAAAGCTTCCGACGAATGTCGAAAAATTCATCGTGGTGGACGTGTTTGATGACAAAGGAATTTGGCAAAGCGTCAAACTGCTACACGCCGAGTGGATTCTCGGCGCCGCAGGAAGTGTTGATCTTACCTATAACATGAGACAGCAATGAATCGATCACTAAAATTGAATAAAGTCGTGATGGCTTTTCGATGCTTTATACTAGCGATTGCATAATTCAAACGCACAAGCTTTTTTATTTGAAGGGTAAATGTCCCACTAAAAAATTGTTCGTGGCAATGCTCGGAAATATACGCTCAAGTGGTCTTAATCTAAAACAAAAAATTTGAAAGCCCTTCTTACAAGTGACTTAAGCCAGAAGATTTACTTTCACTTCCAAGTGGAGTAGCGCGTAAATCACAAGTGGGAATCATTTAACCGCTTAAGAGCACGGAAGATGGCTAAAAACGAGGGTATTACGCCGACATTAAACCTAAGCGCCTTCACTGTGTTGTTACCAGCAAACCACTGTTTCTATATTTCGAACACCCATAGAAATGGTGTTCAGATAAACACTACACCCAGCTCTCACTAGCGCGTTATCTAACTATCGTTTCGCCTGAACTTTCGAAACCAAGTGGCAAAAATTTCAATTATCTTTCGAATATCTATTAGATATCCTTAAAAATTTCTCTTTGGTTTAGTGTTTTTGAATTGGTCAAAATTAAGGTCAAAGCTATTAAAGTGGGCAACTCGGTGCGTGTTGCAATTCCTGTTGACGTGCTCAGAGTAGCTGGCATCAAAGTCGGAGATAATTTACTTGTAGACTACGATGAGAAACTCAGAAAAATAACCATAGAAAAAGCGCCAGAGGATGCGTAGAGTTGACTTCAAGAAAAACTCTAAAAAGAGTGTTCGACTATCCGCTTATCGTGGAAAAAGAAAGAAAGCTCACGGAGTTTCTTGGTTTAAAAGAAGATTCGATTGACTGGACTGGTATTCAAGAAGACACACGATACTTTACTCATGGGCTACACCCTTATCCTGCTAGGATGCCACCGCACATTTCAAGAAGGCTTATTCGCATGTACTCGAAGAACCAAGAAGACTTGGTTCTTGACCCTTTTTGTGGTTCGGGCGGCGTACTCGTAGAGGCTATGCTTTACGATAGGATGGCGATTGGCGTTGACCTTAATCCGCTTGCCGTTCTAATCGCAAAAGTCAAGACCACGCCTTTAAACCCCGAAACCTTGTACAAAGTCAAATACAAACTACTTGAAGGAGCCGCTCAAAGACTCAAGTCTTCGAACTACGAAGTTCCGAACATAAAAAACCTCGACTACTGGTTTAAACCCGAGGCTGTGGCAGGGCTTGCGGCAATAAAGGAAGAGCTTGAAGAATTGAGTCTTATGGAAGAAGTCGCAGATTTCTTTCGAGTGTGCTTTTCACTCACTGTAAGAGAGACAAGTAATTTGAGAAAAGGAGAATTCAAGCTTTACAGAAGAAGTGTTGCAGAGCTTGAAAAGTTTAAGCCCGACCCTTTAAAAACCTTTAGCGAAATCGTTTCTGAAAACATTCAACGAATGGCCGACTTTTACTTTGAAATGCTCAAACACCCGAAAGGAAAAGCACGAGTTTTCAAAGGAGACACCAGAAATCTGCTTGAGCTAGGCGTGGTCGACAAAGGAAGCGTTGATTTGGTTGTAACGTCTCCGCCTTATGGTGATTCTCATACAACGGTGGCGTACGGCCAGTTCAGCCGCTTTTCGCTTCTTTGGCTTGGGTTTCCAGAACAAGAAGCTTATTCTGTGGACAGCAAAAGCCTTGGAGGGCGTGTTTTAAAAAAAGAGAAAAACTTGGGCTCGGCAACGCTCGATTTAGTGCTTTCAAAGATAGACCAAGTTGACCAAAGTAGGGCTAAGGAAGTTTACTCTTACTTCTATGATGCCGACGTTTCTTTGGAACAAGTGGCCAAATCACTTCGTGAAGGCGCCTACTGCTGTTATGTGATAGCTAATAGAACTGTGCGCAGGGTAAAAGTGCCAACAGACCAAATCTTTGTTGAGCTTGCGCAAAAGTATGGGCTAAAACATGTGGTCACGTTTAGGAGAGAGATACCAAACAAGTATATTCCGCACGTAAACGCCCCAGAGAATGTGCGCGGTTTTAAAGGAGAAACAATGACAAAAGAAAGCATCGTAGTGTGGAAAGCATGATGGTGTCCGGATAAGACTTCATTCGTGTCACCTCCACTCAATGTAGTAGTGCACGAATAGTTCTAGGAAGTCGAGAAGAGGTGTGGATAGTGTTTTCTTTGGGTGTTGTTGTAGAAAACCCTTGTTCTAGAGGCGCCCAAAGACTCAACAGAGCAACCCAATTGGTGAACTTAAACTCTGCTCACAGCCTCACGCTACCATGGTCCCCGATCCGTGAACAGGGTCACACACGCAGCTCTTTCTCAGCCTACTGAGCGCGTTCTCTGTTGTGCTTGTGAGTGAAACACCGAACGAGATGGGTTGTGCAAGCGTCGACAGCAACCCACACGTACAGCGGTTGGTCCCCTACACTTCACCACAGTCAACAGCGATGATACTCACGTGGCTTTGGGTTGAAAGCTCAGCTTCTCCTCCGAGAACCTTTCTC
>NEXD01000095.1 GCA_003019595.1 Candidatus Marsarchaeota G1 archaeon BE_D
TGTATGTACTGAGCGCCCGGGATTGAGAGGTTCGGGACCTTGCCGATGGACGTTATGACCGCCCAACCGGCGGTTATCGTGACGGCCGCCGCTATCGAGAAGAAAAGAAACTCCCTTCCCCTTTTTGCGTCCTGAGTTGCGAAGAAGTAAACTGAAGCGACCACGCTCAAACCGACCGCAATCCAGGCGGCGTAAAACAGGTAGTCGACGGCCGTCGTGACGAGTGAGGTGATGTCCGGCATGGAAAAGAGAAGGAAAAAGCGTCTTAAACTTTTTATTCTTTTTTTGCTTCTTTGTCATGGCGAAAACCCGAAGACACAAAAGAGCGATAGAGTCGTACATCGCCGTTATCATCCTCGTCATAGTGACCCTGGCAATCGGAGTCGCGCTGTACACCTACTTCAACGGCCTTGTGGCGCACAATCAAGTAAACACAGGACTTGAAATCACATCGGTTTCGCTCAGCGCGCCCTCAGGCGGAACCACTGGCTACCTTTCAATAACGGTGCAGAACACCGGCAGCCTCGCATTCAACAGCATCAACATATACTTCGGCGGCAGTTCTGTCACTACTAGCTGCAGCCCCGCACCGCCTTCAAGCCTTGCGCCTGGCAACTCGTTTTCAACTGTATGTTCGGTAACTGCAACCGCCGGCAATGAGTACGCGGTGTACGTCTCTGCTTCAACAAGCACGGGGAGTAGCGTCTCCTCCTCCGTTGTAAACGTCATCGCGCAGGGGTAAACCCCCTGCTTTTTTTCTGTCGGGGACGAGCAGGTAATCCTTTTTCGGAAAGTACTTTTCCTTCACTCCCCACGAAAAGCCCGCGTGGGCGCACTCCGTGCTTGAACACTCCCTGCAGAAAAACTCTTCCCTTTTCAGAACGACGTGGAAGGACCGCCCTTTTTTCATGTCAGCTATTTCGACCATACGCTCCCTGAGAGATATGACGTGAAAACGCACACGCATTTTTCCTTCTCAAGTTTAAAAGCCTTCTGGGGCCCTGCGACCCGCTCGCCTTTTAAAAACAAAAAAAGAAGCAGAAGTGCATGGACGGCCGCTCGTCGCTCGAATACCTCGCCGCCCTCTGCCTTTCTGTGAAGGGCGTCACGACGGAAGAAGCGGCGAGAAGGCTTTACGGAAAGCCGCTCACAAGGCGCGCGTTTTTCGTTTTAGAAAACCTGAGGAAGGAGGGCGAGGTAGAAAGAAGGGACGGCTGGTGGTTCATCACGGACAAGGGAAGGCAAACACTTCTTTCGATTTACGAGAAGCTTCCTAATTTAGAGGGAAGGAAGGTCAGTTTGAGAAAGAAATACAGAAGAACTGTGGGCGACCTCTTTCTCCTTTCTCAGGACGGGTTCCGCCCGCCCGGGATGCGAAAGAAGCTCAGGCGCCTTAAAAGGTCGGGGCTTCTCAAGAAGGTGCTTCGTCTGAGAAACAAAAACAACCGCGTAACGAAGAAACGCATCCTTACGGCGGAAGGAAAGAACCTGCTCTTCACAGTAAGGGAAATGCTCGAACAGGCCCTCGGACTTAAAAAGCAGACGCATATTTTTGTTCATGAGCCTGCAAAAAATTCTGAGGCTACCGAAGAAGCGCGATTCGAAGCTCGTGGAAAGTCGCTTTGAACCTAAGCGCCTTTCTTCGGAAATCCCGGGCGTCGTTTTCAGGGAGTACACGCTGCCCGAGTACCCTCTCGTCCGCATCGTCCTGAGCGACGAAAAAGGCAACGGCTGCTACACCGTTGTCGAACCAGAGCTTTCTGATGAGCAGAAGAGGCTTTACTCACTTCTTCTCGAAAAACTCTACTTCGGCCTCAAACCCACTCAGGAAATGATCCGCGACCCCGTGAAGTACGTGGAGGAAAACCTGCTTTCAATCGCTGACGAAATAGGCTTCGGAGAAGAGGTCAGGCAGAACAGGGACGTGCTCATGTACTACGTGAAGAGGGAGGTGGGCTACGGCATCTGCGAAATACCCTTCAGGGACCCGCTCGTCGAAGAGATAGAGTGCCACGGCTTCATCACACCAGTGACCGTGGTGCTCAGGGGGAGCGAGTACCCGCGGCTCACCACGAACATAATATTCGAGTCCGAGGACGAGCTCGCCCGCTTCGCAGAAAAGCTTTCAGAGAGGACGGGAAGGTCGCCGAATCGCGCGAACCCGATCGTCGAAGGCGTGCTTCCCGAAGGACACAGAATCGCAGTGACTTACAGCGACGAGGTTTCAAGGCCGGGAACGACGTGGGACGTGAGAAAGTTCCCCGAAAGGCCTTTCACGGCACCGGAGCTGATAAAGTACGGCACGATCACTCCGCTCATCGCCGCCTATCTCTGGCTCCTCCTTGAAGCCAAGCGCTTCGTTCTCATCGTCGGCGCGACGGGTTCTGGTAAGACAACGCTCCTCAACGCGCTCCTCACACTGCTTCACCCGCACTCCAAGATCGTGACGATAGAGGACACCGCGGAGCTCAAGCTCTACCACAAGAACTGGGAGCGCTTCTTTACAAGAAAGGCGAGCTACATCGGCACGAAGGAAATAGACATGAACGACCTCGTGAGCGTTTCACTCAGGTACAGGCCCGACTACATCATAGTGGGCGAGGTGAGGGGAAAGGAGATAGCCACACTCGTTCAGGCCGTGGCGACTGGGCACGGCGGAATGACCTCTTTCCACGGTGGTGATACGAAGGACGTGTTCACTAGGGTGACGGGGCTTGTGCCAGAGCTCGCAGAAGAGTTCAAGTCGGAGCTTGCCGCAACGGTCGTGATAAGAAGAATTCAGAACCCGAACACGGGGAGGGTCGAAAGAAAGGTGGTCGAGGTGGACGAGATTTCGTATGAAGAAGGAAGGACTGATGTCACACCGGTCTTCACATGGAACTTCGAGCAGGAGCGCTTCTTCTTGATGGACAGCAAGGAAGACCTGACCACCGAAGCCGCCGCAAGCCTTCTCATCGCAAGGTCAAAACAGCTCCAGCTCTCTTCCCAGCTTCTCGGCCTCACGCTCACCCAGCTCAGGGAAGCGTTCATCGAGAGGGCGAACCTGCTTTCTTCTGCCGTGAAGAACGGCGTGGTGGAGTACGGCGTGTTCTCGCAGATGGTGGTCGATTACTACCTGAACAAAAGGAGGGGTGAGAAGAAGTGACGGCAAAAGCGCAGGTGGTTTCCCTTCTGAACAAGTACTTCGTCACCGCGCTTTCCCTCGTCGCCCTTCTCATCTTCCTTTCTTTTTTCGGGACGAAAACCTACACGCCCTTGTTTGAGAGGCTCGGCGTCCAGCAGGCGGGCGTCGTGGTCGAGGGGCTCTTCCTCGCACTCCTTCCCACGATTTCGGCGTTTGCGGTCAGCCTGCTCTTTCTCGCCTTCTTCGAAACACAGAGAAGGATACCGGTCGTCCTTCAGGAGCTTGGGAAGCGCAAAAAGAGCCTTTCATCACGACGATCTCCAGGTGGTTCATCAAGAACGAGAGGCTGAAGAAAATAAGAAGGTGGCAGGAAGAAAGCATAGAAAACGACGTGCTTTTCTCAAATGAGTTCGAAAGCCCCGTCGTGGTCTCCACGCGCTACACCGCGCTCTTTCTCATAGCGCTCACAGTGTGCGTCCCGTTCGCCGTCGCAGGCGTCATCGTGACAAAGCAGTTTGTGTTCGCGGGTTTGCTCGGCCTTCCCGTCGTTTTCCTCTTTCTGCCGTTGGTTTCCTTCAAGAACAAAAAGTTCGACTTCTCAAAGGCGCTTCTAGACGAGCTTCCGTTCTTCGCATCGATCGCCACGATAATGTCCTCGGCCGGGCTCACGCTCTTTTCGGCGTTCGAGCGCGTCTCAAGAAGCCCTGTTTTCAGGGCGTTCAGGAGCGAGTCGCTCATCATCACAAGGGACGTCGAGCTCTTCGGCAGGGCGCCGCTCGATGCACTAAACGAAAGGGCGAGAAGGCACCCCAACCGGATGTACGCTTCCTTTCTCTCAGGCTACACCGCGATCGTGAAAAGCGGCGGTTCGGTCGAAACATACCTCATCGAACGAGTGAGGGAGTACCTTGAATGGCTTTCCTTCCGCTGGCGGCAGTACGCCGAAAAGACTTCTTTTCTGGGTGAAATGATGATCCTGATGTTCTTCCTCGTCCCCGTGTTTCTCATACTGGGCTCTGCGCTCGGCGTTTCCTTCCTTTCAGCGCTCCTTCCCGTCCTTCCCGTGGTTTTCGGCGGCGTGCTCTACTCTTCCGTCATCGCGAACAGGCCGCGCTACCCCGATGCGATAAAGGCGAACGTGTGGCTTCCGATATCGCTGGCAGCAGCCTGCTCCTTTGCGGTCTTCTTCGTTCTCCGCATACCTTACCTTTCCATCGGCCTCGGGCTTGGCGTTTTCGCGCGGGCATCGCCTTTCAGACCGTGCCGCAGATCAGGCAGATAAACGACGTCGAAGAGACCCTTCCGCTCTTCATAAGAGACCTCACGGAGTACAGAAAGGTGGGCTACGACGTCCTGAGAAGCCTCGAAAAGGTGGGAAGCGAAGCGGAGAAGGGAAGGGCGTACAGGGCGGGGTTCAAAGCCGTCCTGAGGGACTTTCTCAACCAGCTCAAGCTCGGCCGGGCTGTTTCCCAGCTTTCCGCAAGAACGGGTAGCTGGCTTGGCCGCTTTGTGTTCTTCTCCGTCCAGGCGCTCGCAGAAGCGGGCAACGTCACGCCGGCGCTGCTCGAACAGCTTCACGAGTTCACCTACCGCTTCATCGACGCGAAGAAGAGGACGAAGAGCACGATGAACACGTTCAAAATCATGGGTTTTCTCCTTCCGCTCATGCTCTCCTTCACGATGCTCACGGCGATCATCATGCTTTCTTCCTTTTCGGCCGGCTTCGGCGGCATAACCGCAACGGGAGGAATACAGACGGGGGGATTTGGCTTCTCCTTGAAAATCACACAGCTTCAGCAGCAGATGATTTTTGTGTTCATCGTGCTTTCGTCCTTCGTCGTCGGGCTTGTGATCGACAAGGCGGTCGAAGGCACGATACTTAGCACGACGACGGCGCTTTCGGCGGTCGCGATTTCACTCGTGGTCGTCGCGATGTTTCCGGTGTTCCGCACCTTCGCTTCGAGCGCCTTCGGCTTACCCTAGCGAGAAAGCCCCAAATCCTTTTTTTCCCATCTTCCTTTGTTGAACCTGTAACCCAGCTTCTTCGCCTTCTCCACGAACTCCCTGAACTCCTCTTCTTTCAGGTAACGCCCCTTTTCGAGAACCAGGGCGTCTCCAACTTTTTTGATTTTCGGCGAAAACTTCGAAAGCTCCTGTTCGTCCCTTTCGATTTCTTGCGCCTCTTCGGTTTCCTTCTTCTTCACGGCTATTTCCTTCACGGCTTTTTCATACTCCCTTTTCACTTCGCTTGAAGCGTGTTTGAGCACTTCGTCAGAAGGAAGCCACCACAGCTTCCCCTCCTTCTTTATTTTTTCGGTGCACTCTTTGATGAATGCATCCGAATACTCGGGGAAGTGCTCGGCGAGTATGGACAAGGGTGCCTTCACCCCTTCCGCAAACCTCTTTGCTTCTTCCTTCCCGTATTTTTTCTCGACCTCGTAAATGAGCGAGTGCTTTGCATAGTCGGGTATGCCGGAAAAGGCGTCCAGGTCGATTTCGCTGAGGGGAATCTCGCGCACCAGCCTGTACGCCTTCTTTCCGTTCGCTTCGTATATTTCGTACTCCCCGATTCCGTAAGCGGGCGGGCCTATCGGGTCGTAGTGGCTCTCGCTTATGTACCCTATTCCCCTTTCCACTTTTATCTTATTACCCTTCCACTCGACCTCCCTGGTTTCCTTGACCTTCACGAGGACGGGGTAGCAGTGGCCTGCGATTGATGAGTACCACTCTTCGACGTCTTCCCCGAACGCCTTTCTGAAACCCGCAAGGTTCACAATTTTGAAGACGGGAGCCTCCCCCTGTTTCGCCTTTGAGAGGTCGTGGTCGCTTCTCTCCCATTCAAGCTCGACCACTGTTTCGAGTTCGCTACCGCACTCAGGGCAGTAGGCGACGCCGTCGGCGAACACCTCCTCCTCTGCCTCTTCCTGGCTCACTATGTGGCCGAGCGGGCACTTGTAGTGCGTGAACACCAGCTTCTTTTTTTCTTCTGCGCCTTCCGGCACGGAAGAAAGAAACTGGTTGTAGTAGTCCTCCTTTTCCGTCGAATACAGCGCGTAGAACTTCCCGTCCTTTTCGTAAAGTGCAAGCAGCCTTTTCGGGTCGAGCGAGACGTAGTCTTCGGGCGCACCGGGAAGCGTCTTGAACACTATCCTTCTGTTCTTCTTTCCGAAGAAGAAGTCCGAAAAGGGTCCTATGACGAGTTCGGTCATGCCTTTTGTTTTTTTAATCGATAAAAAACAAGCTTTTCGCCGTTGTCAGCAGTTTCAGATTATAAGGATATCGGTTTATGAAATATATCTGTGTGTGTGAGCGGGTGTGCGCTCATAAAGGATCACAGGGTGTTCAGTGTGCTGAGAAGCTATTCGCTAGAGCATGAGCTCGGGGATGAGCTCTTACCACTGCTTCTAGCGCACAGGGACGTGGTCAACCGAATACTCGAAGAGCTCTGGAGCCATATAGAGTGGAAAAAAAGGAAGCTACCAGGAAAGAAGCAGTGGAGGCTCCTACCCAAGTACAAGGTGGACATCCACAGCAAGGAGTATAAGAAGAAGCTCAGGGACAGCCTACTCCAAGAGTGGCCCTACGCAGCCCACTGGGTGGACTCAGCCATAAAGACCGCGTACTCCATCTTTAAGTCTTGGAGAAAAACTATGTTAAAGGAGACAGG
>NEXD01000096.1 GCA_003019595.1 Candidatus Marsarchaeota G1 archaeon BE_D
AAAGCGGTGCACTCGGATTTTGCGGTTTTTAAACTCGATTCTTTCGAGTTTTTTGGTGAGGTGTTTGCGTTTTTCGGAAAAACGTAAATACATCCTTTTGAAATTCAAAATATGGGGAGGTGAGTCTTCTTGGCCAAGAAGAAGAAGACTGAAGAGAAGAAAGAAGAGAAGAAAGAAGAGAAGAAACAGTGATTTACGCATCAAACCTTCCCTCAATTCAACCTCCCAGTTTTTTTACTAAAAGTTGAGCAACCTCCGAGCTTTAGCGAGAAGAGTATGTCAGTCTTAAGTTTTGGTGTCAAAAAATTGGTGATGTGAAAGACTCTAGCGCTGGTTTTTTGTTCATGCTTGGTGTCGCACTGAGCTGGGGGCTGTCGTATCCACTTTCCAAAATCGCGCTTTCCTACATTTCACCCTTTGTGCTCACTTTTCTCAGGTTTTCACTAGGCGCGCTTTTTCTTCTTCCTTTTGCAAAAGGTGTGAGCGCTGGCAAGCCGCAGGCGCTCAGCGCTTTGCTCAACAACGCGCTTTTTGTTGTGATTTTGAACTTCGCGCTGCTTTACTCTTCAAACCCGGCTTTGACCTCTGTTTTGATTTACACGCAACCTGTTTTCGTGATGGTTTTAGAGCGCGCTTTCTTTGGGAAAAAAACCACGAAAAAGCAGTCGCTAGGCGTTCTTCTCGCTTTTTTCGGTGTGGCACTTTCTGTTGGTAGTGCGAGCTTTGATTTGGGCTCGTTTCTTGCGGTTTTGGATGGCTTTCTCTGGTCTGTGGGCACGCTGTACCACCAAAAAAGGCTTGTCAACTCAAACCTTTTACAGCTCAACGCTTTTATGACGCTTTTTTCCGCTTTGATCGTTTCTCCCACACTCTTGCTCAACCACAGCTTTGTTTTGACGCGCGAATCGCTTCTTCTTTCTCTTCTTGTGCCGCTCAGCGCGCAAACTCTTGGCTTTTTGTTTTGGTTTAACGCGGTAAACAGACTTGGTGCGATACGCGCAAGCTCGCTTTCCCTGCTCGTTCCGATTTCGGCTTACTTACTTTCTTTTGCGCTTTTAGGAAAAACTCCCACAAAATTTGAGTTTGTGGGTTCCGCGATAACGCTTATCGGCGTTTACCTCACACAAAGAGGTTAACACTTTTCCGTGTAGTGTTCGTAAACGCTCCACGCGTAACCCGTGTGAACACATTCGGTGGTCTCGCACAGCTCGCAGTACATTTCGTGGTTGACATAGTAGACGTCCACGATCCTACCGAGCTTTCTATCCGTGATTCTTATGATGTTTTCGTAAAGGTTAAAGTGTTCAAGTCTCGGCTTCTTATTTCTTGAGTTTTTTGATCTTCTGCTCAACTGCTCTCTAAAAGAAAATACACTTAGATATATAAAGTTGCGTGCCAAAAACAGCTCAAAAAGCGTATTACTTCCTTTTCCGTTTTAAACTCATGACAAGAAGCGTGATCCTTGGAAACGGCGCCTTGAGCGTTCTCATGGACCAAGGCTATGTGATTCGCGAAGTTTACTATCCTCTTACTACGGAAAACAACGCGAACGCCTTAAGGATTGGAGTGTGGTGCGATGGTGACTTTTCCTGGTTTTCCGAGCTTTCGCCAGAAATTGGATACTTGGACGACACGCTTGTGAGCGTTGCGAGCGCAAGCTTTAAAGGCGTTTCGCTCAAGTTCTACGATTGCGTTGACTTTGCGTACAACGTGCTAGTAAGAAGGTGTGAGCTCAAAACTCAGAAAGAGTGTCGCGTGTTTTTCGCCTTCGACTACAAAATAGACGGCCATGACGAGGGCGACACAGCGCTTTACGACCCAGCGACCAGTTCGATCATTCACTACAAAGAGTCGAGGTGGTTCGTTTTCTCCTCAAACCAGCCTTTCTTCGAGTATGCCACGGGTTACAAGCAGACGCGCGGGCTTGTGGGAACGTGGAAGGACTGCGAGGACGGAAGGCTTTCGGGCAATCCAATAGCCCAAGGCGCGGTCGACTCCGCGGTGAGCTTTAGATTTTTCCAGGATTCGAGCTTCTACTCTTGGATTGTCGCATCAAGAGACCTTTTAGAGGCAAAAAGGGTGAACGACTACGTAAGAACAAAGAGCGCTGATGAACTCATGAAAAGAACGGCGAACTACTGGCGCGCTTGGCTTTCTGTGAGCAAAGCTGTGGGCGACTTTTCAGACGCGTTAAAAAGGAGCGCTTTGATCATCGCGTGTCACTGTCAGAACAACGGCGCAATCCCCGCGTCTCTTGACACCGACATCATGAGGTTCAACAGGGACACGTACAATTACGTTTGGCCACGCGACGCCGCCTACGCATCGCTTGCGCTCACGCTTTTGGGCTACCTCGACCTTTCAAGAGGAGTTTTCAGATTCCTCTTTCCTTTGATCATGCGCGAAGGGTGCATGTTTCAAAAGTACACCGTTGAAGGCCACTGGGGTAGCACGTGGCACCCTTGGACGCAAGGCTTTTTCCCGATTCAGGAAGACGAAACCGCGATAATTCTTCATGCGCTTTGGCAACACTTTTCGCGCTTTCAAGATGTGGACTTTGTCAAACCTTACTACAGGCCTGGGATAAAGGCTGCTGCGGACTTTCTTTTAAACTTTCGCGATAAAAAGCTTGGTCTTCCTTTGCCTTCTTACGACCTTTGGGAAGAGAGGTTTGGAACACACCTTTACACTTGCGCTTGCGTTTACGCCGGGCTAAAAGCCGCTTCTAACTTTACAAGATTCTTTGGTGAACTAGAGCTCGCTCGAAAGTACGAAAGTGTAGCGGAAGAAGTAAAAGCGGGAATAGACGCAATGTGGCTCGGCGACCACTTTGCAAGAAGTGTGAAAGTCGAAAACTCAAAAATCGTGGGGTTTGACGAAACCATCGACGCAAGTAGCTTGCTTTTGCCACAGCTTGGAGTTTACCCAGCTGATCACCCAAAAGTGGTACAAAACGCAAGAGTGGTCGAGCAGAAGCTGAGCGTCGCAGGTGGCATCGCAAGGTATGAGAACGACACTTACCTAAAGACTTCGGAGCAGCCAAACCCCTGGGTGATAACCACGCTATGGCTCGCTGAGCAAAAAGCGCTCACGCGTGATCTCGAAGGCGCAAGGCGGCTGATTCAATGGGTTTTGTCAAAAGCGCTAAAAAGCGGTGTTCTTCCTGAGCAGGTCACACCGAAGGGCGACTACCCATCGGTCACTCCGCTTGTTTGGAGCCACGCCGAGCTTATTAGGGCGATCGTGATGCTCAACTCCTGAACTTCTTTTCTAGCTCGATTAAGCTGTCCACGAACGCGTCGATTTCGCTTTTTGTGTTGTAAATATACGTGCTCATTCTTGCGCTTGCGGAAACCCCGAGCGTTTTGTGCGCAACAAGCGTGCAGTGGTGACCTGCGCGAATGCATATTCGCCTTCTTGCCAAGTAGTCAGCCACATCGTGCGCGTGAGGTCCCTTTGCCACACCCTCTACGTCTTCAAAAGCGAATGACACAAGCCCACCCCTTTTTTCTGGTTTGCTAGGACCAAAAATCTTGAGTCTGGGCACCTCTTCTAGCCTTTTTAGAGCGTAGCGGATGAGTTCGTAGTCGTGCGCTCTCACCTGTTCCATTCCGAGCTTGTTAAGGTATTCAACAGCCGCACCAAAACCTATTCCTTCAGCGATTTTGGGCGTTCCCGCTTCAAACTTCCAAGGAAGCCTGTTCCAGCTCGCGCTGTATCGCTCGACATCCGAAATCATGTCTCCGCCGTATTCGTAAGGCTCCATCTTTTCGAGTAGCTCTCTTTTTCCGAAAAGCGCGCCGACACCGGTTGGTCCGAGCATTTTGTGAGCGGAAAAAGCGAGAAAGTCGCAATCCATGCGCTTCACATCGACCTTCATGTGAGGCACGCCCTGCGCACCGTCCACCACAAGTAGCGCACCCTTTTTGTGCGCAATATCCGCGATCTTTTCGATCGGGTTGATCGTGCCAAGGAAGTTTGACACGAGCGTCACAGAAACAACACGCGTGTTATCATCCACCAGGCTTTCAAGCTGGTCGAGCTTAAGCTCTCCTTCTTCGTCGAATTCGACATACCTAAGCTCCAAACCCTTTTCCTGAGCGATCCTGATCCAAGGAACAAGGTTTGAGTGGTGCTCCATCGCGGTGACCACAACCCTGTCCCCTTTTTTGAGCCAACCCCTTGAAAGGCTTTCCGCCACGAGGTTGAGAGACTGCGTCGCACCCGACGTAAAGATTAGCTCCGAGAACTCAAAGTCCTTTTCTTCGTCTATCCAGTAAAAATCCGCGCCGATAAAGCGCGCGACAAGCGCGTGTGCGTAGTTGTACGCTTCAGACGCGCGCGCTTCAAGCTCGTAGATTCCTCTGTGAACGTTTGCGCGATAAGAGGTGTAGTATTCGTGCATCGCGTGAATCACTTGGTAAGGCGTTTGGGTGGTCGCGGCGTTGTCCAAGTAAATCCAGTTTTTCAAAAGAGGAAAATCGTTTCTTATTTTTTCCACAGGAATGGTCGACACAGTGATTTAGTGCGTCGAGTTATTTAAAGTTGAACACGCATTTTGATGTACGGCGCGACAAAACGCAAAAGCTCTTCTTTTTTGTTTTTGGGAAGGTTTTTAAAACCCGAAACCACGCCCACACAGCTTTTCGAGCCGCACGCACACCTGAATCTGTAGCTAGGAGCGATTTGGTACTCGATCGTGCAGTAGTTCACCGTAATCTCTTCGCCTTTTTTTATGTGTTTTATAGCAAAAAGCGTCAAACTAGAAAAGTCGATCGCGCAGTTTGGCTCACAGCTGTGGTTCAGGTAGTCGTCCAAAAAGCCGCTAGACGTCAAGTAAAGCTTCTCACCAATTCTCATCGAACGAGGGTCTCGCGCAGGTCTTCTTTTGAGTAGCCTACCTCCAAGCTTTAAGACGCGCTCACCGGCGTGGATGTCTTCTAGAGCGACAAGACCGAGTCCTTTGTTTGCGATTTGTGACACGCCGAGTTTCTTAAACGCCTCAAACTTCTCGTATCTAGCCATTACTCGGTTATCACAAACGGCGCGCTTTGCTTTTGGGTTTTCGGCTTTACCTTCTTCCAGTCTTGCGCGGATGCGTGTCTTCCTCTTATTCTCTGCACGTAGTTATACGCGGAAAGCGCGGCGACCGCTCCCATTCCCGCGGAAATCACAGCCTGCTTGTAAGGCGTGTCGGTCACGTCGCCTGCGGCAAATACTCCTTCCCTACTAGTTTGCGCCATTTTGTCTACGATGATTTCGCCCTTTGAGTTGAGCTCCACAACCCCTCTTAAAAACTCGGTCTTTGTGACATAACCCATCTCGATGAAAACGCCGTCAACCGAAAGCGTGGAGTGTGAACCATCCCTTACATTGGAAAGCTCAAGCGCCTTAACCGTTTTTTCGCCCACAATCCTGTTTACCACAGAGTTCGGAACGAATTCAACGTTTTCTCGCTTTGCGTTCGCTATAGACTCTTCGTCCGCTATTGGCGCCGCGGTCCTAAAAACGTAGTAAACCTTTTTTGCCAAACCGCTCAAAAGGTTCACCGCATCAAGCGCGGGTTCGCCCACTCCTACAACCGCCACGGTTTTTCCTTTAAAAAGAGGGCCGTCGCACACCGCGCAGTAAGAAACGCCCCTACCTTTTAACTCCTGCTCACCAGGAACGCCCAAGTCACGTGGTGTTTTTCCGAACGCCAAAATCACCGCGGTTGCGGTGTACTCCGCGTTTCTCGTTTTCACCACAAAGCAAGAGTCTTCGGGTGCATCGAGCGCAACCACTTCGTCGTACACGAAGGTTGCGCCGTACGCCTCGGCGTGTTCTTTAAAGCGGTTCATGAGCTCAAACCCGCTTATGCTTATAAAACCAGGGTAGTTTTGGATTTCGTCTGTGAGAAGCGCCTGCCCTCCTATGTCCTTTGTTATCACAAGCGTGTTAAGACCTTGCCTTGAAGTGTAAAGCGCGGCGGTAAGCCCCGCGGACGCGCCTCCTACAACGATCACGTCGTACTCTCCCAAACACTTTGACAATTTTTACACCAAAAAGATAGCATAATCCCAAAATTTAAACTCAGCCTAGTAGCGCGGCAAGGCTTTGCGCTTCAAACAGGTTTCCCTCAACCCTGAGCCTTCCGCTCATAAAGGCTGAAATCGGGTTGAGCTTTCCTCGAAACATGTCCACCATGTCCTGCGCGCTCATTATTATTGTGGCAACCGCGTTTTGCGCGTTTCCTTTCTTTACGGTTGCGGTGTCGTTTGCGATTTCTAAGTAAAACGGATCTGCGCCACTCGGTTTGAACTGTAGCGTTTTGTTTAACCCCTTAATCTTTTGCTTGTTTGAGGGGTCAGTCAACGCGTTTTTTATAACTTCCTCTAAAACGGTAGCCGGATCTTCCATAAGGCAAGAACGCATCGCACACATAAAATGTTTTTGGTATAGCTTTTGCATATTTTCATTTTAAAGTATGAGCACGCGTTAAAACGTGGTCTTTTTGAAGCTGTGTAACTCATAAAGCCTCCAAAACCTTGCCAGGTGAGGATAAAAGGGAATAAAGCAAAGCGTTTGTAAAAGCGTACCGCTACGAATCGAAGCGTTTAAGCAAACTTTTATCGATTCAAGAGTAAAATGGATAACATTCGATTTTTGCTTGGCGATACTTTAACTCACCGTGATCCTCCGAACTTTTTCACCGTGATATCGAAAGCCATGCAACGTAACGAGGGGTGTGGCGATTGCCATCTCGTACATAGCGTGTTTTCGACTATCGCAGGCTCCTTGGTATTTTGG
>NEXD01000097.1 GCA_003019595.1 Candidatus Marsarchaeota G1 archaeon BE_D
GAATCAGGGTGCTACAGAGGACACTTTCAAGAAAAAGGTTTCTTTCGAATAACTGGCTTAAAACGAAGACGAAACTTGCGAAGGAGCACGAACACTTAAAGGATTTCAGGCGTGACTCTTTAAACTTGGGGTTCTACTCGCACAGGAGTACGACCTATTAGTGCTAGAGGATTTAAACGTTCAGGATCTGATCCAGAAAGGCGAGACAAGGAAGAGGAGGCTTCGACTTTACGACTCCTCTTTCTCGGAGTTGAGAAGGATCTTAGAGTGTTTCGAAAAAGAGGAAAACTTGTTTTACCTGTTCCCTCTTACAACTCTTCACGTGAGTGTTTCCTGTGTGGAGGAATCAGCCAGAATTTGACTTTAGAAGACCGAATCTTTAACTGTGCCCACTGTGGGTTTACTCTTGATCGTGACTTGAACTTTTAAAGCGCAAGGCGTCACCGAAATAGCTTCCTCTTTAAAGAAGTGATGGCTCAGTAAGCTTTCGTCTACAGAGGTGGCTAACCACTTGGGCTTCGAACTAGTTGTTAGCGTATTATTGTGCCTTTCCGAGCTCCCTGAGCACTTCAAACACTTTTCCCAAACCCTGGGCCACTTCTTTGTCTCCGAGCTCTCTTAAAACTCCGAGTGCTCCCTTAACTGGTTTAGCTGGTCTTGCGATCGCTTCAAGTGATTTTATTAAAAGAGTTAAGGAGTCGTAGTCCAGTGTTGCGGTAAGCTTTAACAACTTTGGTAGCTTTGAGACAAGCGTGAGAAACTCGTCGCTTGCAACAAGCTTAATCAAGTTCGAAAAAGTTTGCTCGTCTTCAAGCGCGCCCAATATGACATCGAGTATTCCTCTTTTTTCTAGCAAAACGATTAGCGAAACTAGGTTTTTTAGTGCAATCGTTACGCGCTTGTCTTTCAAAAGCTGTAAAAGCTCAGACAGTGTGTTGTATTCAATAGAAGAAAGAAGAGAGATTATTTGCTTCCACTTTTGCACAAGCGTGAGAAACTCGTCGCTTGCAAGAGCGCCCATCACGCTCGCAATCGCTTTTTCATCTGAAAGCGCACCGTCTAGCGCGTCGAGCAACCCAAGTCTATCGAGCTTATCCACGATTTCGAGCAGTTTGAGCTCTGCGCTTTCTCTTTGAGCTTTTTGTAAGAGCATCGAAATCACCAGCTCGCAAAGTACCTTTCCAAAACCATGTCGCCTTTGGTCCAAACGTAGTATTTTGTGAAAAGCTCCTTCTTCAAGTGGTTTGCTGGCGAAATCTCGGCTTTCGAAAGCGTGCCACCGTACCAAGTGTCGTCCGCAACCGCGACACCGTAGCCTTCAAGCGGGTTGTCCGCGACACAAAAGATCGTTGGCTGAAACTTTTCAATCTTTGTCGGAACACCTAGTGTGTTCGCTAGGTGCTGCGCCGCAATCTCTCCCATCCTTACTGCGTAGTAACCGAGCTTTGGAACAGAGCCTGCGTTTGCGTCGCCAACCGCGTAAACGTTCTCGTATTTTACGCTCACCATGTTCAAGTCTGTTGGAACAAAACCCGCGTCGTCCGCAAGGTCACCTGAAAGCTTCTTGAGAACCGGGTGGCCCTCGTAAGGCGGCTTGTAAATCGAGATATCCGATTGAATTTTTCGTCCATCTTCCGAAATCACTTCGTTTTGCGTTATTTCCTTTAACACGAACTTTTCGACAAGCGTATACCCAAACTGTGAGTATATCTCTTTTACCGCTTCTCTACTTTTTCTTGAAAGGTCTGAAAGGTACTCGCCAGGCGAGTAAATCGTGATTTTCGTTTTGTTGAGCACCCCTTTGGTTTTGAACAAACCGTGTAGCATGAGCGACATTTCAAAGATCGGACCCTCACACGCCGAATCCGCTCGCGGAACATAGTTTTCAGGAAACTTGGGTTTTGGGTTTGAGCCTTGGTAAAACACGCCAGAACCAATTGTTATACTTCCACCGTTAAAGCTCGAAAGCCTTTCTCTGAGTTTTGTCACATCTTCCACTTCACAAAGGCTGTAGCCGAGCTCAGCGCCCTTTATCCTTTCTTTTGCGAGGTGTGCGCCAAGCGCTATAACAAGGTAGTCGTAGCGCTCTTTTACAAGCGAGCCATCAGTTTTTTCAATCGTGACCGTGTTTGAGCTTGGTTCGATTTCTCGAACAAGCGCCTGCTCGAACGAAATTCCCTTTCTTGGTAGCTCGCGCGCCAAATCCACTTCGATTTCGTGAGGGTCCCTTATTCCAAGCGCGATGTGCGGAATTCCAGGTCTAAAGTGAGTCACACGGTTTCTATCTACGAGCTTAATGTCAGCCAAATCCCCGACAAGCCTTTTTAAGTTGTACGCAACGGTAAGCCCTCCGAACCTTCCTCCCAAAACCAAAACTCTTTCTGTCAACTCGGACAACCAGCGTATTTTTTCTTTTTAAAGATATAAATTTTATGGTATTGCCAATATTTTGCAAGACTTAAATCTCTGCGTGTTTTTTACTAGGTATGAAAAGAGACATCACGAAGCCCAACGCGACGTGCTTGGATTTGCTGTGCTACTTGTATTCGCTCACACAGCTTGACTTGGAGGTGTTACTTGCGCTTTTAAAAAGGCAAGGCGCCACCCTGGACGAGCTTGCCTTAGTCGTGAAAAGGGACAGAACCACGGTTTTTAGGTCGCTACAAAAGCTCGTGAGCGCGGGTTTGTGTCACAAAGAAGCGGTTGGTAGAAGAGAAGGAGGGTACTACCACGTTTACAGCGCTGCGAGCAAGGATAGGATTAAGACGCTTTGCGAAACAAGGATTGATGAGATAACAAACAGGTTAAAAAAACTCGTTCAAAACTTGGATTCAGAGCTTGAAAGCTTTACGCGTTGAGCTCTTTTAAGATGGTGATCGCTGTGTTGTAACCCGGCATTCCCGAGATTCCACCTCCTGGATGCGTTCCTGCGCCAGTAAGGTAAAGCCCTCGAATGGGCGTTTTGTAGTGTGAAAGCTCGGGCAATGGTCTATAGTAGTACATTTGCTCTAGTGTTGGGTCAATGTGTTGCGTGTTCCCTCTTTGAATCCAAAGCCTTTCTGCCAAGTCTCCTGGCGTCTCCACTTTTTTTGCGATTATTAGCTCTCCCAAATCTGGCCAAAACTCTTCGAGTCTCTTTTCTATCTTGTTTTGTGCGTCTTCGCTAAAGCGCTTGTGCTCTTTTTCCCAGATCATTGGTGAATTATCAGGAACAAACTGCGCCCAGCAGTACAGCGTGTGCTTTCCAAGAGGCGCAAGTGTTGCGTCGTACGAAGTTGGAAAGTTCACCGCAAGTAGTGGGGTTGGCGAAAGCGCTCTTTGCGAGTTTGCGATGTGGTACGCCTTTTCGATTTGCTCTAGCGAGTTCAAGGCAAGAAGCTTACCAGGTTCTTCCCTTAATTCGTGTTTTGCCGCTTTTGGTAGAGCGTGCAAAGCCGCATGGTAAGTCATTCCGTAAGATGTAATCCTAAGGCTTTTTAGCTTTCTTGCAAGCGACTCATCAAGCGTTCCTGGATCAAGAAGTTTCAGAAGTGTTCTTTGCGCGTCCACGCTACTTACCACGATTTTTGAGTAAAACCTTCTACCGTCTGCCAGCTCAACGCCCTTTACCTCACCTTTATCCGTGATGATTCTTCTTACTTCAGCTTGAGAGAGAACCTCCCCTCCTTTTGCGCGTAGTGAGGAAACGAGCGCGTCGATCAGCGCCCCAGAGCCTCCAATTGGCCTCTTTAAACCAGTTTTGTAAAGCATTGTGTGCATGATCGCCATTAGCCCACTACTTGGAAGGCTTGGAGGCATTGTCGAAAAGATGAGCGAAAAGATTGAGGAGAGAGCCACTTTTGTGTGATCATCTTCAAACTCTTCGTTGAGTAGCTGATTTGCGGACATCACAACAGTCCTCACCATCGAGTTAAAGTCGACACGCGCTGCCTCGGGAAGTGTTGAAAGCATAGAAGGTTTGAAAATCGCCTTTAAGCCTCCTATTCCTAGTAGCTCGCTGATTTTGGGAGGGGGGTTGAGCATAAGCCTTTCAAGAAGCGCCTCTTCGTGAGACCACTCTTCGACTAGTTTGCTATACCTTTCGGCGTCTCTTTTGGAAAACCTTGAAATTTCTTGAATTGTTTTTTTCAAATCTTTGTAAAAGCGCAAAACCGAACCGTCTTCAAACGGAACTTCGAACATAGGCTCTATCGACACGTACTTGAGACCAAAAGAGTCGAGCTCAAGCTCTTGAATGATCGGCGTTCTTTGAATGAGAATGTGGTCGATCGCGCCTCCGTTCACCTTAAAACCAGGCGCGTTTGGTATCAGCTCTTCGGTGGTGCAGCAACCGCCAAGCGTGCTTCTTCGCTCGACGACCAAAACTTTAAACTTGGCCTTCGCAAGATAGTTCGCCACGACTAGCCCGTTGTGCCCTGCGCCAATCACTATTGCGTCAAAACTCATGCTTATTCACTCTTTTTGTAACAAAAAAAGGTTTGGGGGCGTCACGGGGTGTACTTGGAAAAAGCGGAAAGGTGCTCGTAGCTTGCGGTTGCTCCCAAAAATATCGCGATTAAAGCGAAAAGCACAAGGAAAAGCGCAAACACCGCAACGCTCAACTTTGTTGGCTTGTGCGTTGCGGGCACTGAAAGAAAGCCTGAAAGCGCGCCAGTGATATAAAGCGCCGCGGCGATAACTGGCTCTTGGGTCATTTGGTGCACAAGGATTCCGTAACCGTCGACAATTCCCCAAACTCCGACCATTGCGGCAAGGTAAGACACGCCTTTGAGCTCTCCACCAAAGAGTAGCGAAAGCGCGCCAGCTAAAAGGATGAGCGAATACGCGGTGTAGATTTCGCCGAACAAGATGTTGTAGCTACCCACAAGAGGCCAAGTGTCGATCATCCAAAACCCCTGAATCGCCGAAAAACCGCCAAGCGCAGCAAGTGTTAGAACGAGCGACTTTTGTTGCTTGGCCTTTGAGCTCAAAAAGTACACCGCGATCAAAATCGCCGACGCCCCCGTGAGCCATAACATCCCTGCAAGTGGGTCTATCATTTTGGGTCGATTAAAACCACTTTGAAAAAGCTTTTAAAACCTTGTGTAAAATCGTGCACATTTGTGCGGATTTTGACACAAGGGTATTTAATTCTATAAGCGAAAAAAGCTTGATGCCAATCTCCGTGGTCCATTCAACCCCAAAATGGATAATCGTCGATGCGCGCAGGGTTTCTCACAAAAGCTTGCTCGCTTATCTTGCGCGCGCACTAAGGCGTGCAAATTCAGGAGATTACATCGAGCTATTGGTAAGGCTTGAAGAAGTGCAAAGTGTTCTAGACTGGTGTTCAAAGATTCAAAGCGAGTTTATAAGTGTGGAAACCACGAAGGACAACTACAAGCTTTTTCTGATAAGGCTTTAGTGTGCAAGTTTACACAAGTGTGCACACCTTTACACACAGCGTTTTATTGTTTTATTAAAAAACTTGATGGTTATGGCGCGCGTAAAACTTGGTTTGACCCAAACGGATGCCGCGATCATCGTTATGAGCCTTGTTGCGGTGGCGATGACGGGTTAGGTGATGATTCTTGGAGTTTACGGTGTACACCCTATTACCACCACAAAAAACGCGGTGTACCACTTGACGCTTGTTATCACAACGAACAACCTGTGGAACTCGAGCACAACACAGCCAAGATACTGGGTGCTCACGCCGAACGGGCTTGAGTCAGCGCAAAACATAACGCTACCTGCGCACACGCTGATCGTTCTTACGATAATCGACTACGATTCTGCGACGCCACTTCCCGCGCAGTACGCAAAGGTTTCGGGAACTGTTGGTGGTGTTGTTTACCTTTTGAACAGCACGAGCGCGTCGAGCGATGACCCGAACTTGTCTACTACGCAAGTGATGTCGGAGCTTAATCCGAACACAAGCGTTGCGCACACGTTCACCATCCCACAGCTTGGAATAAACATCCCTGTTGCGCCACACGCGGTAGAAGTGGCCGAGCTTTACTTGAACCAAACTGGTGTGTTTTACTGGCAGTGCATGGACCCTTGTGGCTTGGGAGCGGCTGGCTGGGGCGGCGCGATGTCAACCGATGGCTGGATGCGCGGCACAGTCATGGTGTACAACCCTTAACTCTTTTTTAGCTGCACTTCAAGCTTTGTTCCGCGTGTGAGTGTGTAAGCCGCAGGGCACCTTTCTTCCGCAAGTCGAATGAGCGTTCTAAGAGCTTCTTCGCTTTCACCCTCTATTTTCAAATCGACCAAGATCGTCACTTTTTCGATTATCGGCGCATCTTCCAACCCAAAAACGCGCGACATGTTCATGTCCGCGGTTATGTCGAGCTTGAGTCTGTCAATCTTTTTTCCTTCTAATGTGGCCACTGTGACGAGTGTCGAAGCAAAGCAAGACGCGATACCAAACAGGCAGTAAGGAATAGGAGCTGGCGCAAGCGCGCTTCCTCCTTGAGGCACTGGCAAATCCGCAAAAAGCGTGTACTCTACCTTTTTCGGTTTTTATGCTCGACTTGAACTGGGGCTTTGTGGGGTCGCTTGTGTTCCACTCGCCGCTAACGGTTTGCTTGGTTCTACGTAAACTAGGGTCTTTCTTTAGTTTCTCAATAGTTTGTCTTAGCTTTTCCAAATTTATGTTATTCATAAAAGCGTTTTAATCCTTTACGTATTTAAGATTTAAGTGTTAATCTCCTTTCAATGTAAAGCACAAAAAGAGGTTCTAAAGGGTTTGGTAGCCTCAATGCCTTTGGGTTAAGCCTCAGGCTTAGCT
>NEXD01000098.1 GCA_003019595.1 Candidatus Marsarchaeota G1 archaeon BE_D
TAACTTCAGGGCCTCCAGTAGGGAACTATAACTGATTGTAGCTCGCTGGGTTTGTAAATCACTGATACAGGTATCCGCACAATAGTTGCGGCATGCAGTAAAAAATATTTGTTTTCGAACTTTGCCCATCATGAATGGTGAGCTTTGCGGTAATCTTTTCCATGTTAGGGAATATTACCTGTTTATCACGTATCCCTTTGTTTCTTCGCTCACGTTCTTCGCAAGCCAAGCTCTGAGGTTTAGCTGATCTGCTCTGAAAGAGCTTCTTAAATGCCTTTTTATTTGGAAAGCAACAGCCCATTCATACGCCCTTTTGAGTTTTGCCTCAAACATAAAGTGCCAAGTTTTTGTGACTAGCGTGGTTCCTCTGTTTTCTTGAAGCGCATATCTTACAATTGCTGGATTTGCTTTTAAAATGTTCCATCCGATTTTTTCAATCCTAAACTCAATAAACCTTTCAGGGCTTAACACACCAACTCCTTCTAGAGAAAATTTTTTACCAAAAAGCGAGTACATTGCACTAAACCAAATTTTGTTACCGACTTTTGAGGTAATCTTAAAATCCGACCAGTTTGGCTGTGTGCGGTTTTTTTCAAAAACCCAAATATAAAACTCAAAAGCTTCCATTGGAGTGACTTTAAGAATCCCGCTAGAAGTTACATACACTAACACCACTCCTCCAAACTCTAACACTTTTTTCCTCAAGATGTATTTATTGCTTATCATTTTTAATCAGGATAACGCGCTGGTGAGTGTACCACACCAGAGCTTTTTATCCAGAAAGCGTTTCACAAATACTAAGAGCTTTAAGTATGGTGAATTATTTTCCCAAAGCGATTTTTCCTTATTTGGTTACTAGTAACCGAATGATTAACTACTTTTGCTGGGATTGGACGTAAATTTTGTGTATGACAGTTGGCGTTTGGTCCTTTGGGCACGGCTGATCCTGTTTTGTGATGTAATCACCGTTTACAAACCTGCGCTGGTAAACAAAACCACAGCTAGGACATCTGCTTTCTGTGATTATGTCGACATCATCTTTTGAGGGTTCAACTCTTACAAAGCTACCGACAAGCGCAAGAACTGTCACCACCAGAATCATTAGTTCTGCGATACCCGGAGTCACCCTAAAAGTGCTACCACCAAAACCACCAAATCCACCCACAAAAAACAGGCTGAAGAATATGAGAAACGTGATCAGAAGGACTATAAACCTTATAAAATCGAACTTATAAGGCAAGCGCTCCACCGCAAATTACTCTTTGTTTCAAACTTATAAGTTTCAGTCTGAAGAGCTTTTATCTTCGCAGTGTAAAAAGGAAGTAATGTTGAGCGAAATTAATTGGGGAGAGTGGTCGAAAGCTTCGTTTGAACGCGCAAAAGCGCTCGACAAGCCTGTTTTCGTTTACCTTTTTGCAAATTGGTCACATTGGTGTCACGTAATGGAAAGAGAGGTGTTTAATGACAAAGAATTGGCTGGTATTTTGAACGATCATTTTGTGTGTGTCAGGGTTGATAGGGATGAGAGGCCAGAAATCGACCGAGTTTTTCAGCTATCGATAGGTGGGGGATGGCCGGTCGTTTGCATACTCACACAAGATAAGCGCGTGCTTTTTGCATCAAACAGCCTTCCGCTTGAGGACAAAGCGGGCGTGGCCGGTCTTAAACCTCTTTTAAAGAGGATTTTAGAGCTATGGACAAAAGACAGACAAAAGCTACTAAACCAAGCGCGCCAACTACCCACCCATTTGCCTTTAAAAAGCGATACAAAACAAGCTAGCAACGTGTTCGAAGACGCCGTGGTCAACCTTCTTTCAAGGTTTGACTGGGATCGAGGGGGAATGGGAGTTAGAAACAAGTTTCCTCAGCCTACGGTTGATTTGCTATTTTTGTGTTACAGCGCAAGAACTGGTGATAGGTTGGGTTTACAAGCTTCTTGCATCACCCTAAACAGAATGTACTACGGCGGGATAATGGATCAAATAGGTGGTGGCTTTCACAGGTACGCCGACCTTGACTGGCTTGTTCCTGGTTTTGAAAAGCTATTGGTGGACAACGCCGAAATCTTAAGGGATTATTTGCTACACTACTCTGTTAGCAAAGACACCGACTTTTTAGATGCGGCAAAGCTCACCGCAGATTATATGGTAACAGAGCTAAAGCTCGAAAAGGGTTTTGCGACAAGCGAAGACTCTGAATCCGATGGCGTTGAGGGCAAGTACTACACTTGGACGCCCAAGGAAGTTGACGAGGCTGTTGGTAAAGACTTGGCAAAGCTTGCAAGAGAAATTTTCGGCATTCACCCAATTTCTGGTATCTCAGCTGATCCGTTTAAACCCGTTGTTCCACAAGAAAAGGGTGTGGTAAACGGCCGAATAGTTTTAAGAAGAACGATGGATCTTGAAGCTTTGTCAAAAAAACTTGGTGTTTCGATCGAAGAAGCGTGGGACGTTTACACAGAAATTAGAAACGCTTTAAAGGAATACAGAGACAAAACGCGCAAAAAACCAAAAAGAGATGAAAACGCTTACACGCACCCAAACGCGCTTGCGGCCGAATCTCTTACGCTTGCCTCAAAACTGCTAGAGTGCGAGTATTCGAATGAATGGCTTTCTTGTGCTTTGACAGTCGTGGATTCCGTAAAAAAAGTTACGCGAAAGCTAACAAGCGGTAAAGACGGTCTTTTAGAAGATTACGCGGCAATGACACTTGCGAATTTGCAGGTGTACGAGGTTACGGGAAACGCGAAATACCTCGACAAAGCGATAGAGCTTTCTTGTGAACTTCTTAGTTTTAAGGGCGAAAATGGCTTTTTCGAATCGCAGGAAAAAGAAAACGTTTTCATCGAGGATTCTCCCAACGAGTCTCCAAATTCGCTTGCGTTTAGAGCGCTTTTTAAGGTAAAAGCGCATGCGCCAGACGCGATTGACTCATTTAAATTCGAATTTCCGTCTGTTTCTAAGCTCAAAGAAGAGTATGTGGCGGGATTGCTTCTTTCTTTAGACACGCTATTAAACGGCCACTGCACGATCGTTATACTCGACAAAGGAGACGAACTTGCCGAAAATCTCCACAAAACTGCTTTAAGAGTTTACCATCCAGCAAAAGCTGTAAAAAGGGTTGTCGAAGGAGAAGAATCTCTCCACTATTTGAAACTCAAAACGAATGCTCAAAGCTCGGTGGCTTATGTAAAAACGGAGCAGGAGTACAAGCTAGCAAAAAGCGTAAAAGCGCTTGAATCTCTCATCAAAAGCGGCCTTGCGCTTTAAAAAACAGGAATCACGTCTTGTTCGCTCACTTCACTCACCTCTTCTCCGCTTATTCCAAGCTCGGGTATCTCAGGCATCTTTACACCGTATTTTCCGACGGCAGCGCCAACACGCAAAACCGCTTCCCTCCACGCTTTCTCCTTTTCTTCAAGCGTGGGAACACCAAGCCCAGCGTCCCTTGCCACAGCCTCTAGTTCGAAATGAATTCGCTCAAAATCCTGAGGTAGTCTCCAAAAGTCCTTAGGGGGTTTGTACGTGATAAGAGAAAGAAAAACGAAACCCGCTCTTATTTGCTTTGTCACAAGCCATTTTCTTTCTTCGCTCATCTTTTCCAAACCGTCCTGCATCAAGATATGAGTAAACGCGTAATGCCTTGTTTCGTCCTTTGCCACATTTCTGAACGCCTCAGGAAAGGGTTCTATCTTCGCATTCTTGCTCATTTCCGTAAAAACGGTTGTTGCAGCGGCTTCGCCCATCATGAAGGATGTAAGGAGAACGTCAAACGGATATTTGTTATAAGCTTCTTTGTACGCGTTCCAGTAGCGCGAACCGTTGTACCAAGTCCATAAAACGTTGCGTCTTACCTTTTCTTCAAAATCGTTTTGCGGTTTAAAGTCAAGCGGAAAACCAGGAAGCAAGCACTGAATCGATCTGCCACATAGCAGATTGTGCCTGCATTCATCGCAGGTGACCATTGTGATCAAAGCTTCGTACGATTTGTTAATGTGCATTTCTTGACCCTTTACTAATGCATACGCGAAAACTGGCGCGGCGTTATCAAAAGTTGAAAGCAAGGCCCACCAGTAGCAAATCGCAAGCTTTTGCTTTCTTTCAAGACCCGACGCTACTTCTTTTAAGCGCTCCCAGTTAAGGCTTTCTTCATCCCACTGCTCTCTTTTTGACCTCGTGTAAAGCTTCCAAGCCAATGAATCGGTGAAGTCCCACCGAATGGGATAGATGTTTCTTTCTGGAAAAACAGGGTCTGAATCAAAGTTTGTCGACATCAAGAAATTTTTGTTAGCCTATCTTATAATTGTTACTGATATACACTTTGTCTTTTAACAAAAAATTTGCATTGTTATTCAAAGTGATTTACGCACTATGAAAAATTGAAATTTCGTTCAATTTTTGTGTGATTATATCCGCTTTTCAAAAAGGCTTTTAGCTTGGATTTTGGATACCAACTTAAATTGGAAAGGATTTTGGACGTCACGGGAAAGTTTTGTCCTGAGCCAGTACTGAGGGCGATGCAAGCAATGGAAAGCTTAAAGAAGGGAGACCTACTTATGGTTTTGGCGGACGACCCTGCGGCTGAACGTGACTTGGTCGAGTGGGCAAAAAGAAAGAATTACAAAGTTGTGTCACTTGAAAAAACGGGTAGAACAATTAAGGTGGTAATCGAAAAAGCTCAATAAAGCGCGTGCGATTACTTTAACACCGTGAGATTCGCTCTTGTTCAAATCTATGAGCAGAGATGTTTGGACGCACTACCATATCTCAAAAGCGCGCTTGAAAAAGAAGTCGACGTTGTGCTTTTGCCAGAAAAGTGGACACCGAAAACCGATGAAAACGTTATAAAAAATGGTGAAAGCGCCTTCTTGAAACTTCTTGAAACGCTGTCCGAAGAATATTCGGCTGTTTTGGTGAGCGGCGCGTTGTACGAGGACTTTTCCAATAAAAAATTTTTGTCTAGCTATGTTTTCCAAGAAGGTAAGCTTGTGGGTGTAGCAAGGAAAATACACCCTTTTATGAACGAAAAGTATGAAGTAGAAGCTGGGGAGGAGCTTTTGCTGTTTGACTACAAAGGTGTCAAACTGGGTTTACTCATTTGCTACGATTTGGATTTCCCTGAAACCGTAAGATTGTTTGCACTAAAAGGGTGTGACATGCTCCTTGTTCCCGCAAAAGTGGTAAAGCAGGCGATAGAGGCGTGGTTGATTTACGTTCAAGCAAGAGTTCTTGAAAACAGACTTCCACTCGCGTACGCAAACGTTTTCCAACCGCCTTTTTTTAACGGAAAAAGTGCGCTCGTTGATATGAAGACAGAAGATTCATCCGTGATAGTGCTTCCTAGAATTCAGATCGCTACTGAAGAAAAAGGCGTGTACATCTTTGAGACTCATGCGGAACAGTTTAGGGAACTGCGCAAAAAAAGGCTGTCTGACCGAAATCTAAAAGTTGACAGGCTTTTCAAGGAATAGGTTGCAAAAAAATTAATTAGTATGCACAGCATATCAAAAATTGAGGTGTGAATGGTCTACGCCATTCACGTTTGATAGGAGATATAATATAGATGGGCTTGTAATGAAAATCGTAACAAATGACGAACTAAAATTTGCGGTAAGAGAGCTCCTAGTGGCGAAAAGACCTCTTGTTACGGTTCCGCTCACTTTGCCAGTAAGTCAGACTTCAAACGAAGAAGCGAAGGTCATGGCGCAACGGAATAAGGGAATCGTGGAAATCAGAGTCAAAGGAAAGGCTTACTACTCAGTTTTGAAAGAAAGAAACGACCTACCCGAAGACGAATTGCTTGTGCCAACAATTCACCCTTTTAAGAACTGCTCTGAAGCGATAGTTTCTGAACCTGTGATCTCACGTTTTATTCTCTAGCGCTAAGCTTATTTTACCAAAACTCGCTACCTCACACATCGGTGTGTTCTTTGGCGGAAAAGACTCTTGAAGGCACGCTGAACGCAGATGGTTACACTTTTACCACGATCAGAGTGATCAAGAATGGCCAAAACTTCGAGTTTCACATACTCGGAAGACAAAACGAATTAGAAAGCGAGAAGCCAAGCCTTCTACAAAAAATAACAAAAAAAGAGGAGAAAACAGAAAGAAAGCAACCTGTGCTAAATGTTCAAGATCAAACTGAATGCTTAAGCGTTTCCTTAGGAGAAGTTAAGTACGAGCTTTCTTTGTACTACTTACGCTTTGACGAGCTTTCTAATGAATATTTAATCGGTGTTCAGGCATTGTGCACAGGTTTGAGCAATCCTGGAGAGCTTGATTCAACACTCTTAAAGAAACTTGAGGATGAGGTGCTCAAATTTGCGTCGAGTTTCGTTTTAAGGCTTGAAAAGCGCTAGCTCGACTTCACTAAGCCTTTGGCGTAATTTTTCGTACACGTCTTTTTTGTGGACACCTGTGTCTGAAACAAAAGCGGCACATCTCGAGTTTGGAACACTTTCAAACAATCGTTTTTTAGTTACACGCGGTAAAGCTTTCCAGCTTAATGTGCACACGTAAAGTGGTTTTTTCAAAAGCGTTGCAAGCTCGGCAAGCGTTCTTGTGCCAAGCTTGTTCACGAAAAAGCGTGGTGTGACACTGTCTGAGCCAACGATCGCGCAATCGCATTTTCGTAAAGCGTGAAAAAGCGCTAAATCGGGTAAAAGCGTTGCGCTAACACCTTTTTGTGAAAGGTGATGGTGCAGGTTTTCACCTTCTCCTCCAGGTTCAC
>NEXD01000099.1 GCA_003019595.1 Candidatus Marsarchaeota G1 archaeon BE_D
ATGAAAAGCTTTATGATAACGCTTGAAGAAAACTTCGAATCTATTCCCAACTTTGTACAACTGTTTACGGTGTAATACACCGAATAGGAGGGAATCATTAAGTAGAACAGCAGGAGAATATAATTTTGACGTCATTTTTGTTTTAGTGATTTTCTTCTGGTAGGTATCCTGCTATGAGGGGTATTTCGACTGTTTCATTTACTCTGTATATGGTAAAAACCACTGTTTCACCAGGTAGCACATTTAGCTGTAGATAGGAGAGCAAGTCGCTCGTGCCTTGTACAGGTGTGCCGTTCACCGCAAGTATTATATCACCGCCTAGCCACACAGGTTCTCCGAGAATCTGAGCTTGGTAGCTTCCACCCTTTAGACCCGCCTTGGCAGCGGGGCTGTTTGGTAAAACCTGTTGAACTAGCACGCCGTATGTCACACTAGTGTTCATCGCACGCGCTATATAATAGTTCATGGTGACTACAGAGAAGCCAAAGTAAGGGTGTAAATCGTATCTACCCGTTGCCACAAGATACGGCAGCTCTCTTGCCACGACGTTAGACGGTATGGCAAAACCAAGTCCTTGGCTATTCGCAATGATCGCAGTTGTCACGCCCACCACTTGACCCGCAAGGTCTAGCAGTGGTCCACCCGAATTACCAGGATTAATCGGTGTGGTGATTTGAATCACGCCTGCTATTGAATAAGGCGCGGCTACAGGATCGTCCAAAATCCTGTTTAGTGCGCTCACAACTCCAACGGTAAAAGTGTTTGAAAGACCAAATGGGTTTCCTATTGCGACCACAGTGTCACCAACTTGCAACTGTGAGGAGTTTGCGAGTGGCAGTGGTTTTATGTTTTCACCTTGTGCGTTAACGCTTAAAACCGCAAGATCACTAAATCTGTCTTCTCCCACAATTTTAGCGGGATAAGAACGCCCATCGTAAAATTTTACAGCAACACTCGTTGCGTTTTCAACAACGTGATAATTTGTTATTATGTAAAAGCTTTTGTTGTATTCCACAACAAATCCAGAACCCAAAACTGGCACTTGCTCAACTTGAAAACCAAATATTCCCTGAATCACTTGTTGCTGGATCGCTTCTATTTCTACGACCGAGCTAACAGTTTTTTGGTAAAGAGTGGAAAGATTAGACATCCCTTGGTAGCTTGCGGTCTCGACTGGCTCGACAGGCACGCTAGCAATCTTTTCAAGCGCAAGCTGGTTTCTTGCAAGTGTGTTCACTTCATTTTGAAGAAATTGAATTTTGTTGCTCAGAGTGGTGTAAGAGATCGTAAAACCAGCGAGCGCGCCAAGGAGAATGCCTATCACAAGAACTATGTAAACCGCTTTGTTAGAAGTTTGATACACACTAAAAACTTGAAAAAGATAGGGATTAATCTTTCTCTGCGCAAACACCCGTCGGCGCAGTAGAAGGGTGATACGTGGCCACTACGTATGGTGTTATCAAAACGGTGTGCGCTGATGGGTTGTACACCACCCAAAGGTAGCCGCCGCAACCTTCGCTCAAGTTCCAAACAAAGTGGATATACTTTCCTGAATAGAAGGCCACGTAGCTTGGAGGAGAGGCGGGATTTGTCTGAAACCGCACGTACTCCGTTGGTGTGAACACGTAGACATAAACGCTTGAATTCGCGTTTAGTGTAACGCTCATTTCGAATGTGTCGAACATGCTAGAAAAAAGATAGCTGTGTGCGGAAAGCGTTGTAGGGACGTTCCACACCACATATGATGAAAATGGTGCGTAAACTGTGGTTCTTAGCAAGAAAAACAGATTAAAACTCAACGATATCGCAAGCAGAGCAAAAAGCACGACGCTTTTTTGCACACTTTTCACCGTTGGTCTATCGGTGTGTACTTTTTGTTGAGCTCACCAGTATAGTAAGCCTTTGGTCTTATCAATCTGTTGTTTTGCACATACTCCAAAGCGTGTGCGATCCAACCTACGCTTCTACTCATCGCAAAAATTGGTGTGAAAAGGTCGGTTTCTATTCCTAGTGCGTGAAACAGGATGCCTGAGTAAAAGTCTACGTTTGGGAAAATTTTGTGTTCTGAAAGCCTTTTTAAGGCGGCTTGTTCAACCGCTTCGGCTGTTTTGTAAACCCACGCTTTTCCCTTTTTTTCGCTAAGCGCTTTTGCGAGCGGTTTGAGAATTTTGTAACGAGGGTCGTAGTTTTTGTAAACTCTGTGACCAAAGCCCATAAGTCTTTGTTTTGCATTAAGAGTGTGTTCAACCGCTTCTTCCGCTTTTTCTGGTGAGCCAACCGACAAAAAGTACTCGAGCGCTCTTTCGTTCGCCCCGCCGTGTAGAGGACCTTTGAGCGTGGCGATGCCTGAGGTGACCACGGAGTAAAGATCGCTCAGAGTGGATGCGGTCACAATACAAGAAAAAGTTGACGCATTCATTTCGTGTTCTGCGTGCACTATGTACGCGATGTCCATTGCGCGCGCGTCTTCCTCATCGGGTTCATTACCGTTTAACATATAAAGAAAATTCGTGGCAATCGAAAGCTCCTTTTTTGGGGCTACAAGCTCAAGCCCTTTTCTTGCCCTTGCAAAAGAGGCCACTATTGTGGGCATTGCGCCTATAATTCTTAGTGCGCGCGAGTAATCATCGGACGAATTGTCGAAAAAAGAAAGCATCGAGACACCCGTTCTTAAAACGTCCATGGGATGTGCGTTCTTTGGAAACTGTTTCAATAAATCAAGCATCACCTTCGGAAGTTCGTAGCTTTGTCTTAAACTCTCTACAAAGCTTGAAAGCTCTTCTCTTTTGGGAAGCCTTCCGTACAAAAGCAGATACGCCACTTCTTCGTAAAAAGAGTTTTCGACCAGGTCTTCGACGCTATATCCACGGTATAATAGCCTGCTATTTTCTCCATCGATAAAGCAGATGTTGCTTTCACACACGTAAACGTTTTCCAAGCCTTTGTGCACCACAACGGGTTCCTGAGCTCCCATAAAGCTCAGTTTAGTGAGGTAATAAGCAAAAATAAGCTCTTCGAATGTTCAACTAACACAAACCAATTAAAAAGAAATTTATTTTACTTAAGCGTAATGATTCAGGATATGGATCAACATGATATTCAGATTTTGACGCAACTATCACAAAACGCGAGGCTTTCTTCCGAAAAGATCGGTAGGTCGATAGGGTTGACTGGAAATGCTGTAGCAAACAGAATAAAAAAGCTTGTGAGAGAAGGTGTGATCGAAGGATTCAGGATGATACCCAAATTCGAAAATCTTGAAATTTCTACATATGCGTTTTACTTAGAAAACAAAAGGCATAGCGTAATGTGTGGCAAAATCGAAGAGTTGTTCGATTTACCGTATTTCTATACAGCGATTGTGTGCATTGAAGGAAGTTTGCTTGTCTTTACTCTGGCAAACTCCATAAAGCAGGCACAAATTCAAGAAAGGCAAATTCTTTCGATCCTAAACGAGTTTGAGGTCAAAAGAAGATTTCACGCAGAGTATACGACTATAGAAAACAGGAGGACGCTCACTAGACTTGACTTACGAATCATGCTAACACTTTTAGAGGAGCCTCGACTCCCTGTGTCGGAGCTATCGAAAAAGCTTGGAGTGTCCGCTAGAACCGTCAACAGGAGACTTTCCAAGCTCATCGAGGGGCGCGACGTAAAGTTTACACTAAAACTTCAACCAAGTAAGATCAAGGATTTCATTCCTTACTACCTTTTTGTGAACCTTGGGAGGTCTTCGTACAATGGCACAAAAATAAAGCTCATCGAAAGATTCAAAGATTATTCGATTTGGTATGCGAATTTCGGAGAAGACAAGCTCATGCTCTCTGTTTGTAGAAGAGATTTGAGTGAAATAGAACGCGACTTGAAAGCGGTTGAAAGAATGGTCGGATGTGAAAACTACCTTTCGATCTTTCCGTCAAAAATAGTGTACAACGACGCGCCAGTTAAAAGCGCTCTACAAGCGCTTTACGAGAAACCACCAATTAGACAAATTTCAGTTTCTGGTTGAAAGAACGGAAATCAAGGAGACAACGCCATCCACGTCATAAGAGTTTGGCGTGTAACACTTTACACCTAGCTGAGAGAGAGCGCTTGCGGTTCGTGGACCCATCGCCACAAAGTTCGCGTTGGTTTTTCCTAAAAGGTTTGCCAAAGCGTATACGGCGGTGGAACACGTAAACACGTAACCGAAATAGTTTTTTTGAATTAATTTGTTTTCTAATTTGTGTAACACTTTTTCGTCAACCGACAAATCATAGAGTTTGGGTTCGTAGAGCACGTCACACCTTTTTTTAAGGTGGTTCACAAGCTCCGTGCTTCTTTTTAAAGAAGAAAAAAGCGCGCAACGACCAAGCTTCTTTTCTCCTATCAGCTTTATCAAACCCAAAGAAGAGTAAGGTTGTGCCACAAACAAATTTTTGCAGTGAAAAACTTGGGTTACACTTTCAGAGGTTGCAGGCCCAATCGTGAAGCACGTGGAGCGCGAAATTTCTTTTTTTAGACGCAAACTGGCGTTTTTGAACACAAGCTTGACCGCGCTAACACTCGTAAAAACGCTAGTGTCTAGCTCGGTTATCCTTTGCAATTCGTCTTTTATATTCTCGTTTACCACTTGGTAAACCAGAGGAAAGGGTTCAGCCTGAATCCCAAGCTTTTCACACCTTTTTGCGATTTTTTGCGCCACTCTTTTTGTGCCGACCACGCACCACACTTGTGAATTTCACCAAGCTTGAAGCTTTTCGTAGCTTTCTTGCGCGCCAAGTGCGGTTATTCTCACAAATTTCGCGTTTTTCCTGAGCTCTTCTAAATTCCTTGCTCCCAAATAACTCATTCCAGATTTTAAGCCTCCGATTAATTGCGACACAACTTCACTCACACTTCCTCGATATGGCACAACGGACTCAACGCCCTCAGGAACTATCTGCGCAACATCTTCTGGATTTATGTCCATTTTGTCAAGAAGTCTTCTAGTTATGTTCGCACCGAGTGATGCCATTCCTCTGTAAGCCTTGTACTTTATTCCATCTCTTACGATGAAATACCCTGGGCTTTCATCGGTTCCGGCAAAAAGGCTTCCTATCATAACAGTGGAGGCTCCAGCCGCCAAAGCCTTTGTTATGTCGCCAGAGTTTCTTATTCCTCCGTCAGCGATGATCGGTACGCCGTGTTTCTCAGCGGCTTCGGCGCACCACATAACCGCAGAAAGCTGTGGCACCCCAACACCCGTCACAAGCCTAGTGGTACACGCAGCGCCCGGTCCTATTCCCACCTTGACCGCGTCGGCACCAGCCGCGATCAAGTCTTCCGTTCCTTCCGCAGTGGCGACGTTTCCTGCGATCACAGGCACATTTGGGAAAAGAGACTTGACTTTTTTTACTGTCTCCAAAACGTGGTCAGCATGACCATGCGCCACGTCCACAACAAGCACGTCCACCTCAGAATCAACAAGCTTTTTGGCTCTTTCCAAATAGTCTCCTCTTACGCCGATTGCGGCTCCGACTAGCAACCTACCCTGCGAGTCTTTTGCCGCCTTTGAAGGATTGACGAATCTTTCGACATCCTTTGCGGTGATTAGACCTTTGACGACATCGTTTTGATCGACGATTGGTAGCTTTTCTAATCTGTGTTTGTTGAGCAACTCCATCGCTTCTGCAAGCGTAACTCCTTCGTGCGCGACGATCAGTTTTTCGCGAGGAGTCATCACTTCGGTCACGGGTTTTGCGTCGTCTTTTGTGAACCTTACATCCCTTTTAGAAACCACTCCAAGTAGCTTCATAGAGTCGTCAACCACGAGTAAGCCGCTCACCCCGGTGTCTCTCATGATTTCTTTCGCCTCGGCTACTGAGGATGTGGGCTTAATCGTGTACGGATTTGATATCGCATAAGCCTCGGCCCTCTTTACCCTTTTTACTTCGTTTGCCTGCCTTTCTATTTCCATAAATCTGTGTATGATACCAATACCGCCTAAGCGCGCCATCGCTATTGCCATCGTGGACTCTGTGACTGTGTCCATGTTTGCCGAAACCAATGGTATACCAAGTCTTAGCTCTTTTGTGAGAAAAGTTGAAGTGTCAACTTCCGCCCTTGAGCGAACGCTCGACCTACGTGGAAGTAAAAGCACATCGTTGTACGTAAGAGCGAGCGGAAACTCGTCTGTTTTCAAACCAACCCTTTTTCGTTATTTCTATGAGCCTAGGCTTAAACTTTATTGCGAAAGTTTATATGTTTGCTTATAATCATCTAACGGGCGAAAGGTTTGAAGGTCTCAGATCTGGTAAAGAGAAAACCGGTTGTGGTGTCAAAGGACGCTACGATCAAAGACGCCGCTCGTCTTATGGCATCTGAAGGTGTTGGCTTGCTTGTCGTAGTGGATTTGTCAAATCCCACAAAACCAGTTGGCGTTGTTTCGGAAAGAGATGTGATAAGAGCGATCGCGAAGGGTATTTCTCTTGACGAAAAGCTCAACACTATTGCCACAAAAAAGCTGATAACGGTTGAGCTTGATGAAGATATAGGCAAAGCCGCTGCAAAAATGGCCTCTAATAAAATAAGGCACTTGGTGGTTTTGGACAAATCGGGAAAACTTGCTGGTGTGCTCTCAATAAGGGATTTGGTCGCCGAAAAATCCACACTTCAAGCGATCGTCTCTTCTTATGAGACTGAACCATTACCTGGCGGAGACTGACTCTTTGCAAGGTAGTTGAGTATTC
>NEXD01000100.1 GCA_003019595.1 Candidatus Marsarchaeota G1 archaeon BE_D
GGAACCTCTCACGCGTCTCGTAGAACCTATCAGCAACCTGCTGCGCCACTTGGGAGTGTAACACTTGGAACTCCTTGTTCTGCTTTCTTAAGTCCAAGGCGAGCTGTCGAAGCTCGTTTTTACTCATCGTGGTCTTGTTTCTTTCATACTCTTCCTGTTCAGCGTGTAGGAGCGTGTTGTACAGTTTACACGCTACTTCAAGCTGGGTTTTCAACACCCCCGCGGTTGTTTTCGAAGAGTACGCTCTGAATCGGTAGGCTCTTACACGCATCACCAAGTGTTTTCCAGACTCGTATTTATACCTTTGGGATCACCGCCCCTAGAAGGGGCGAGGTTTTTGGAAAGTTTATAAGTTCTTTAAAAAGTCTTCCGACCAAGTCGAGCGTAGAGGATTTGAGAAACTTTGAAGCTTCTGAGCACGCGGCTATCACGAAGTGCGACTGTAAATTACGTTTGAGGTATGGTTGAAGCTGTACGAAGTAGTTGTGCGTTACGCGCACTATGCAAAAACTCAGCTTACTACAAACGCTCGAAGTGTCGTGTTAACTCAGCAACACCACCGAGGAGAGAGGTGGCGTGAAGTTGTGAAAGTTCCAAAATCACTGGGGATTAAGAAGCCTTTGGGTATCTTAAGGAACAAAAAGCTTCTACAACGCTCTTGTTAACGCTTTTCATGCGCTGGTACACAGAGTGGATTCACATGAGGTGTTATGCGAATTAACGACATTTATATGTATGCATACAAATTTATTGATTTTCTGTGTTTAGAGTGATCTCGATTTCGGATGACGTGTACGAAAAGCTTGCGAGTATAAAGAAATCAAAGGATTTGTGGAGGATCACTCAGATACCATTGGTTCTACGATTTTTAACGTGTACGAGCTACTGAGAGGAAAAGGTGCGATTCTTGACTATTTTAAAGGTTTTGAAATCTACGGCTTTACGGAATCCGAAGCTCGCACGGCGGCTTATACCGAAAACTCAAAAGTAGCGGTAAGATGAAAGGTGAGATCGACATACTGATCGCGTCAATTGTAAAGGCGAATAATGAAACGATAATAACCACAGACAAAGATTTTTTTACCGAAATAGGTAAAATAGTGCAAATCAGTGTGCTCACACTTTTTTGTAATTTTTAAAATAGATCACAAATTAAATGTCGATAAGTTCCACCACTTAGACACGCAAAACACAAGCTGAATTATTCAGAAAACTCTTAAAGGTGAAGCTTTCGCTAACACCTGCGTGCTCTCCTTTCGACAGAAAAACGCTTTACGTGTGTCACGCTGTACCACTGCGTAGCTCAAGCGTGTGGTGGTGTAGTGTTTTTGGGTTTTCTTGAAATAAAGTGGTTAAGCGCAAACAACGGTTTCGCGGTGCTAAGCATGAGAACCACGGGGTCACCCAAACACCCTTTTCTGATTTTTCGAAGCTTTGTATAGTTTGCGTAACACAAAAGGTCTCAGCGTCAAATGCGAGCCACAAGGGTTTACCATCACGAATTGCGATACTCACGTGTGCTCGAAGTTTCTTTAACTCTTTAATACCACTTGAAAAGCGTTGAGAAAACGTCACTTTGAACCGACGCAAGTGGTGGGTTTCATATTTTACCAAATGCAAACGCTTGATGCACCCACAATCTGGAATCGCTGAATCGGCGATGACCGCTTCCTACTTTCAATGGCAAGGATTCGTGAAAAGCAGATTTTGCTCAGCTACAGTAGTTCGGTTTTAGCTCTTAATGTCAAAGTGCTTGCTAAACCAAAGCTCGTGAGCCTTCGAAAGCCCACAAAAACGCCTGATACAACCTTTCTAGCGCTAGTTGTGCAACCATGAAGAGTTTGGAACTCAGCGTTGTTTTTGGTCTAAAGCGAGTCGTCTAAGCCAGTTCACTCTTTTTCTACGTAGCTTATACGCCGTGTTTTCAACACGCGGTGGTTTTTGAAGATCTTGGAAGCGGTAAGCGCTTACACACCAGGTCTTCGCCAATATTTATGCCTTGGAATCCTAGAAGGGGCGAGGTGCTCACAATGAGGGGCAACGTAGGCGATTCACCAAAGCTTAAACCCCCCTACGCCAACAGTTGGCGTAGGGGGTGGTTTATGAACCTCTTTGACACAAGACCTAAAGAGGACAGAAAGCTTCTCTTTGGAAGAGAAAGGGAGTTAGACGAAATAGAGCGTATGCTGGATTCTGGCTTCTGGCCTGTTTTAATAGGACCGCCGAGGGTGGGCAAAACTTCTCTAATGAAGGTTATCACCAAAGAGAGAAAGGGAATCTACATAGACGCGTCAACGTGTGCTACAGCGACCGACCTTGGATTTAGACTAGTCGACGAACTACAAGGAGGAAGGGTTAAAGCACACATTCAATTGGATTTCAAGATGGTAAGAATCGAACTGAAAACACAACCAGTGAACACACTTGAAAAAATCATAAAGAGTTTGGGTGATGTGCTCATAGCAGTAGACGAAGCTCAGAGCCTTAATGACACTAGAATTCCGGCTCTACTATCTGTGATCTATAACGAATCACGGGTGAAAATGATGTTCTCAGGCTCAATGCTGAGATTGATCAAGCTAATCACAAAGAGTCCGCAAACTCTTGGAAGGCCTATACAGATGATAGAGGTGAAGCCCTTTTCCGAAGAGGTGAGCCGGGCTTTCTTGGAGGAGGGGCTACGAAGGTGCGGTGTGAGCGCTGAACCTTTAGAGCTTGCTGAAGCGGTCAGAGTATTTGGTGGCATTCCTGGATGGCTTTCCTATTATGGAGCTAAAAGGTGTGCGCGTTTTAGTCATGCTGATGCGCTCAAGGAGGTGAGCGCGACCGCAAAGAGAGTGGTCGAGGAGGAAGTGAAACGACTTGGCCCACTCGAAGAAGCTATCGTGAAGGCACTTGCGATGTTGGGGGTTGGTGGCGAATGGAAGCACATCATGGCGTTGGTCGGCTCATTCTATGGTAAGCAACCAGATAGAAAAAGTCTTAGTCGTTCGCTCAAATCACTAGTTGACATGAGAATTGTCGAAAAGACTGGAGAACGCTACACACTAATCGACCCTATGTATCGAATTATTAACAACTTTTAGTGCAAAGAACGTAATAAACAAGCGCTTGGCTATAGTTGGAATGCTCTAAAATCCTAAAAGCCACAGGTTTGAGACCCATCACTTAATATCAAGGGTTCTTCGTAGCTCGCGTATCAATGTCTTAACCAGAGACTCCGTGAAATATGAAGCTAAGCACATACACTCTTATTTTAAATTCTAGGTTCCTTGAAAGCAGAAGAAAGGAAAAATAGCTCGCGTCTTAACGAGAGATACGGCTTGGGTGTGTGAACACCCTGAATGCGGAGTGAGTCCCGCCTAGCGAAGCTTTCTACTTCTTTCACCGCGCTCGACTTCACTATACAATGACCTCGGTGTCTACGCACATTCCGCGCTCCGCGAGTGTTCGTAAATTTTCCACAATTCTTAAAGCTTCGGGATCCCAACTAGGGGAGATTTTGGAAGCTTATAAGTTACAGAGTGATGATTGCGTAAGCTGAGACAGCTCAAGAATTCGTATTAATCTTTAAGCAATAACGAATTACCCAGTGGTTTCTGACAATATAAGCGGGGCAACCTAGGCGATTCACCAAAGCTTAAACCCCCCTACGCCAACTGTTGGCGTAGGGGGTGGTTTATATACGCGAAACTTTGGAATAGAAGAAATAGAGCGTATGCTGCATTCTTCTATTTCAAAAGGGTCTCTAACACTGCACAAAACTAATGAAGCCTCCGACCATCCCTGCCTGCAAAGTTTTTTTGAAACAAGTGATTAATTCTAAATATGAGTATATTCACAAGTTGTCATAAAAAGCCTCGGGCGGGATTTGAACCCGCGACCCACAGCTTACAAGGTTCAACCGGTCAATCGACCGTCTGTTGCTCTACCAGGCTGAGCTACCGAGGCTTAAAAATAATACTTTTAAACAGATTTAAAAATCTTGCCAATTACATCCTCTCTGGTCTTAAGTAATGGACTCCACGGATTTGGTGAGCAACCGCGGAACCCACCACGTCTTTAGAAATTCAAACTTGTGAGAGGTACGAGCTCAGTTAGGTTCAACGCTTTTGGCTTAAGCCTAAAAACCTTAAGCTTCTTTAAAACTCAAAGAGTGTACTTGGGTTGAAGAGAAGCTGAACTGACCACTCGTGAGTGTTCATCGCGGTTGTTGTGAGGCGTTGTGGTACACCGCTTTGCGTTTTGGTTGCGGTTGACGCTTGCACAACGCAGTTTGGGGGTTTCGCTCTACGTAGGTATTCGTCCGCATACCTGTCGTACGCATAGCAGAGCTTGGGCTTCAGCGCATCATTTAGGAACCTCACGAGTTCACTGGTCCCCTTCCGCTTTCCCCCTGTCTCGACGCACCCACCCAAGAGAGAAGGTAGAACCACGCGGTTCCACTCGTGTAAGCACCTTTTCTCCTTAGTTTTTCTCTCGCAATTCCTTTTTGTAAACCAAAGTTCGTGTTCGAAGAAGCGCATTGGTATGTTAGAGGTATGCAAGAATTCCGTGCTGCAGTACAGGGTCTGCTACCTTGTATTTATTCCCGTCTTTTTTGACAAATCCAGCGTCTGTGAGGTTCCTAAGTATGTTTGCGAGTGTGCTATCGGTGATCTTTCCTAGTTTTGCTTCAATCCCTCTTTTTATTTCAGACCAAGAAGCAGAGCTGAGCGTTGCAACAATTCTTAGCGCTTCGCTGTACCTTCGCTCCGCAGAACCGTAGAGTTTGAGCGCTTTTTTGAGTTCGTCCACAGCAAGTTTGGACGCCCTTTCGTATATCTTTTCAACACTCAACCCTCCCGTAGCAAGAGAGTACCCAAAGTAAGCGAGCCAGCCAATCACGCCGTCCAGCTTTTCAAGCGCGTCTTCTATAACTTTCTCGTTAACCGTAATTTTCTCCTGTTCAAAACCACGCAGAAGAAACTCTTTCGCCTTTTCTTTCGATAGCGGGTTCAGCCTTACTTCGCTGTAAGCCCTTCCGTACAAAGGGGCTTCTGGGTCTTCAAGCCTGAGAAACCTGTAAAGAAGCCCTACTTCAGACCCTGATATGATTAGCTTTATGTCCGTCGCATCAAAGATGTAAGCAAGTAGTGAATCAAATCTGTAAGACGACATTCTAAGCGCCTGAGCTTCGTCCATCACAAGCACGCTTCCTTCAAGAGCCTTTAAAGTCCTTAGTACACTCTCCTCACTTTTTGCGTCAACTTTCAACCCAAAACCTGCAAGCTGCACCTCAGCGGACTTTAGATTTTGTAATAGCCTTATTCCCCAGCTGTTTTTTGCAAGCTCCCCTTCTATAAGCGCCTTGAAGGAATTCAGTGAAACTACAGGAGGGAGAAGCCTGCAGTTGAGATAAACATACTTTTTTCTGCTCTCATTCATGTAAGTCATGATAAGTGAAGTCTTTCCGTATCTTCTTAACCCTGTCACTATCACCATTTTGCCTTTTTTTAAGGCTCTGTCAAGCGCGCTCCACTCACGCTCCATGTCGAAAAAGTCCTCCTTTCTCTTCTTTGGCTCGGGGCTAAAATAGTTCATAACTATCCCCCCATAGTTACTATCCCCCCATAGCTTATAGCTTTACGGATTGTTGGGTTTTGCGCGTGTACGTAAACACGCATGATGAAGCTGTGCCGTGTCTTTTGTTGCATATGGACTGGCCCGTCTTTTACAGTAGACACGAAATAGCGCTTGGCGCTGAGTGAAACCCCACTTATGAATTTTGGCTCTACCGTGCGAGATTTTGGAATCTTTATAGCTACCGAGCCGCTACAAGCTTCGCGCTTAAGCGTTAACGGAAGCTTGGTTTCCGTAAAACTCCTACTACTAATGCATACTAAGGTTTTAAGAAGTAACATTAAAGTTTCTTTAGCTTAATCTTTTCCGTACACTTCTTATACGAACACACAAGTAAGAGTTGGACTGTGCACTCTCTTCCAGCTCTAATGACGCTATAAAGCAATCTGTTTTCTCGGTCTAGCTCGTATGCGAGTGAGCTACCCCCGCCTGGCGGAGCTTCCTGAATCATCGCCCCACCATGCCTCCCCACCAACCCTAAGGAGGGAAGAGGAGGTATTGGGCGAAGCTTTCTAGGCTACCACGGGTGGCACCCACCCTGCGCGCTTTAGGAGAACAAGAGAAGCGTTCAAGTCGCGATCAAGAGTGAAACCACAGTGGGGGCAGTGAAACACTCGGTCTTCCAGTGTTAAACTCTGGTTGATTCTACCGCACAGGAAGCACTCACGGGATGTGTTGTAAGCGGATACAGCGAGCACGGTTTTCGCTTGCTTTTGAAACACCCACTCCAGGCACCTTCTTAACTCTGAAAACGAGGAGTCGTAGAGCCTCATCCTTCTTGTTCTGGTTACGCCTTTCTGGATCAAGCCCTCGGTGTCTAAGTCCTC
>NEXD01000101.1 GCA_003019595.1 Candidatus Marsarchaeota G1 archaeon BE_D
TGTGCACGGGCAGTAGGGTGGTAGTAGAGAAGACCCAAGACCTCCGCTGAGCGAGGGGTACGTGCACACTTGTCGGGTGAAGCTGACTGAAGATGGTCGGCGTTCCTCACTGCATGGTGGGTACGTCCTGACAGGGGCGAAGCTGAAGGGGACCAGTGAACCCGTGAGGTTCCTAAATGATGCGCTGAAGCCCAAGCTCTGCTACGCGTATGATAGGTACAATGATATGTACCTATGTATACCTACGTAGAGTGAAACCCTTAAACTGTCAGACAACAAGCGCTTATCAGAGAGTCGCGCTTTACGCGCATCCATTAATTTTTATCCCGTTTTCGTAATGAACGGCGTTTGGCGCAATCCGCTTTTACATGTCGCACACAACACGGGCATAAAACACAATTTTAGTTGTTGAGCGACGCTTAAATCAACAAAATTCGTTTTATGGGATTATGTCAGAAATCAAAATTTTGGGTTTTGCGGGTAGCCTTCGCAAAGGCTCTTACAACAAGATGCTGCTACAAGAAGCGGTTCGGCTCGCACCCCAAAACGCGCAAATCGAAACCTTTGACCTTGCGGGAATTCCTCTTTACAACCAAGATGAAGAAAACGATCCACCTCAGCGTGTAAAGGAGTTTAAGGCGAAGATACGCGCGTCAGACGCACTGCTTATAGTCACACCAGAATACAACTACTCGATACCAGGAGTGTTAAAGAACGCGATAGACTGGGCTTCAAGGCCTTACGGTGACAACGCGTTTGACGGAAAACCAGTAGCAATCATGAGCGCTTCAACAGGAATGATCGGCGGTGCGCGCGCTCAGTATCACTTAAGACAAATTTGCGTGTTTCTCAACATGTACCCAGTGAACACACCAGAGGTTTTTGTGAGTTTCGCGCCACAAAAATTCGATGAGAACGGGCGGTTGACAGACGAAAACACAAAAAGGTTCATAACACAGCTACTTCAAAATCTTGTACACTGGGCGCTCATACTAAAGTTTGGAAGGCAAAGAGTGCTTGAGGTACACGCGTAGAAGGTGACACAATTGGAAGAAAAAAGGTTACTGGACGAGCTTGTCGCAATCGACACTTGTGTGCCGCCTGGCAGAAACTATGAACGCGCGTTAAAAGTTGTGGGCGACTACTTAGAAGGTGCTGGATTTCAAGTGGAGTATGTGAAAACCCCTGAAGAGGTGGTGAGAGAAGTTTTTGGTGACAAGCTACCAAAGGATGCGGGCGAAAGGGTAAATCTTGTGGCCAGAGTCGGCCAAGGTGGAAGAACGCTTTTACTTAATGCGCACATCGACACAGTTCCCCCAGGACCTGGATGGACAAGAAATCCCTTCGAACTTTTCGAAGAAGGTGGTAAGCTTTATGGAAGGGGAACATCTGACGACAAGGGAGGAGTCGTCGCACTCGCTTGCGCCGCAAAAAGGTTTGCGAGTAAAGTGGTAAATGGCTCTCTTGTGTTCACCGCTACCTGCGACGAAGAAGTGGGTGGAAGAACAGGGCTTGGATATCTTGTGCAAAAGGGGTTGAGGTGCGACGACGCGCTTGTAGCAGATGGCTCCATAAGGGTTGCGGGGATAGCGGCGAATGGCTGTATGAGGTTTAGTGTAAAGGTGATAGGAAAAGCCGCTCATGCAAGCAGAAACTGGCTTGGGATAAACGCGATAGAAAAGGCAAGTGTGGTAGTGCAAGCTCTTACTGAGCTCAACAAAAAGCTTTCAAGCAGGCTGTCCAGCGTTCCCGCCGACCCTGAAAGCGGTGTGAAATTTCTGAGACCTTCGCTCACAGTTGCGATGATTCAAGGCGGTGTTAAGGAAAACGTTGTGCCTCCTGAGTGCACAATCATCGTGGATAGAAGGCTGATACCTGAGGAAAATTTTGAAGAGGCAAGGCTCGAAATTCAAACAGTGCTCGAAGAGTTAAGAAAGAAGGATGCACAGCTCAAGTACCAACTTGATTTCGAACCTCAGAACCACTTTTCCTTTAAAATTCCAGAAGACTCTGAAATTGTCAAGCTTTACGTGAAAAGCTGGGAAGATATTGGAAGCACTCCTATCATAGCGGGTGGTTTGGGTTGCGTCGATTCTTGCTATTTGGCAAAAGAGCACATTCCTGTTGTGACCTGCGGAGTGAGTAGAGCTGGAAACTCGGTGCACGGCGCAGACGAATTTGTTTACAAGGAAGATCTTGAAAAGTTCTCAAAAGCCGTTGAGAAGCTCATGACGCTTTACTTCGCTTAATCGCCGCAAGTTCCACAAAAAGCCTTTGCGGTGATCCACACATTAGCACAATTTGCGCAAACGTGCTCTGGATAATCGAAACACTCTTCTTCGTAGTGGCAAGCTGGACAAGCGTGAATAGTTGGCACATCCATCACTCTTCGCTGTTTTCGCGCATCGCCCTTTTCTCGTACCACTTCTCTTTGTTCTTCTTTTTTCTTACACGTAGATAAGGGTAGTAGCCCTTTGCCATACTTTATATAGTACACAACTTAACTATTAAGCTATGCGAACCACATCTTTTCTCTTTGTTCGGTTTGTTTCGCTATTGCTTCAACAAGCGCACTAAGCCCTAGCTCCTTTTGCGCGATTGCCACCGCCAAATCTTCGAGAACGACCACCCCAAGTAGCTTACCGTCTGAAACCACAGGAAGCCTTCTAATCCCGTTTTGCGCCATAAGCTTTAGCGCTTCCTCGATTGTGGTCTCTGGGTCGATCGCGATAATAGGCGTGGACATTATCGACCCAGATTTCACATTCTTCACATCAGCGCCTAGTGCTAGCTTTTTCACTACGTCTCTTTCGGTTATTATTCCAACAACCTTGCCTTCTTGCTGAACAAGGACACAACCCATGTTGCCCTTGATTATCGCTTGGGCGACGACATCAAGTGGTGCGTCGATGCCAACTATAACAGGGTTGACTCTCATAATCTCTTTCGCTTTTATGTCTTGCAAACAAACGCCACCAATCTGTTTTTCTCATTCGAATTTAAAAGCATTCACCCAAACTTTCTAAGGCGACACGTAGCGCTTGCTCCCTGTTTTGCTTTGTCAAAAAGAACACGCTTGGAAATTCGTGCGCCAAACTTCTGTGAACCACTCCCAAAACTCGTTTTTCGCTTTTCAAAACGAGTTCAATAGCTCGCTTTAGCTCTTGGAAAGCGAGCTCCATTGGTCCTATTTCGTCTATAACAACCAAATCGCACTCTGAAACAGCACGCTCCAGCGCTTCTTTCGCCAAAAGCGCGCCTTCCAAAACAAGAGTATAGCGACCAAACTTTGCTCCTTTTTGTTCGCCAACTTTTGCAAGCCAAGCCTCTCTTTTGCCACCGATTTCTACAACTTTGAAACCAATTCTTGTGTTTTTCCACTTCACCTCTGGTGTGTAAAAACCTCCCACTTTGTAACGCGTGGCTAAGCGCTCCACAACTCGAAGAACAAGCGTGGTTTTGCCAACACCTGGCTCGCCTGTGACAAAAAAGCGTTTGTTCATTTTTTGAGCAAAACCACTGCGCTAGCGACCATCAAAAAAAGCCCAGCGGGCAAAAGTGTTTGGAGAGTATTGGCCACTTGGAAGCGTGCGGCTTGGGGGTCGATTTGAGGTATTGGTATTAAGTATTCGTACAGAGAAACAAGAACAAAACACAATCCTATGAACAAAAAAGCCCAGTAAAGCGCTTTGTAGCGATCCAAAGCGCTCGCCTAGCCATAGCGTTTTCTCAGAATTTGTGCGGCCTGTGACATCACGCTCAGCTTCTCAAAGGCGATCTTTCTTTCGAATTTCCTGTAAAGACCTGGAGCAAAGCCACAGTCTGGGTTTAGCCACACCCTTTTCGGATCCAAGTGTTTCAAAGCTCTTTCCGCTCTTTGCACAACCTCTTCGGGCTTTTCGATTCTTGGATTTCTCACCTCGATCACGCCCAAGCCAATTTCCTTTGTGTTATCGAAGTGCTCAAGAAACTTTGAAGGGTCTCCGCTACCTGGTGCGGCGTACTCAACAACGTACTGCTTTATTTTTATGTCAAGCACTTCGGGCAAAAGCCTCTCGTATCCTGTGCCGAATTTTGGTGAGTCGGGGTTGGGCCACCTGTCCATGTGCATGCCAATCCTTATATCGCTTATTCCCTTAACAGTTTCGTTCAAAAGGTCTCTTGCGAGCGTAAGCTCGTTTTTAAAGCCCCTGTACTTTTGACCGTAAATAAGCTCGATCACTTTTCTGTATCTATCTGGCTCGTTCTCATCCGCTTCTATCAAGTCGCCTAACATCGGCTCATCCAGTTGAACGAAAGCCACACCCGCATCCCTCAACCTTATTATTTCTTCTCTTAAAACCTTGGCGTAGTCTTTTGCCATGTCCTCTGGCTCTTTGTAATACGGTTTTGAAATTTGAGAGTGCCAGCTTTCCCACATCACAAGATAGGGACTTGGAAGCGTCACTTTGATCGGTTTTGAAGTGTATCTTTTTGCGAACTCAAACTCGTCAAGCGCGATTTTAGAGCCTTTGATATAACCAGAAACCACAGCTCTCCACTCGGTGAGTGGCCCTTTATACTGTCTCATGATCTCTATCGCTTTTGGATTGAGCTCTGTGATGTAAACGTGTTTGAAGCCTTCTAGCTTTTCCCCGATAAAAGAAACAAAGCTAGTTCTTCTTTGTTCGCCGTCCGTTATCACATCTATTCCTGCAACTTCTTCTTCTTTTATCGTGAGTTTTACCGCATCATCCAGATACTCTTCTAGCTCTTCACGACTGAGTTCTCCCTTTGAGTATTTGTCGTACGCTTCGACCACGAATTTTGGTCTTGGAAAACTCCCAACGACCGAAGTGACGAATGACATTTACTTCATTCGTGCTGTTCACCTATAAAGGGTTTTCGCTCAACGTTCGATCGTGTCCAGATTAGCAAGCGGTAGTGAGTGTGAAAAATATTTGGACATAATCCAGCATTAACGGCCTGCGTGAGCTATTACACACGACGAAGCTTCGCGCTTCCACCGCACTAAGGGTTGAGCTACCCAAAGTGTTCGCGAGCATTACTGCTGAGTCTTTGCCTAAAACCTTCGTTTTCATTGATCTTCTTTCGCATTGGAGTAAAACCTTCAAACAAAATAATGAGGGAAGAACGCGACCTTTGTGCCTTGTATTTGTTTTAATCCCATGAAACCCTTTGTGAACACAACCGCTATTTTTGGCTTATAACGCTCGATGAAACTCAAAAATCCCCTCTCTGGCATACCTGAGGATTTCACTTCAATGGGCACAACTCCAAGCGCTGTTTGAATTACGAAGTCAACCTCCGCTTTACCAGTTGTTCTCCAGTATTTCACTTCGTATCCTTGGGACGCAAGTTCGTTGAGCACGAAATTTTCAAGCATTGCGCCTAGATCGGTCCTGTTTTCCACCTGTGTAAAGTTTGCAAGGACTGCGTTTCTGAATCCTAGATCGTAAAAGTACAACTTTTTTGCTTTCTTTATTTCATTGAGTCTGTTTGTGTGATACGGTGAAATCACTCTGACGATGTACGTGTTTGCCAAGATGGAAATGTACGAGTTAAACGTCCTAAAATCTATTCCCACATCACTGCACGCCGAAGAGGCCTCCATAATGGAGCCTGTAGAAAGAGCGAGATACTTTGTAAGCAACCTGAACTTTTCTATTTCTCTTATTCCAAAGGAGCCAAGAGCGTCTTTTTCTATGTACATCAAAACGAGGCTCTTGAGAAGATCTTCTTTTGTTTGTTTTTCTTTGACAATAGCGGGGAAGCCGCCGTATAGCATGTACTCTTTGAGTAAATCTTCAAATTCTCTTCTAAACGGGTCGTCAAAGCTAGGCTGTTTACCCAATTCCAAAAACTGCTTTAACGCCTCAAGCCTTTGAGTAAAGATTTTGTACAATTCTTGAGCGTTCCACATCACGAACTCTTCGTAACTAAGTGGTAAAAGCTCGAAATACACCCCCCTTCCAACAAGCCATCTTCCGATTTCAACCTTGATGTCGAAGGAACCTGATCCTGTGAGCACAAGTTTTACTCTATCAGAGTAAAGGTCGTAGAGTAGCTTTGCTATCTTGCCAGCATCGCGTGCTCTCTG
>NEXD01000102.1 GCA_003019595.1 Candidatus Marsarchaeota G1 archaeon BE_D
ATTGAGGGTTTTCCATTTCTTTGTAGATAATCCGCATAAATTCTTCCAAGTTTCCTTGTAGTACTCATAAGAATGTCTTCTTTAATCCAACCTTCGATAAATTCGGTGGATAAGTCTTTTAATGATACAATTGGGATTTCTAAACCTGCTTGTTCAAAACCTTTTAAAGCCCTTTGGGCTTGTTCATCGTTTCTGCTTAGCGATTTTAAGAAATTTGTTTCTGGAAGAAACACTATATCGAAGTATTTTTTCAGACCAATGATTGTGTTGTAATCACGAAACGGCCCTCCACCACCAATAGTTGAAGGAATTGCAGAACCTAAAATAGCGATTTTCAATTATAACCCTCGTAGGTTGTTGTCAGAAGCATCTTTCGAAGTGAATAACAAACTCTTTCCTGTTCTTCTTCCGTGATAAATGGATCAAGTGGGAGGGAGAGAATTCTTTGAGAAACATGTTCTGTGACTGGTAACGATACCCGAAAATCTTGGTAGCTTTTTTGTAAGTGAACTGGAACAGGATAGTGCACTCCCGTCTCTATTCCATGTTTTAAAAGTTGTTCCCTTATTCGATCGCGGTTTTGTGTCTGAATCACGTAAAGGTAGTAAACATGCCTTGCAAGAGGGTTTTCGAATGGTGTGAGAACAACTTCGGAAAGTAGCTCGTTGTACCTTTTTGCAGCCTGCCTTCTCTTTTCGATCCAGTGCTCAAGCTTTTTGAGCTTCACCCTTAGTACCGCGGCTTGTAATTCGTCAAGGCGTGAGTTGTAACCCAAAAAATCGTGGTGGTACTTTTTGCTTTGCCCGTAGTTTCTGAGCATCTTTGTGCGTTCAGCCACCTCATCAAGGTTTGTCGCGATCAATCCCGCATCACCGTAAGCACCCAGGTCCTTGGAAGGATAAAAGCTGTAACAAAGCACATCGCCGTACTCACCCAGTTTTTTACCTTTGTAAAGCGCGCCGTGCGCTTGACACGCGTCTTGGATGAGCAATAGAGAGTGCTTGTCGCAGATTTCTCTTATCTCGTCCAACGCCGCAGGCTGCCCGTAAATGTGAACGGGTATTACCGCCTTGGTTTTTTTGTTGATTGCGCGCTCAAGCTTTGACACGTCCATGTTGTACGTTTTTTGGTCGATGTCTACGAAAACTGGTTTTGCTCGAACCATTCTGATTGCATCCGCGGTTGCGATAAATGTGTGAGAAACGGTGACCACCTCATCTCCTTCGCCAACACCACAAGCTTCAAGCGCGATTCTTAGTGCATCTGTTCCTGAATTCACACCGCAACCGAACCGGCAACCTATGTACTCACAAAACTCGCGCTCAAAAGCCTCAACGTTTTCGCCAAGGATAAAAGAGCCACTTTCACACACGCCCTCAATGGCGCGCATTACCTCCTCCCTAATTTCCAAAAACTCTCGCTGTAAATTAACGAGCTTGATCAAGCTGAATTAACCTCCTCTTTAAGCTTTCAACCAAATCTTCTTTCTTGTACTCTTGCTTAATCACGCGGGCGGGGTTGCCTACGACGATGCTACGCCTTGGAACGTTTTTTGTGACCACTGAACCCGCACCGACGATCGCTTCTTCGCCAATTTCGACGAATGGTAAAATCGTGGCATTAACACCGATCTGCGCCCCTCTTCTAATCAAAGGTCCCTTCATTCTTTGTTTTGACTCTTCAATTCCAGGGTAAAGATCGTTTGCGAGAACAACGCCAGGAGCCAAAAAAGCGTTGTCTTCGATCACCGAGTACTGAGCGATATAGCAATTACAGTGAATTTTCACGTTGTTACCGATCACGCAACCGTAGTCGACCACGGAGTTGCTCCAAATGCTTACGTGATGTCCTATCACGTTTCTTTCTCTTATCACGACGTTGTGTCCTAGTTCTAGCGATTCACCGATCTTTGTCCCTAAGTAAAGCACGCAACCTGACCTTATTTTCGCGTTTTTTGAAATTACGAGAGTTTCTTTTTGTTTTAAAAGAGGAGAGGGATATCCCAAAATCGCGCTAGGATGCACATCGCACGGATTTTCGACAAGTACGCTCATAAGCTTTCCACCTTTAGTGAAATCGGATCAATTAGCTTGACTTCTTGCCCACCTTTTTTAATTGACATGTTCACGGCCTCCGCTATTGCTACAGCTCTGAGCGCAACCTCGTCTTCCCAGGTGTAAGGTGTCTCGCAAGCTTCAATTCTTTGTGCAAATCTTTCTAGCTGTAGCGCAAGTGGCTCTTCGTAAGGAATGAAAGGAGATATCACAGGACCGTTCTTTATAAGAAACTTGAACGCCGCTTGCGACCCCTCAAGCTTTTGCGCTTGTGCGCCTCTTTCGTAAATCTTTACAGGCTCTTGAGTGTTAGTGTCGTCAAAAATTATCATTTCCTCCTGTGTTACTATAGAAATTTCGCGCCGTTTTAGCGGGTCTAGCCAGCTCACCCTGATTGACGCGATGGACGAGCTCATTTTTAAGAAGCACAAAGCGGTGTCTTCAAGTTCACCGAGTAGCGCCTCGCCAACTCCCCAAACTCTTTCGGGAAACTGCGTTAAATAGGTTGTGATCGCAAAGTCGTGAATAGCAAGGTCCCAAACCGCGTTCACATCGTTTCTTATCGGTCCCAAACCCGTTCTAGTGTGAGCAAGGTGCAGCACTCTCCTACTCTTTAGTCTTTCACGGATAAAGCGAATAGCGTTGTTGTAAAGGTAAACTTGACCTGCCATAAGCACCAAGTGATTTTGCTTGGCAATCTCAAAAAGCTCCTTTGCTTGTGTTAAAGAAAGCGTAAGAGGCTTTTCCACCAAAACGTGCTTACCAGCTTCCAAAGCAAGCTTACAAAGCTCGTAGTGTGTGGTCGCTGGAGTTGAAAGAATCACACAATCTACATCAGAGGAAATTGCAAGAAGAGGATCGATAAAAAGCTTTGCATTACTCTTTTTCAAACCCTTTATTCCAAACCTCGTTGGGTCTTTATCGCAAACCACCTTGAGCGTAAAGCTTTCGCTTTCGGTCACAAGTCTAAGGTAATTAGGTCCCCAGTAGCCCACACCTACAAGTGCTACTGAGTTACTACTAGCCATAGCACATACACAAAAAAAAGCGTAATAACCATTCTGTTCCTTTTTTGAAATTGCGATATCTCATTAAATGCTTTCATAATGCCCAAATTCAATTTTGTACACAAGAATTATATTTTAACACGGTAGTTAAATAAGAAGTTGCAAATATCACAAGCTGTAAACGGATTGAATTGGTGCCAAGTTTTTCCTTCTTCTGGCGATGGCGAAGTTTTCGCTTTGGGTGTTTCAAGTTTGGATTCCTTTCAGAAAAAGGACCTTTACTTTTCGATCAAAAATGAGTTAGTAAGGAGAGGATACACCGTTCTTGCGGTTGGCCAAAGAGAACTGTTAGGCAAATTTTCAAAGGACAAAGGGGATATGGTTGCGGAAACCATCGCATCTGGTCCAAAGTTGGGAAAAGCGCTTTACAGATTTTTTGCAAAGTATAGACCAGATGCTTTCTTTATTCGTTCAAAAGTGCTAAAGCTATTTAAAGAAGTAAAACCTTGCGCTTTTCTCACTCAGTGGTATGTTCCCCTGATTCTAGACGTCGTTAGGAAGTGCGGAATTACAAGTGTGCTTTGGTGCATGGACGACCCAATGATAATAGAAGAAAGGTGGTTCTATGGTGACTGGTTTAGATACGCAAGCAATTTCGATTTTGTTTACACAATCTCAAAAAGCGCTCTTCCCTTTTACAAAGAGGCGGGAGCAACAAGTGTCAACTGGCTTCCGCTTTACTTTGACCCCTACCTTAATGGTGAAGAAATAGGGATTGAGTGTGTGATATCTTTTGTGGGCAACTACTTTTCTGACAGGTTGCCAGCATGTGAAAGAATTTTATTTCCGCTCATTCAAAAATTCGAAAAAGATGTGCACATTTTCGGTAGCGGCTGGAACGAAACTATTGTAAAGCGTGCGAGTTTGCACCGCGCTATACCGCGAAGCGCGCTAAAGAGCGTTTTTTTAGGCTCTAAAATCAACCTGAATATACACCGAGAATCCGCTTATAAATATCCTGCGTTCAATTTTAGAACGTTTGAAATAACTGGGTTTGGCGGATTTGAAATGGTTGAGTACGTAAAGGGATTGGAAGAGCTGTTTGAAATAGGAAAGGAGCTCGTCGCACCAAAAAGTTCACAAGAAGCTATAGAGTTGGCGCAACACTATTTGGAAAACGACGAACAAAGGTTAAAGATTGCAAGTAACGGGCAAAAAAGGGTTTTGAATGAACACACAATCTCTCATAGAATAGACAGGATTTTAAAACAAATCAAGTGAGCGCGATGATACGCGTAGTCGCGATAGCATCTCCAGAAGACTATGACGCGTTTAATCCTGTTTTCACTGGTGAGTATTTGATCAAAAATTCTGAGTGGCACTATATAAACTCTTTTTCGCGTCACATGAAACAAAACGGGATTGAACTCATAATCTACGCGTTTTCAAGCTCTGGAAAAGCGGGTTTGTACCACTCGGGCGATAGGCTTACGCGCTTAATTGAACCATCAAAATTCGCGTTAAAACTTTGTCGTTACGGTTTTCTTGGTAAAACCCTCGGCTCAGGGATAAACTTTTTAAGACTTGTCAGACCTCTACTTATTGACTCGCCTAGTGTCGTACTAAGCCTGCAGTTTCCTCTTTTTCCAAGAAACGAATTGCTCACCGTTCTTTCCAAACTTTTTAGAAAGAAGTTTGGTTGCTTTCAATCTTTTACACTACCAAAAGGCTCCGTTTGGCACAGAACCATCGGTAGGCTTTTCAACTCTTTAGTAAACTTTTTTGTTTTGACGGAAACGCAGGCTTTACGAGCTATAAGAAGTTACGGGACACAAGGCAAAGTTTACTACGTGGGTTTGATTCCCCCTTATGAACTCACAGAATTTTTGCTAAACAGCGCTTCGATGACAAGAAAAAAGGCGGTTTTGTTCGTAGGAAGGCTTGACGACAAGCAAAAGCGCGTGTCTTTGCTGCTAAACGCTTTCAAAAAAGTTCAAGAAAAATGTGTAGACTGCGAGCTTTTGATTGTCGGCGACGGCTTTGACAAACCAAAACTAGAAAAGCTCACCTTTAATCTGGGGTTACGTAATGTTCGCTTTTTGGGTTGGAAGAGTGGTAAAGAGCTTGCGCTTTTGTACCTTACTTCGTCTGTTTTTTGCTTACCCTCAGTAAGTGAAAGTTACGCTGTGGTGGTAAGCGAAGCCATGCTTGCCGCTTTGCCCGTCGTGGTTTCGAACTTGCCCTGCTTTAGCGATAGAATAGTCGATGGAAACACTGGTTTCGTTTTTCAAGTAGGTGATGTAGAAACTCTTACAAAAAGGCTTTTGATGCTATTAGGAGAGCCCGAACTTTCTAGAGAAATTGGTGAAAACGCAAAAAAACACGTATTAAAGCTAATAAACGATTACGCAGAAAGGCTGTGTGCTGCGCTCAGTTCGCAAGAATAGACAATCATCGAACGTGATCGTGCGCTTCAGCCTTTTAAATAATGCTTTACACATAAAAGGATTTGCAAAACCATTGCGGACTGCTTTCACTTTGTCTCACAACACATAAATATACGATCATAAGCTCTGGTTTGTTCACATCGACCAAATTATCTATACTATTCTCGTTTTAGACTTGTTAAGCTTGCTCACAAAAATTCAGATTTATTCGAATTATAAAAATGGAAAAAACTCAAGATTTTCAAAAAACACTAATTTGGATTAAATAAAAGAGATGAATATATTTGTGGAACTTATAAAAGAGCGTGTCTTCTAATCAACCTAATACTACAGCTAGGATGACTTAATTCGCTATCAGCCAACGAACTTGGTTTATTATTAATCAATACCTCTTTAAATGCCAAAGATTACACTTTAAACAAGGACAAAAACTTGTAAATTACGATATACTAGTGATTGCTAACGAACTTAAATTTGTTTATAGCAATCACAGTTTTGTTGAATAGAGTATTTTAATTAATATTATTCCTTCT
>NEXD01000103.1 GCA_003019595.1 Candidatus Marsarchaeota G1 archaeon BE_D
AATTCAACTCCTGTGCCGTGGAGCTTACAACGTTTAAGTAAAAGCTTATACAAGCCTTGCACACTATCAAAATAAAAAACCAACACTCCATTTAACCGCTCAGCATCTACTTTTTCGCGGAACACGAAGACACCTGTGTTAAAGCTTTGCGCTTCCACTACCTTCAATCTTTTACGCTGTCGCCGTCTCTGAGCTTTGGGTAGACGACGTGCCACCGCACTTACCGCTTTTAGCCTTTATCCAGAGTTATCAAGTTTCAAAACAGTTTTATATTCGTATATAATCGTATAAATTATGAAAACAGTAATTGCGAAAGTGCCGGAACCTCTATATTACAAAATGAAAAGACATAAGGAGATAAACTGGAGCGAGGTGATCAGACAAGCCATCGAAAAGAAGCTCAGTGAAACAGAAAAAATAAAAACTGGTACAGAGTTGCTCGAAGAGTTAAAAGCGTACGGGATAAATGAAATGGAGCTAAAAGTTACTCCCAGCCAAGGTGAAAAGGAATTTCAGAAGAAACTAAATCTACGATACAAATGCGCTGATCGACATACATAAAAGAGCAAGAAAAAATTTTTCCGGTTTTGACATCAATTCTTAATATTATTGAATACCCTCCAGCTTTGGAGTTGGGAAGCAAACTGGTGGTGATTTATCCTAGTAGCGAAGATTTTGATCTATCTATACAATTAATGTTACAGCTAAGAAAAATCGGAAAACCTGTGGGAATTGTGGACATAATTCTTGCGGCTATTGCGATTAATAGAGAACAGTTGTATCGAACGATCGAGACTTTGTGACGTTAAAGCAAGTTGCACACAATCTAAAAACAGAGAACTTTAAATCGTGAATCAAAGGACGAGTGTGGCTTTTAAAGTTGAAACAACGGCTTTGCAGTTTCAAGCACGCTCTGCGAAGATCACAGAATCGCCCAAGCGCCTCTTAACCTGGCTAGCAACCTGAGTTTTTGTGGTGTGCGTGAAACCCCGAACAAAATTGTTTCATGCATAAACCGCGACCCACGCGGGTCTGCTACTTCACAACGATCCGCTACAACAACCGAGTGCTCCCGCACGGTTCAAGGTTGAATCTTTCCAACCCTTTTCCCAATCCTCTATTTGAGAATCTGAAAGGGGTTTTAGGTGTGAGCGTCCAGACGTGTTGAACAGTTATCGACTTGGCCTCAACCCCCTTTTAGCTGAAAGCCTCGCGCTTTAGGGCGGGGAGAAGTCGGATAGTTTTCAAATTTACGTAGTGATTTTTTAGTCAAATTTCAATTCCAAAGGCGGACACAAACCTTATTGCCTTTTCTACCTCTTTCACAAACTTCTTTCCCTTTGTGGAAAGCGTGTAAAGCTTTGCTTCATCATTTTGCAAAACTTGTATAAGACCGCTTGCCAAAAGCTCTTCAAGGTACTTGCTCAATCTTTCATACGAAAGGTTTGCCTTGTACATAATGTGTGTGGGTTTTGCAGCACCGTCGAGCTCTATCGCTTTTAATATGTCAAAATAAATCCGAAGCTTACTGCGGTAGGATTTTTCGCTCTGCCCCAACGCTTTTGCTCCCTCCGCCACTAAGAAGGCTTGCCATGAACACAAAGCCCGCAAACTTTGCCGCACTAGAAAGCGTGTAAAGCAAAGCCGAAGAAGCGAGAATTGACGCGAGTGTCAGCGCTTGACCTAAAAACACGAAGCAGAAACCCGAAAGCACGTAAAGCGAAACTCTGTTTTTCGAGTGCGAGTACACTAGAATCGCCTGAAACACTATCAGTGTAAGAAGAACGAGTGAAACAAGGCCTCCCGTAAGCTGCAAAAAGAATTCTTGCCTTAAAATTTCAAGCACCCTTTGTCTTGCGCTTAGCACGAAAACTGCGGTAACACCCTGAACCTTTTGAAAAGTGGTTTTCGCGTAGCCTATCGCAATCACAAGATACGAAAGAACCTGCAAAATCACGTACAAAAACGTGGAAAGCCTAGCGTACAAAAGATAGCCGTGAGCGCGTAGTAGCACGACTAAAGAAGTCGAACCCTCGATGAGCAAACCTAAACCCAAAAGCATGAACCCCATGGAAACGTAGCTCAAAACTGGGTGTGTGACAAGCTTGTTGTACCTGTACGCGTAGTAACTCACAAAAAGCGCGACCAAGCCGCTTAGCATGTTGAGTGGTGCGACGATGTAAGCGTAGCTCGCCAATGCTTTTTTGTTTTCAAAGCTTGGCTTTAAGCGTTGTGCACGATTCGTCTGTACCCCTCGTTCCACGAGTATAAAAGCGCGTTTCGGTTTTTTCTTTTGGTGGTCAAAAGTGAACAAAAAGGTTTTACTAGGCGTTTTTGTTGTCACAGTAGCGCTTGCGGCTTTCTTGTTTCCAACAATTCTTGCGCACGCTGAAAGCTATACCGCGCAAACCGTTTCTTCAAACTCTTTTAGCGCGCAAACAATAACGCTTTCAAGCATAGCAGGTGGTTTTAAAGCAGTTGGAAGTAACGTCAATGGTAGCGCTTCGGGTTCGATAGTGCTACAGCTTTCTCACACTTACAAGAGCGGGTACACGTTTAGCGTGATTTCTTGCACGTTGAACTTAGCAGGTCAAACGCTACAGTTAACTGGTAGCGCGCAAAGCGGTCGCCATTTGAGAAACCTTGTGGGCGAGCTAGAAGGTTCTGGCAGCGCGATTTTCTACGCGCACGAAGTGACAAGTGTAAACGGCGTTCGCTACTACGTTTTCCACTTTGATGTGGAGCAGGGCTCAAGCGAATACTTGGTCACACTCATTATGGGCGGCTGAAGCAATCGCTTTACTCTCTCCTGAATTTCTCCTTTTTTTACAAAGTAAAAAGAAAAAAGCGAGTTGAAGTTGTGTGGTTTTCTTTTTGTGCTCGCGCTTTCGAAATCTATTATGACAGCGCCCTTTGCTTTTTCGTAAAACACGTGGCGTAGTGGCCTAGAAAGCTCGCCGTGGTCAAGCGAGATCGAGTCGAGCGCTTTGGCTTGCTCCAAAGAGCGCTCAACACAGGTTACAAGTTCGTCGTCGCTTAGCTGCTTGTGCCTTTCGAGCGGAACGCCTTGCACAACTTCCATAACAAGAACCCTTTTTGCGTAAGCCAAGAGTTTTGGTCCAACACCCACTTGGTTTGCGAGTTTTAGCATTTGCGCTTCGTGTTCCACGTCACTTCTTACGGAATCTCCCCTCAAAACCTTCACCGCAACGAGCTTTTGTTCGAGTTTTCCGAGAAACACGACGCTCTGCGTCCCCTTTCCCAAAACCCTGTGTCCTAATAGCGTATACTCTCCTCCTTCAATAAGCTGTACGCCAAGCTGCGCGATTTCTTGTAGCGCCTGAAAATCGGGTCCACGCGGATAACCCACGAGACTCAAAAACTCAACCATGTCGGTCGCCTGTGGTAAAACTTTGCAAACTCTTTAAACGCCTCTACGCTCTTTTTGAGCTCGGCGATTGCGTGTTCGTTCACAAAAACGCGTTTTGACTTGTAAGCGCGTCTGATGTCGGGAGCTAAATCAATCGATGAATCATTTTCCAAATACTCTAAGACGCTTGTTTTTTTCCTTTTTGTCTCTACGACCCACTTTTCGCCTTCTATCCAAGGTCCACGAATCGCTTTTTTGAAGTTCTTTTGCAAAAACCTTTTTGCGTGTTCGCGTAGGTAAACTGGCGGACCTATTCTTTTTTCGTTGGGCTCTAGCTCAATTCTTGTGAGCTCAAGCGCAACGTACGCGTGAGTGTCTTTTGCGTAAAACCAAACGCCTAGGACGCCGAAGCCAGCTTTTTCGAGGTGCTCTCCCAAACCTTTTGCTGAGCTTCTGATTTCGCTCCACGCGACCTCCTCCACAAGAGGAGAGGTTTCAAAAACAAGAAGAACAAGGTTTCTTGAATGTTTTTCGCCGTACTCGAACGCGCTAACTTCCACCTCTTTTGGATAAAAGAACTCAAGCGATGGGCGTTCGAGAAAACTTTGGCATGCGGCGATGAACTTTGCGTAGCTTTCTCTTGAAACCGCGGCGGCCGCATTTCTTGAGCTGTCCGTTGGGTCGACCACAACCAAGTGGCTCATTTCTCCTTTGTACTCTTCTTGTGTGAGTTTGACGAGCGTTGGAGGGTGCCACCTCGCGCCTTCTTCGACCACCTTTAAAAACGAGCGGTGTTTTATCGTAAGAAGTTCGCACACATAACCCGAAAAGCCCAGTGTTCGCGCCTCAGCGCCGTAAACACCAACTCCCTTCATGAATTTTTTGAGCAACCTCACCTCTGCTCTGAGCGTGTCATCAAGCTTTGAATTCACGAACTGTAGGTGAAAAGGCGTTCGGTCAACCGCTGTGAGTCCTTCGTCGGGTTTTTCCACCTTAAGAGCTGGTACCAAGTCGATCTTGATTCCGTCTTCATAAAATCTTAAGTAAGGGTGTTCGGCGTAAGCCTTTACGCCTTTTCCGTGGCTTGCGATTTCCGCAATTTTTAGCCCAAGTGTGTTCAACACCCCACGTCCCAAGTGTTTTGGAAGTAGCACAAAGATGTCAAGGTCCCCTTCACCTTTTAAAAAAGTTCCTTTGGCAAAAGAGCCCACGACAAGAGGCTCAGCCTCAACGCCAACAATTTTGCTCGCTTCTTCCACCCTTTTTTTCACTTTTTCGGCTATTTCTGAGAGTTTGTTAACCTCCTCTTTGCTTGGCGTTACTTCTTTCTTTATTCTTTCAAGAATCTCCCCGATCTCGCTCATAAGCTCTTCGCCTTTACTTCGTGTAGTGTAGTGTACACAGGGCCAGTTGGTTTTAAGTCGCTTTTTTTGAGTCTGACGTGTGTGAGCTGCACTTCACCAAACTCTTCGTCCATGTTTAGCATGAGCGTCTCACTAAGCCTTCTAGTTGGTGTTTTCACGCGCGCAAGCGTGATGTGCGGCACAAAGGGTTTTTTGTCGTACCACACAGACACCGAATCAAGAAGCAAACGCGTGTTTTTCGCAAGCTCTTCAAGTTGTTCCCTACCTCTTCTCACTTCCAAAACCACAACTCGAGGATTTCTTAATGAGGGAAAACCGCCTATTCCCCTAAGCTCCGCCTTAATAGGCTCAAACTGTAGCTCGTCAAGCGCGCGCTTGATCTTTTGTAGCTCATCCTCTTTTTGCTCTCCAAGGAAAGCGAGCGTAAAGTGAAGGTTTTGCGGTTCGACAAGTTTTAAGCCCTCCATACCACCAAAAACGCGCCTTTGAAAATTCACAAGCTTTTCGATCGTTTTAGCGTCTTCTAAGTCACAACTTACAAAAAGTCTGAGCATAAAAAATGTAACAAACCGTGAATAATAAGCTTCACAGAGCGCTACATGCGGTCTTGGACACCTAACGCTGTTTTTCAAGGCTTTCTATCATCGCTTTTACCAAACGGTCTCTTAATTCGTCAAAGCTTTGTTTTGTATAAGTGAAGTCGGATTTCAAGTCAATTAGCTTTTTGTCCAAATCGTCAATTCTTTGACTCATAATTTGATATTTGGAAGAAATATCGGCTTTCAAATCGTCCAAGCGTTTGTAAGTGTCCGCTTTTGTCTCATCAAGCTTTTTGTAAAACTCAGTCCTTAGATCGGACAAAGCTTTATCGAAATTAGCGCTCAGCGTGTTCAATCTGTTAAACACGTCTTCTCTGAAAACTTTGACATCACTTTTTACGTCATCAATCCTTTTGTTCGTGTCGTCTAACTTTGAATACAACTCACTTCTTAGGTCATCAATCCTTTTGTTCGTCTCTTCATTCTTCGATAGTAGCTCAGCTCGCAAATCATCAATCCTTTTGTTCGTCTCTTCATTCTTCGATAGTAGCTCAGCTCGCAAATCATCAATCCTTTTGTTCGTCTCTTCATTCTTCGATAGTAGCTCAGCTCGCAAATCATCAAGTCCTTTTGT